>CALIJJ010000074.1 GCA_938017515.1 uncultured Pseudanabaenaceae cyanobacterium
CAAATCAAAATGGCCCAGGGTGCCAAGCCCGGTGAGGGCGGCCAGTTGCCCGGTCGTAAGGTCTATCCCTGGATCGCCAAGGTGCGCCACTCCACGCCCGGTGTGGGCCTGATTTCGCCACCGCCCCACCACGACATCTACTCAATTGAGGACTTGGCGGAGCTCATCCACGACCTCAAAAACGCAAACCGGGATGCACGCATCAGCGTCAAGCTGGTGTCTGAGGTTGGGGTTGGAACCATTGCAGCGGGCGTCGCCAAGGCCCACGCGGATGTGGTCTTGGTTTCCGGCTTCGACGGCGGTACCGGGGCTTCACCCCAGACGTCGATTAAGCATGCTGGTTTGCCCTGGGAGTTGGGCATTGCGGAGACCCACCAGACATTGGTGCTGAACAATCTGCGCAGCCGCATTGCGGTGGAAGCGGATGGTCAGATGAAGACAGGGCGGGATATTGCGATCGCCACCCTCCTCGGCGCTGAGGAATACGGCTTCTCCACCGCTCCCCTGGTGACGCTGGGCTGCATCATGATGCGTGTCTGCCACAAGAACACTTGCCCAGTTGGGGTTGCAACCCAGGATCCCAAGCTGCGTAAGAACTTCATGGGTGACCCGGAATACGCCGCCAACTTCATGCGGTTTATCGCCCAGGAAATGCGCGAAATTATGGCGGAGCTGGGCTTCCGCACCGTCAACGAAATGGTGGGTCGCACCGATGCCCTGGAGCCGAAGAAGGCGGTGGACCATTGGAAGGCCAAAGGCATCGACCTGTCGAAGATTCTCTATCAGCCGGAAGCCGGTCCCGAGATTGGTCGCTACTGCCAGATTCCCCAGGACCATGGTCTAGAGAAATCTTTGGACATGACCCAGCTGCTGGAGATCTGCAAGCCTGCGATCGAGAACGGCGAGAAGGTCCAAGCTAAGCTGCCCATCTGCAATGTCAATCGGGTTGTCGGCACTATCCTCGGCAACGAAATCACCAAGCGCCATTGGGAGGGCTTGCCGGAGGATACGGTCCAGCTCCATTTCCAGGGGAGCGCAGGTCAGAGCTTCGGCGCGTTTGTTCCCAAGGGCGTGACGATGCAGCTAGAGGGCGATGCCAATGACTACTTTGGCAAGGGCCTCAGCGGCGGCAAGCTGGTGCTCTATCCTGACCAGCGATCGACGTTTGTGCCGGAGGAGAACATTATCGCTGGCAACGTTGCCTTCTACGGTGCCACCGGCGGTGAGGCTTACATTCGCGGCATTGTTGGCGAGCGTTTTTGCGTGCGCAACTCCGGTGTTCATGCGGTGGTCGAAGCCATTGGTGACCACGGTTGTGAGTACATGACTGGCGGTAAGGTGGTCATCCTCAACGGGACAGGACGTAACTTTGCGGCAGGGATGAGTGGTGGTGTTGCCTATGTGCTGGATGACTCCGGTGATTTCCCCAGTCGTTGTAACCGGGAGATGGTGGACCTAGAATCGCTGGAAGATGCGGAGGAGATTCGCGATTTGAAGGCGATGATCGAGCGGCACCGGGAATTGACAGGGAGCGATCGCGCCCAGCACATTCTCAGCAACTGGGACCAATCCGTCAGCCAATTCGTCAAGGTCATGCCCCGCGACTACAAACGGGTGTTGCAGCATATCAAGACTGCGCTGGATGCAGGTCTCAGCAATGATGAGGCCTTGTCAGCAGCGTTCGAAGAAAATGCCCGTGACATCAGCCGCATTGGTGGGTCGTAACCAACAGCCGCCCCCATCCCCCAGCCCCTTGCCCCCAATGTTGGGGGAAGGGGAGTCGAAAGTCCCTCTCCCAACATTGGGAGAGGGATTTAGGGAGAGGGCCAGATATTTCAATACCTCAACAATGAGTATTCCGTTTCACTTAATCAATCTCTAAAAAGTACGACAAAGATCATGGGAAAACCAACCGGCTTCATGGAATATCTGCGCGAGGTGGCCGATGAGGTCTCCCCCCTCGATCGCGTTCGCAATTGGGATGAGTTCCATCTCCATATGCCCGATGAGGACCTGCAAACCCAGGCCGCTCGCTGCATGGATTGCGGCACACCCTTCTGCCACACGGGCATGGAAATCAACCGCATGGCCAGCGGTTGCCCAGTCAACAATCTGGTGCCTGAGTGGAACGATTTGATTTACCGGGGACTGTGGAAAGAAGCGCTGGATCGCCTCCACAAAACCAATAACTTCCCTGAATTCACCGGGCGCGTTTGCCCCGCCCCCTGCGAAGGCTCCTGTGTTCTAGGCATCACCAACCCACCGGTGACGATCAAGAACATTGAGTACTCCATCGCCGAGAAAGGCTGGGAAGAGGGCTGGATTACGCCGCAGTTGCCCGGGAAACGGACGGGTAAGAAAATTGCCATCGTCGGCTCTGGCCCCGCAGGCCTTGCCGCCGCCGCCCAGCTCAACAGCGCCGGTCACTGGGTCACGGTCTACGAACGGGCCGATCGCCCCGGCGGTCTGCTGATGTACGGCATCCCCAACATGAAACTGGACAAGAAAAAGGTCGTCCAGCGCCGTTTGGATGTGCTCCAGGCGGAAGGAGTCACGTTCGTCTGCAACACCGAAATCGGCAAGGATATCTCCTCCGAGCAGCTCGTCAATGACTTTGACTCCGTCATTCTCTGTACGGGTTCCACCCGCCCCCGTGATCTGCCCATTGAAGGTCGCGAGCTGAACGGTATCCACTTTGCCATGGACTTCCTGCGGCCCAATACCCAGGCTGTTCTCGACGGTAAGCCCGGAGCGGACTACATTTCAGCTGCGGGCAAGGATGTCGTTATTATTGGCGGTGGTGATACAGGGACGGACTGTGTCGGCACGTCCATTCGCCACGGCGCCACCAGCGTCACCCAGCTTGAAATTATGCCCAAACCGCCCAATGAGCGGGCGGCGAATAATCCCTGGCCTGAATGGCCCAAGGTCTACAAAATGGACTATGGCCAGGAAGAAGCCGAGGCGATGTTTGGTCATGAGCCTCGGACCTATCTACGGACCGCGACGAAGTTTGAAAACGATGGGGACGGCAACGTCAAAGCGGTTCACACGGTTGAGATTGAATGGAAAAAAGATGAGCAGGGTCGCTTCTCGCCCCAGCCCATTGCGGGCACTGAGAAAATTATGCCTGCGCAACTGGTCCTGCTGGCCATGGGCTTCCTGGGTCCCGAGCAGCCGCTGATTGAGGCGCTGGGTCTAGAAACCGATCCCCGCAGCAATGTGAAGGCGGAGCATGAGCAGTACACCACGGCGGTTCCCGGTGTGTTTGCGGCGGGGGATTGTCGTCGGGGTCAGAGCTTGGTGGTGTGGGCCTTCAATGAAGGTCGGGGTGTGGCGCGGGAGTGCGATCGCTACCTCATGGGCCACACCGATTTGCCATAACTGGCAAGCCAAGCCAACTCAATATGGAGACAGCGGTATAAAATCCGGGAATCTTAGGGGAGACGTTCACCAGAACGCTTGAGCTCAATCGCAATGATGCTGCAATGCTCCCTCCTAAGCCGCTGTTCTCCAAATTCAATTCAGCTCAGCCCAGACTAGCTCAGCCCAGACTAGCCCAGCACTGCTCAGCCCATCCATGGCCAGCACTGCTGGTTTTTCCGTTGGGCTTGCTCACGTTAAATCTGTTTGAGGCAGCGGCGCTGGCTTTTCCTGTCGCCCTTGATGGCATGACGCCCGGTAGCCAAATCACCGGGTCGAGTAATTGCTTGACTGACTGCACGATTCGCAGCGCTTCCCCACTTACGGGGGATTACTTACTTCACAGTTTTCAGGACTTCAATGTCGAGCCCGGCGTCACGGTGACCTTGGACAGTGGCGGCATTGCCAATACCCTCACTCGAGTCACGGGGGGAGACCCTTCAACGATTAGAGGGCAGTTGCAACTCATTAATGGGGAAAATCTATTTCTCATCAACCCCGGTGGTATTCAGTTTGAGAATGCCATTCTCGATCTATCCGGTTCGTTTTTCGCCAGCACCGCTGACAGTATTCGGTTTCAAGACACGCTCCTGCTCGGGGCTCCTAACCCCTTTGGTCGGCTGGTCCAGGAGTACAGTGCGACTGATACGATATCCATCTTCTCGCCGTCGGATATCTCAGCCATAACGGGGATTACAGGCCTGCGCTTTAACAGTAATCCTGTCGCAATCACAGTGACAGGGCTGACGGTGAACACTGGCGGCAACACAAGTACTGGGCGTACCCTCGGATTTCTCGGCGGGCCTGTCACCTTTGATCAGACCAGCTTCCAACTCGGTAATAATTGGCATCTCAGGCTTGGGGGGATTGGGGGGGCGGATACTGTTCCTATCACGCCCACGGCTGACGGTTGGGCATTCAACGACGATTCCGTCAGTGCTTTTGCAGCGATCGCCTTCAATAATTCGTTCATTGACTTGGCGACTGGTTTTTCGAGTCCCGTCTTCCAGGCACGGGGGCAATCGATAACGCTGAACAATTCTCAGCTCCGTACGCTGGTCTCCTCCGGTGTTGGCCAACCCCTGCGGCTGACGGCTGAAGATGAAATCATCCTCAACGGATCATCGATTCAGTCCGAGGTGTCGGGCAGTTTTACGGGGAATGACATCAGCCTTCGGGCCGGTGATATTTTGTTTTCCAATGCATCAGCAATCCAAGCAATCGCCCTAAATGATGCGATCGGAGGACAATTAAATCTCCGTACACGGAATAATTTTCAAATTAATAGTAATTCTGTGCTTCGCACCGTTGCTAACCAAGACGCCCAGGGTGGCAGTCTTCAACTCGACATTGATGGAGCGCTCGTACTCGGAAACCAGAGCATTATTCAGGCCACTGGTAATGATGATGGAGCCGGAGGGGATGTCCAAATTAATGCGCGTGAATTGACAGCCTCTGATCAGTCTGAGATACAGACGATTGTCAATGGCAATCGTCCCGGCGGCAGCCTCACCATTAATGCCTTAGAGCAGGTAACGCTTGAGAATCAGTCGAAGATTCTGGCGATCGCCAATCAAGATTCCCCCATTGGCGATATCACAATCACAGCAGCAGCTCTTCTGTTGGATAACTCGGAAATCAGTACTCGCACGCTCGAAAAAGGGGGCAATATCCGTTTGGATATGAGTCAGCAAATTCAGCTCGACAATGGCAGTCTGATTTCAGCAATTGGTGATGCAACCGGAGCCATGCAGGGGGGAACGATCACAATCGTGACGCCGCTCCTGGAAGCCTTATCCATCTCTGACAACGACATTCGAGCCCGAGCTCAGTTTGATCCCTTTGCTGCGACCGCAAACATTCAGTTCAACCCCATCGATCTCAGCGGTGTTCTGAGTCTTGTCAATTTCAATCAAGAGCCTGCGGTTCATACCTCTGTCCCAGACGGCATCCAGAATGCTCTGAATCAAATTGATGCTGGGCTGCCCGACATCGTAACGCCTGCACCGACACCGACCATGACGCCGGCATCTATACCAACACCGACAACGCTACCAACGCCGACACCGACACCGGTCTCTATACCAACGCCTGCACCATCCCCTATCCCGAATAATGCACAACCCCGTGCCAGTGGAGAAACGGTGAGCCCTGTCCTATCCGCATCCTATCTCTCTTCAGATGCTCTAACAACTGATCTGGATGGACGCTTGGTTGATCCTTACAACCTGCTGAGTCAGCAGTGTTCCCGGGATATAGCCAAGGAAAGCCGCTTTGTGATCACAGGTCGTGGGGGATTAGTGCCCAGTCCCCAGCTCAGCCTGGCGGATGATACGCCTTTGGATGATCTGCGACCTGAGGTTTCGACGATGTTTTCGTCAGGTCAGCTGTTCGACAATGCTTCCTCTGCTTCTTCCCTCCCGTTGCGTCTTGGCTTATCGCCAGGCTCCCTGCCCAGAGAGGGACTGCGGGAAGCGAACCGCTGGCGGCGGAATCAGCGGGGGCAGGTGCAGCTGGTGGCTGCGATTCCAGGCTCTGGCACCTCGTTTTGGGCTGCAGCGACCTGTCGCAGGGCAAGGAGATAAAACCATGGAACTCAGACTTTCATCATGGTTGAGGCCCCAATTTCGTCGTCGTTGTCTGGCCCTCGGCTTTGCCCTTGGCTTGGTGTTGAGCCATCTTCTCTCGAGTCTAACCGTTCAGGCGATGGAAGCGGGCGACCCCTCGATCGGTCGAGCGAGAATACTAGAACAAGTGCAGCTGCTGTCCAATTCATCGATTCAGCACCAGCATTTGGGCCAATGGACCGAGGCTCAACGTTTGATTGAATCTGGGCTGGAGCTGTTATCTCAATACGAACAAACCCATCGGCAAACGGGCCAGAATTCTGAGGAGACCGCAACCTATGCAACGGCTTTAGGACAAGCTCTGAATACCCAGGGCAGTCTTTCACTGGCGATGGGAAACGGTGAGGATGCTCTGGAACAATGGCAGCAAGCCGAGGCAGCGTACCGCCAAGCTCGGGATGAAGTTGGCAGGGTGCGTAGTCGGCTCAACCAAGCTCAGGCACTGCAAAGGCTGGGGTTTTATCGTCGGGCGATCGCCCAACTGGCAGCAGTTGATCAGGAGCTGAACCTGTCCGCAAAGTTGGCTCCGCTCAAAATCACCACTTTGCAACGCTGGGGAGAGCTCCTCCGTCTAACGGGCGAGATTCCTCTTGCTAAGGAGAAGTTGGAGCAGGGCTTAAGCCTCGCGCAACAGTTTCAACAGCGTCAAAAAGTTCCCTCTCTCCTGCTGAGCTTGGGCTACTTGGCCCAGGCCAATGATGAGCCTGAAACTGCGATGAATTATTATCAGCAAGTTGTTGATGATGCAATAAGTCTCCGCAGCCCAGAACTACAGGCCAAGGGCAAGCTGGCTCAGCTAGAACTGTATGGAAAACAAGCCCAGTGGTCCCAATCTCAGGCACTTTGGCCCGATATCTTGGAGCAGCTCTCTCAACTCCCTCTGCGGCAATCGACGCTATATCAGCGGATTCGGCTCGTTCAACTCCTGACTAAAAGTTCAGGGACTGCAACCCCGAGCACCTCTCAGCTACCAATATTTCAACGGATTGCGACGGAGACGTTACACCTCGCCGATACTCTAGGTGATCCCCGTAGTCGAGCCTATGCCCTAGGTAGCCTCGGAGAAATACAACGATTGCAGCAGCAGTGGCAGACCGCAGCGCAGAATACCCAAGCCGCTCTAGAGATTGCCCAGGCACTTCACGCTCGGGATATGCTCTGGCGTTGGCAGGGGCAGTTGGGCGATATCAAGCTACAACAGAATGATCGGCAAGGGGCGATCGCAGCCTATCGTGCCGCTGTGATTCACCTAAACAGTCTGCGGGGCGATCTCGTTGCCATGCAGCCCGGTCTTCAATATTCCTTTCAGGAGGATATTGAGCCGCTGTATCGACAACTGATCAGTCTATTACTAGAAGATACAGACGCCTCTGCCGAGGGCCAACTCAATGAGGCCCAGCAACTGGTGGAAGATCTCCAGGGAATTGAGCTCAAGCCCATTGCGTCATCGCCTTCCACAGAAGCCCAGCAATTAATGGAAAATCTGCAGTTGATGGAGCTGGAGGACTTTCTGCGAGAGTTCTGCAACGATGCTCCCACCCAGCTCCCTGTCACGGACCTAGACCCCGACGCTGCGATTTTGCGATTCATTGTTTTGCGCGATCGCGTGGAAATCTTGGTTAATTTTCCTAATCAGCCGATCCAACGCTATCGCACCGATATTGCTCAGGTTGACCTTGATAAACAGCTAGAGAATTTGCGCCGGACCTTGGTTATCCGGAGCCGACGGCGCTTTCTGAAGCCGAGTCAGCAACTCTACGATGAACTGATTCGCCCGATGGAAGCTGAGTTCGCGGCTCACCATACGAAAACCCTGGTTTTTGCCCTGGATGGCAGTCTGCAAAATATTCCCATGGCGGCTCTGCATGATGGTGAACAATACCTGGTGGAGCGTTACCGCGTTGCGCTGATTCCACGGTTGCGCCTCAAAGATACCCCTGCGCTCAGCGCCGATCAGTTGCAAAATCTTCTGGCTGTCGGTATCAGTGAGCCGAGGCAAGGCTTCTCGGCTCTGCCTCAGGTCGGCCAAGAGCTTGCCGACATTGGGCAACAGTTTCCCAAGAGCCAGCGCCTGCAAGATCAAGCCTTTACCGAAACGAATTTTCGAAGCTACCTGCGCAAGCAGGACCCTGCCATTGTGCATGTGGCAACCCATGGCCAATTCAGTTCCCGGGCCAAGGAGACCTTCTTGCTGGCCTGGGATTCCCTGATTCATGTGGGTGGGCTGGATACATTGATCCAATCGGGCAGTGATCGAGGCAACCCTGGCCCTGAGCTGCTTGTGCTGAGCGCTTGCGAAACCGCCGTTGGGGACAACCGAGCGAGCCTGGGCCTTGCGGGCGTTGCCTTTAAAGCAGGGGCCCGGAGTACTTTGGCAACGCTGTGGGCTGTGAATGATGAAGCCTCGGCAATTTTTATGGAGCAGTTTTACCAAGCGCTGAAGCAACCGGGCACTGGACGTGCGGATGCCCTGCGTCAGGCCCAGCGAATGCTGCTTCAAAACCCCATATACAAGCATCCTATCTATTGGGCTCCCTACGTGCTGTTGGGGAGTTGGTGGTAGGTTGTGCCATTGGGTAGGTTGTGCCATTTGGTAGGTTGTGCAATTTGATAGAACCATTGCATCGTGCAATTTGCTATGGTCCCAGAGTTATCTGCCGGTTTGAATCGCAACTCATGGCGCAACGCAATGGCCCCCTCAACCTTCCTTTTCAGTTCTGGGTCATTACCCTCATCGCTTTCATCAACTCCGTCAGCTTCACGATCATCATCCCGACGCTGTACCCCTTCGCCAAACAGTTTGGCCTCAGCGACTTCCAAGCCAGCCTGCTCACGACCAGCTATGCTGCGGCCCAATTCCTCGCCACACCGATTCTGGGCCGACTCTCCGATCGCATGGGCCGTCGCCCGCTGCTGATCATCAGTCTGCTCGGCACCGTCGTCGCGAATCTCATGGCCGGATACGCCGCCGCTGCTTGGTTACTCTTCTGTGCCCGCATTCTCGATGGCATTACCGGAGGCAACAACTCCATCGCCCTGGCAACGATTAGCGATACGACAACACCGGAACAGCGGCCCAAAGCCTTTGGCGTGTTTGGAGCAACCTTTCGCTTGGGGTTTATTGCGGGACCGGCCCTTAGCTACTTAGCGCAACAACTGCCGACGCTACCGGGTGTGTCGAACCTTGGCATGAGCTTTATGCTCTCGGCGGTGATTGCGGCGATCGCTGCTCTTCTCACGTTCTTAGTGCTGCCTGAAACCCATACCCAGCGTTCAGCCCAAATCAAACTGAGCTGGGATATGTTGGGCCTAGGCCGTGTGGTGCGATCGCTGGCTCATCCCAAAGTGGGTCGCCTCTTCCTGATGACCTTTCTCAGCGGCTCAACGTTTACGATCTTTGCCTTTGCTTTTCAGCCCTTCTTTATCAATGTGCTGGGTCAGGATGCCAAGGGCTTGGCGATCGCCTTCGCGGTAGTCGGTATTCTCGGCTTCATTGCCCAAATCTTTGGACTCGACCCGCTACGCAAGCGTTTTCCACTGATTTGGATCCTTTCGGGAGCACTCGTGGCAAGGGGCATCACGTTTTTGCTCATGCCTGCGCTGCCGAACCTGACGGCCTTTTTTGTCTTGCTGGGCATCTTCGGGGCCATTAACTCGTTCCCCATGCCGATCATCGATTCCCTGCTGTCCCTGCGGAGCGATCGCCAGGAACAGGGCGAAGTCCTCGGGATTAATTCCTCTTTCCTGAGCATTTCCAACGCCATTGGGCCCGCCATTGGCGGTGTGCTGGTGAGCATCGGCTACCGCGCCCCCTTTTGGATTACGGGCGTGCTCACGATCCTCACGGGTTTGTTTGCCCTGACGCTTCGGGAGACGCCGCCCGCTGACTGAAGTGGACATGAGTCATGGGGGCGTAGGCGTGGGGCATAGGTTGGGGCATAGACTTGGAGCAGATTTGAGGGATGCCTCGCCCCCCAATCTGCCAGAACGATCGACCATGGTCCCTGCCGGATCTCAGCAGGGGCACCATGTCATCCGTGTTGCGCTAATAAAATATAAGCCTAAGTTTTTTGATGTTGCTTATTGAATGGAAATATTGATAGGAGCAGCTTCATGAATCGATGGCAAAAAGGTCTCTATTTGTGAGGCCGCAGGGAATTGAATTAATTTGAGATGCTCTGGGCAGCACGTTCTCTGCTGTGAATGTTTCTTGGGGGATGACAACCGCTGGAAAGCCCCTCCACACTTGCTTTTCTCGGATTATGCCCTGTGCTGTGCCTGAGCCAGTTTCGGTGGGATTATTGTCGATTCTTTACATTGGTTGATGTCTTTGCTCTGCTTTTGGTGAGAAACCGCATCTTTCTTTAGACGATGTGGCTTCGGAGTCTGTGGCAATGCATTAAGTCATTTTGCGATCGCCTTTCAATCTCTACCCCAGTCACCAATAATTTCGATCAGTAAGAAGCTGTTTTAAAAATACAGTTTACAAATATAGCGATACGCTTCCAGCGGGATAGAGAGACGCCCATGAAACTATCGGTTTACGGTAAAGGTGGTATCGGCAAGTCCACCACGAGCTGCAATATTTCCGTCGCCCTCGCGAAACGCGGCAAGAAGGTGCTCCAAATTGGCTGTGACCCGAAGCACGACAGCACCTTTACGCTGACCGGCTTTCTAATTCCAACGATTATCGACACGCTGCAGGAGCGCGACTACCACTATGAGGACATCTGGCCTGAGGATGTCATCTATGAAGGCTACGGTGGTGTCAAGTGCGTCGAAGCCGGTGGCCCCCCTGCTGGGGCGGGCTGTGGCGGCTACGTTGTGGGCGAAACCGTCAAGCTGCTGAAAGAACTGAACGCTTTTGATGAGTATGACGTTATCTTGTTTGACGTCCTGGGTGATGTGGTCTGCGGTGGCTTTGCGGCTCCCCTGAACTACTCCGACTACTGCATGATTGTCACGGACAACGGCTTTGATGCGTTGTTCGCTGCGAATCGTATTGCAGCCTCCGTGCGTGAAAAAGCTCGCACACACCCCCTACGTCTCGCCGGTTTGATCGGCAACCGCACCTCCAAGCGTGACCTGATCGATAAGTATATCGAGACTGTTCCCATCCCTGTGCTAGAGATTCTGCCTCTGATCGAAGACATCCGCGTGTCTCGGGTGAAGGGTAAGACGGTGTTTGAAATGGCAGAGGATGATCCATCCCTGAGCTACATCTGCGATTACTACCTCAACATTGCGGATCAAATTTTGGCTCAGCCCGAAGGTGTTGTGCCTCAAGATGCAGCGGATCGTGAGTTGTTTAGCCTACTGTCCGACTTCTACCTCAATCCTCCCGAGGCCAAGAAATCTGGGGATAAGCAGGAAGAAGAATTGGATTTGATGATGGTCTGATCCGTCGCGATCGCAACCTGTCCAAACCCGCCCTGAACTCATGCGATCGCCATTCTCAGGTGCGATGCCTCGATGTCGTTGGGCGGGTTTTAATTGAAAAATTTGGGTTTGAACCAGAGACCTGAGCTAAGCCCGCCCCTACTCCGATTCTTTTCAAATTTATTTAACCGCCATGACTACTGCACAGACCCCGTCAGCGCTCAACTTTGAATGCGAAACTGGCAACTACCATACTTTTTGCCCCATCAGTTGCGTTGCCTGGCTCTACCAAAAAATCGAAGACAGCTTTTTCCTGGTCATCGGCACCAAAACCTGTGGTTACTTCCTGCAAAACGCCATGGGCGTGATGATTTTTGCAGAACCACGCTACGCCATGGCTGAGCTGGAGGAAGGCGATATCTCCGCCAAGCTCAACGACTACGAAGAACTGAAGCGTCTCTGCCTAGAGATCAAAAATAATCGCAACCCTTCCGTGATTGTTTGGATCGGAACCTGCACAACGGAGATCATCAAAACGGATCTCGAAGGCATCGCGCCTAAGCTCGAAGCCGAGATCGGTGTGCCCATCGTTGTGGCGCGGGCCAATGGCCTGGACTACGCCTTTACCCAGGGTGAAGATACTGTTCTGGCCTCCATGGCCATGCGTTGCCCCGAGGAAGAGCCCAAGGTTCAGATTCAAGCTGAAACTGCGGAGAAGTCAGAGCGGCCGAACCTGAAGCAACTCCTCAGCTTCGGTGGAGCTAAGTCTCAGGACGAGTCTGCCCAACCTGCGGCTGCCGATGAGGAAAGCCCCTATGTTGATCACACCCCGTTGATTCTCTTCGGTTCCTTGCCGGACCCCGTTGTGACCCAGCTTAACTTGGAGCTCAAGCGACAGGGCATTAAGGTGTCTGGCTGGCTTCCAGCGAAGCAATATACGGAACTCCCGGTTGTCAAACCTGGCTACTACGCTGCTGGCGTCAATCCATTCCTGTCTCGAACGGCGACGGCGATGATGCGCCGCCGTAAGTGCAAAGTCATTGGAGCACCGTTCCCCATTGGACCTGACGGCACCCGGGCCTGGGTCGAGAAAATCTGCTCTGTCCTTGAGATCGAGCCCCAAGGACTTGAAGTTCGTGAGCGAGAAATCTGGGCGGGCATCGACGACTACGTGCAAATGGTGCGCGGCAAGTCTGTCTTCTTCATGGGGGACAACCTGATGGAAGTCTCTCTGGCACGCTTCCTGATTCGTTGCGGGATGACCTGCCCTGAGATCGGTATTCCTTATATGGATAAGCGCTACCAAGGGGCAGAACTGGCGCTACTGGAGAAAACCTGCCAGGAAATGGGGGTTCCTCTGCCACGCATTGTTGAAAAGCCTGACAACTACAACCAGATTCAGCGGATTCATGAGCTTCAGCCCGATCTGGTGATCACAGGCATGGCCCATGCGAACCCACTGGAAGCACGCGGCATCAGCACCAAGTGGTCGGTGGAATTCACCTTTGCTCAACTCCATGGCTTTGGTAATGCCCGCGATATCCTGGAATTGGTTACCCGTCCCCTACGCCGCAACAGTGCCCTTGAAGAGCTGGGCTGGGATAAGTTGGTGGATGCAGCCCACGTCTAGCCCAAAAGCATCTGGGCCGCTGTCATTTTAGTGAGCCCTCCGCTCTAGTGAACCCTCGGGGCTAAGCTAACGGCGCCACGCTAGAACAAGGCAACTTAAAACTGACTCACGCTCAAATCAGCGGATTCCGTTCTCGGAGTCCGCTTTTTGCATGGGCTGTTTCCAGAAGTTTGGGTTTCTCCAAGAAGTCTGGGTTTCTCTAAGTTGTTGGCTCAACATCAAGGGAGCATTTCGGCTGCTGGATTTGGCTCTGCTCAGTCCTCGCCCACTGCGATGTCAGCAGGCGAGGGCTGGGCGATGTTGCAGTCCGGTGGGCAAGATATTTCTGTCTGCCTCCTTAGCCCAATAGCACCATTGACCCAAAGGCTGAGCCCTCAAAACCCCGTATCTATACGGAGATAAAACGGGGCTTGAAACTATATAAAAAATACATAAACCGTGCGAATCACCCTGCTAAGTGTTTTGAGTTATTTGTCGGCATAAAAAATACATGGAGTTCCGGACATTACTTAAGCTCTCTGTAGATATGGGTAGTCGAGATTACAAACTGACGCGGTAGCCCATGTCACTCCACAACATCAAGAAGAGCATTTTCGCCCTCCCAATGCTCGGTACGGCAGCGATCGCATCCATCTTTGCTGTCAACGCCTCACTCTCTAATAACCTGTCTCAAATTGAACAGTCAACGACTCCTGTTGATGCCGTTGCCTACCGCGCTAGCGGTCGATTTGATACGGGATGGTTGCAGTCTTATCGTGCCAGTGGCCGGTTTGGTACGGGTATGCAAGATGTATTGGCTTACCGCGGTAGTGAGCGGGGGGTCGAGCACGTTGCTTACCGTGCTAGCGGTCGGTTGGGCACTTGGGGCGAGCTTATTTCTTACCGTGCGAGTGGTCGCTTCGGTCATGGTTGGGATGGCTTGGCTTACCGCGGTAGTGAGCGGGGTGTTGAGCAAGTGGCTTACCGCGCCAGCGGTCGGTTTGGCACGTTGGAAAACTTGGCCTATCGCGGTAGTGAACGGGGTGTTGGCTCTGAAGATGTGAGCTAGGTTGCTGTCGGAGTGTCTTCGGTTTATGCTATCGACGCTCTCTCGTTCTTCCTGGCAGAATATCAACGGTAGATTGATATTCCTATCGAGCATTTTTGGGCAATAAAACTATTATTATTTTGTGGCTGAAGGACTGCTTCTTTCCATTGGCTACTTGCAGCGTTATCGTGTTTTGACCCACGTTGGAAGTCGAGACAAGTTGATGGCGCCAAAAGGCATTTGTTGTCCTGAGCTGCGGTTGTGATTCAGTTCGTACCATGTCTTGCACAAAACTTGAATGATTAAAGGTCAGATCGCTATAGATCTGACCTTTTTGTTGCAGGGCTGTTTGTGTCAGCCCGTTGGGCCCCAGCATCTCAGTCTGGGCCATGGACCTGTCTGGTGTTTATCTTCAAAGGTCTGGTTACAGGCGGGGAATTGAGGTCGGTTGGAGTACCTCGGTTTCGTACAGTGATGTCATGGTGCGGAGATTGAGCTCTCCCCGCGATGCGCCGGTCGCCCCTGTGGCAATGATAAATCCGCAGATGCCTCTTGTTCCTTGGCTATAGCTCTCCCAGCGGCGCTTGGTCTCCTGGTGTCTCGCATCGGCCAAGTCATAGTCATTGAAGACATTGATGCTGCCATCACTCAAGTGAATCAGGCCCACTTCCAAGGGCGTAAAATTATCCATGTCTTGGACGGGGCAAAAGCCTAGACCGGAGATGCCTCCAGCAGCAGCAATCTTTTCTTGCATGACCTTGGCCTTGGGGCGGCTGGTTTGCACAATGAAAACGGGAAACCCCTCGCCCTTACGATGAATTTTTTTGCGGGTCTTTTGCGATCGCCGCCCCTTCGCCTCGCACAGGAGGTCATACATTTCCCAGTCCAATCGACCGATGAAAGTCAGGGCATTGTGCGGGATGAGTTCATCCAGAATTTCTGGGAATGGCGTGATGTTTTCCATGGGGCCATTCAACAATTGCGCAAGGCTGTCGCCCATGCCCACTTTGTTGGGGGCAGGGCTGTTCATGGCCCAGAGTTCATCGGTCAATTTCGGCAAGGTTTCAATCTGAACCGTTACGGTTTTCCCCGTCACCTCTTCTGGGGCCAATGCTGCCGGAAGGGCAATGCGAAACTTGCCGCTGCAAGGGGGGAATTGATTTTTGCGAAATTGGCGACGATTTTTACGGAAGAAGCGATGAATGGCTTCTAGGGCCAGAATCATGGCGATCGCCTCTTCCTCATCAAGCTGGGGGCGAATGCCTTCGAGGGGGTTAATGGAACCCAGTTCGATGTCAATTTCGTCGTCGTCTTCCAGGGGGCTACTGCCCTGGAGGAGTTCCATCAAGTTCAGAGGACCGTCTTCCTCTCCCCCACCGCGCTCGAAGTTGAGAAAGAGACAGTCCTGATTCAAAAAGGCCTCCTGCATTATCCGCAGGTTTTCACTATTGTCAATGGCGGACTGACGGAAGGCCTTGAGGGAGTCTATGGAGCGGTAGAGCAACAATCCATATTCCACGCCCATGTTGCCCATGACGGAGAGGTAGAAAGGCGGTAGATCAAAGAGAGGAAGGCTGATCTTGAGAATTTGGTGATCGAGCAGTTCCTTCCACGGTGCTGTTGTCCAGATCTGAGTCGCTTTTTCTTCGAGAAGGTCGTAGAGTTCATCGGGCAAGTTTTCTTCGGTCATGCCGATGAGCTGCCGCAGGCTGGGAGCCATTTCATCGATCAGCGGCAGATTGCTGTGGTACTCCACTTCAATCTCTAGGTCTTTGAGGATGCCGCGCAGGAAAAACTGCAGCTCGCGATCGCGCACCACTACTTTCTGGGGACGAAACCGAGCCATGGGCATTTGAGGCATTTCCATGGGAGCCTCGATCGCCTTGATCAGCGCACGCACGTAGGCTTCAGGACCATCCGAGGGCGGTACGGCCTCGATGGTTCGGACGGTTTGCTCGATACCATCAACCCAAATGATGCAGTCAGCCCGTCGTTGATGGTGGGCATGGCCACCGGCATAGAGACTGGGGAGTTCCAGTTCTGAACCATGGGGACCAAATTCCAGGCGATCGCTCTCCCACACACTATGGCTCTGCTGGGGAAGTTGCTTGAGACGGCGAAGCGTGGAAGAAGGCAGGCGATCCATAGGCTCTGAGAAATATAGATCAGGGGAAATAAACCGGAACGAGCAAAGGCGATCCGAATAAAACGGTCCCTGTTTTAGCGCGACTTTCAGTAGCCTAGCAATAGGGGCTATGTCTCGTACCAAAACGTTGCCATCTGTTAGAAATGAGCACCCCCCAGAGGCGTATTGCTCCTTCCCCATTGCCTTTCCCATTAAGTACCTTTTGAGTACTTTCCCCAGTGACCGTCTGCGAACGACCTACGGCGGTGGCTGCTCGTCCTTTGTCGGGCTGAGCTGCGGCAGGTGGTCAGTCCAGGGCTGGCTTGTTTTTTAAGGGTTCGCTTGTCTAAGGGTTCGCTTGTCTAAGGGCTCGCTTGTTTAAGGATTCGCTTGTTACAGAATAAACCCGTTGCTCCGTCGAGCCGTTACCAATCCATTAGAGCCGTTACAATGGGACGACAGTGAAAGCCGACGGTAGACAAGGGCAGGAGTTTACTCACAATGACCCAAGCGACAGTGACCCCAGCGACTCAAGCGCCGCAAAAAGGGATTTTGATTAGTCCATCAGCATTGATCCAGCTCAAGACGCTGCGTGAGCAGCAAGGAGATGATCTGCTTCTTCGGGTTGGAGTGACCAATGGTGGCTGTTCTGGCATGTCCTACAAAATGGACTTTGCGACACCCGATAGCATTCGGGACAGTGACGAAGTCTACGATTACGATGGTTTTCGCGTTGTTTGCGACCCCAAGAGTCTGCTCTATATCTACGGGATGCAGCTGGACTACAGCAATGAGCTGATTGGGGGAGGGTTCCAGTTCACCAATCCCAATGCAACCCAGACCTGCGGTTGTGGTAAGTCCTTCTCGGCCTAGTTCTTTTTCCCCGTTGGACCTTGCCCTTGACCTCGTTCCGACGGGGGCCAAAGCATGGCAATATGTCGATGGTTTGGGGCGCATTGCTTCTCGTCGGATAGAGGTCCGATGGAAAGCTGCATTGTGTCCCAACGAGAAGTCCTACTGTTTGTCTTGCAATGACCCAAACTGCTGAAGAGCTTTTCACGAGCGGCATTGAGCGCTACAAAAATGGGGAGCCGGTGGCGGATCTCATCCCCACGTTCAAGCAATTGTGCGATCGCGCCCCCAAAAGCAGTCCTGCCTGGACCTGCCTTTCCTGGCTCTATCTGCTGGCCGATAAGCACGACGCGGCCTATAAGGCAGCCACAAAAGCGATTAAGCTCAACCCTCAAGATCCCCAAGCGCGGGTCAATGCGGCTGTGGCCATGCTTGAAATTGGCAAAAAAGGCGTTCGCGACCACATTGACACTGCTGCCCAACTCGTCACCATCTCCGATGAGCTGCGTCAGGAAGTGGAAGAAAGCTTGGCTGATGGCTTCAAGCGTAAGCCTGAGTGGAAGACGCTGAAGCGAGTCCAGGACTGGATTTTTGAATAGCCTGTTGTTGGAAAAGAGTCTGCTAGTGGGAAATCGGCTGTTATTGGGAAATCGGCTCCTATGAAGGACAAACTGCTGCGCGGCCTAAATTTTGTGCTGATGCTCGATGTCTTCTTTGTCTTGGCGAGCTTTTTCTGGTTTGCGATCGCCCTGGTGGGTCGCAGCCTAGATGTCCCCCTGGGCTTTGATCTCTGGCACCGTCTTTGGGAGCCGTTATTCATGCCTGCCATTGGGTTGGTGATGGCGGGAGCACTGATCAGTGGGATTAGTAGCTGGGTTGTGAATAAGTTGGAAGACTTAAAGCCCAGCAGCTGAGGGCAACGCAGTCTTGAAGTGAATGACCCCACAGTGGTAACGACCGCTGTGGGGTCGATTGGTTCTTAGAGGAAGTCTTTGAGGGCAGCTTTCAGGTCACCATAGTGATACTCAAAGCCTGCGGCCTGGGTTTTCTTCGGGAGCACTTTTTGGCCTTCCAAGACGACCTTCGCGCCTTCTCCCAGCAGGACTTCCAGGGCAAATCCTGGTACAGGGAGCCAGGAGGGGCGGCCCATAACTTCTCCCATGGCTTCGGTCATGTCTTTCATGCGCACGGGATTGGGACTGGTGGCGTTGTAGGTGCCGCTCATCTGGCTGTCGGTCAGTGCCCGAACAATCAGGTTGACTAAGTCTTCGCGATAGATCCAGGAAAACCACTGGTTGCCACTGCCGACGGGACCACCGGCAAAGGCACGGAATGCAGGCAACATCTTCGCCACGGCACCACCATTGCCGACGACGATGCCGATGCGTAGGATGACGAGTCTTGTGTCGGTAACGGTTTGGGCTGCGGCCTCCCACTTTTGGCAAACCTCTGCCAGAAAATCATTCCCTGCACCGCTGTCTTCGTCGAAGCTGGCGGTCTCACTGGTGCCGTAAAAGCCGATGGCGGAGCCACTAACCAAGACTTGGGGTTTGGGATTGGCCTGGCTAATGGCGCTGGCGATCTGGCTCGTCGTTTTGGTGCGGCTATCCAGGATTTCTTGCTTTTGGGCGTCGTTCCAGCGTTTTTCGGCGATGGGCTCACCCGCTAAGTTGACGACGCCATCACAGCCTGCAATGCCCGCTAGCCAGCTTTCAGGACGGTTCGTGTCGCAGGCGATCGCTTCGACCTTTGGAAACTTACCCCCGGGAAATTTGCTCTTCGCTTTAGCGACATTACGCGTCAGCACACAAATCTCGTGCCCCTCTTGAGACAACTTTTCTACGAGCCGCTGTCCTACAAATCCTGTGGCCCCTGTTACCGCAATTTTCATGACGCCTAACGCTAAAGATATGTGTGGTCTACTCTATCGCGGTGTCTTTAGCGTTGAAATTTAAATAGAATATGAATCTGTGGTGGGACGAATTATAAATTTTTGGGTAATCTGTATACACATAAGTCTAGATATGCCCTATGTTCTGGTCTTTGCCATTGCGGCCCAAGATCGCCAGTTTAGGAGTTTGGACCTCCATCTTGGGAAATGGATGGACAAAACGTTCTGAAACGTTCCATCGGTGGAGAATTACTTAAGTGTTGCAAACTCTACGGAGTTAGCCTAGGAAGATCGACTACCCGTATATATTAAGGGTAAGCTCCTGAAGTCCTAAGCTTGACCTTTGCAGAGTGCGCTACCTGAGTATTTCCCCGGGTTCTTCATTGTTCGCCTGCCCACATCTACAGAGATTCAGCCTATGGCACCGGCCAAAATCCTCATCATTGAAGACGAGACTGCGGTCCGTACGCTTATATTCCGATTCCTGTCCAAACAGGGGTATCAGGTTGAGGCGGCCGAGGACGGCAAGAACGGCATGTCTCTCTTCGAGAAGTTTAAGCCTGACTTGGTCATTCTGGATGTCAATTTGCCAGATACCACGGGCTATGCGCTCTGCAATGAAATGCAGGGTCGCACGGGCGTATTTGTCTTGATGCTAACGAGCCGCGAAGATGAGGCGGACAAGATCGAAGGCTTCAAGCAAGGCGCAGATGACTATATTACGAAGCCTTTTGGCTTGAGTGAGCTGGGTGCCCGCGTGGGTGCGATTCTCAAGCGCCAGCGCACAGTCACAGCAGCTGAGCAACAGTGCTTACAGTACGAAGGCCTGAGCATTGACCCGATTCGTCGTGAAGTCAGTCTCAACGATGAAATGGTGCCCCTGACGGCCCTTGAGTTTGACCTGCTCCATTTCTTGGCCAGTCACCCCGGTCGCGTTTGGCGACGGGCTGAGCTTATTCAGGAGGTCTGGGACTACGACTATGTCGGTGACCAGCGGGTTGTGGACGTTCACATCGGTCAGATTCGGAAGAAGATTGAGATCGATACCAGCCAGCCGTCGTTGATTCAGACGGTACGCGGTGTGGGTTATAAGTTCGAAGCGGTTCCCCGTGAAGAGGCTGTCAAGGAAACAGCGGATCAGGCTTAGCTGCCGTCAATCAAGATAAAACGTACAAGATAAAACGTAAGCGCCGGGTGTTGGTGTGAAGGATTTGGAGCGTTGTCCAAATCGTCGCAAAACGCCCGGTGCTTTTGTGTGGCATTTCTTGGCAATGCAGCTGTCGTTTTGCAGAGTTACCAGACTGGCAGAGGTACCGGACTGGCAGGAGCACTAGATTTGCAGAAGCACTAGACGGGTTTGCGGCCGAGCTGCCCTGCCATGAGACCGAGGGCGATCGCCCGAGCCAAGGGAATCCGCCGCAACATCCACAGGCCGAGTCGCCTCAGGGCAACCACCGGTAGCCACTGGGTTGAAAAGAATCGATCCAGCACATCCGTAAAGGCCAAAATGAGCAGATTTTCGGGTTTGCGCCAGCGATCATAGCGTCGCAGCACTTGGGTTTGGCCAATGTCCTGCCCCTTGGCGTGGGCACGGGCTAGCACCTGGGCGAGGGCTGCTGCATCGCGGATGCCCATGTTCATGCCTTGACCCCCCACGGGATGACAGTTGTGAGCGGCGTCTCCCACGAGCGCGAGACGATGGAGACTGTAGCGATCGCTCTGCATCAGTCGCACCGGGAAAACGATCCGAGGGGTCTCCAGTTCAATGCGTCCCATCTGCGTGCCGTAGCGCTGGGTGAGCAAGTCTAAGAACTCTGCCTCTGGCAGGGCTGCGATGCGTCGGGCTTCTTCGTGGGGGGCCGTCCAAACGACCTGGGCACGGTTGCCCGGTAGCGGCAAAATCGCGAAGGGGCCACTGGGCCAGAAGCGCTCGTAGGCAATATTGTTGTGGGGTTTCTCGGTACGGACGGTGAAGCCGATGCAGGACTGCCAATACTTCCAGCCCCTTGTGCGAATTTGGGCGGCCTGGCGCAGAGGCGATTGGGCGCCATCGGCGGCTACGACGAGACGGGTTTTGAGGTGAATGGGCGTGACGTCATTGGGGTCGTTGCTTGGACCGTTGCTTGGACCGTTTATGGAGCTGAGGTGAACGAAGGCACAGTCCGCGTGATATTCAACGCTTTCGACCTGGGCGGGACAGTGCCAGGTGAGGGTGGGTGTCTGTTCCAGGCGATCGTAGAGGGGCCGCAGCATGGCATTGTGCTCTGCGACGTAGACCACATCTTCACTGCGGCGGAGGTCCTCGGGGCGCAGCCACACAAGGCTGGGGTGAGCTCCGTCGGAGAGGCGGATGCGATCGCAGGCCGTAATCTCAGGGCGAATGTCGTCCCAGATGCCCAAACTCTGAAAAATCCGGCTGGACATTAAGGAAATGGCATAGGCCCGTCGCTGTCCCAGGCCAACGGTTTTCGGCTTGGCTTCGACCAGGATGACGCGGAGGCCGCTGTTGCGCAGCGCACAGGCCAGCGTGGCACCCACAATGCCTGCACCGACGATCACGATGTCTGCATCAAAACCACTCTCGTAGGGTCCCTGGGAAGCCGAGCTGGCTTCGTGGGAAGAACGTGATGGTAGCTGCGTGTCTAGAACCATGCCTCTGTTGTACCGATTCTCTTGCCTCGCTTCTCCTCCATTGTTACGTAAATTTAAGAAAGACTCATCCGGGAAAGGCGAATCTTTGGTTTTGATTTGGATTCGCGGCGTTGGGGGGTGGCGGTTAGCGGTGGCTCAGGGTTTGAGCTGCAGTGGGTTTCAGGGGGGATGGGGGTGAGGCGTGAGCCGTGGTCTGGAACGTGATAATAAAAGGAGAAATTTTAATCCAACCCTTTTATTGACGCGCCGATGACAAGCGCTGGCCCCATGACCTACAGTACCGAGCTTCCACCGCCGACCGTCACCTCCCGCCTCGTGAGCACTGTGCTGGCGATCAAGCCCCTGGCGAACTTTGCCAAAAACAAGGCCCGCACCATGATGATTGAGCGAGCGGAGGGCATTGGGGTTTATTGGCTGAAGGAAGCGGCGGACTTGCGATCGCGCGGCGGCGCTACTGAGTTCTCGGCGAACTGGGAGACAGACCTGGCAGCCCTCCGCGACGACAATTTGGTCTATCCAG
The DNA here is from genome assembly GCA_938017515.1 of uncultured Pseudanabaenaceae cyanobacterium. Lineage (GTDB taxonomy): Bacteria > Cyanobacteriota > Cyanobacteriia > PCC-9006 > JAAUQQ01 > JAAUOP01. The sequence goes on from CALIJJ010000074.1 coordinate 22,127, forward strand.
ACTATTACCTGACCTCATTCCATGCCTATGAAGAGGGCAATCTTGGCTGGGAGCCCGCCATGGAAAGTGAGGTGGCCGCCAAGGCGGTCCATGCGCGGATTTGGCCCGAGGAAACGGCTGAGGGGGATGCAAAGCTGCGCCAGAGCTATCACGAGATTGTCCAGGCGACGTTGCCCGAGGCACCGAAGGTGATTGCAGATTTGGGCTGTAGCGTTGGTCTGAGTACGTTTGCGTTGCAGGCGACGTTCCCGGGGGCGCAGCTGACGGGGGTAGATTTGTCACCGTACTTTTTGGCGATCGCTCAATATCGAGAGCAGCAGCATCGGGACCGCCAGCATCAAGAGCAGCAGCATCAAGAGCAATCTCACACGTCAAACCCAGCCATCACCTGGAAACATGCCGCCGCTGAGTCTACCGGACTCCCCGCAGGCTCCTTCGACCTCGTCTCCACCTGCCTGGTCTTCCACGAGTTACCTCGCAGCGCAGCCCGCGAAATTTTGACCGAAGCCCGCCGCTTGCTAAAGCCCGGTGGCCACTTCACGCTCATGGACATGAACCCCGCTGCGCCCAATTTTGCGACGATGAAGCCCTATGTGCTGACATTGCTGAAGAGCACCGAGCCCTATTTGGATGACTACTTCAGCTTTGATGTGGAAGCTGCGATCGAAGCGGCAGGGTTTGAGCGGGTCAGCTCGACCTCAAATACCCCTCGCCACCGCACGATTATTGCCCGAGCAGTGTGAGCCAAGGGGGGCTTGAGGGGAAAGATGGGCTAGGTAAGGTTCGTTTTGACCAATCCGCCGCCGCTGAATGGGCTCAAGATTGCACTGCAAAGTATCATTTAGTGCAATTCCTTTCCTGAAATAAAATTGGTTTTAGGAAAGAAGGTTAGGATGCCACTGCCTTGCCCCCTTCTCTGACCTCTACCCCTCCTTCGCCTAAGAACCATGGCCCACGTTCCTCCTAGCTTTCAGTCCCCAGGTCCGATCAAGTTTGGTACCGACGGCTGGCGCGGCATTATTGCCGAAGATTTTACATTTGAGCGCCTCTATCGAGCGGCCTGCGCAGCGGCCAAGGTTCTCAAGGACGTCTACGGAGAATCCACCGGCAGCAATACGGTCATCGTTGGCTACGATCGCCGCTTCCTCTCCGAAGAATTTGCCCATACGGCGGCCACCGCAGCCACCGCTGTTGGACTTGATGTGATCATGTCCGAAGGCTATGCCCCAACGCCTGCCTTCAGCCTAGCGGCGAAGGACCAAAATGCGCTGGGTGCCCTGGTGATTACCGCCAGCCACAACCCGGGCAGCTACTCGGGTCTCAAAATCAAAGGCGCGTTCGGTGGGTCGGTGCCTCCGGAAGTCACCAAAAAGGTTGAGGCGTTGCTCGCGTCTGACTACCTGCCCGAGGCCCCGGCTGAAACCGATTTCCCGACGTTTGAGCCCTGGGCCCCCTACTGCGATTCCCTGCGTAAGAAAGTCGATATCGGGGCGATTCAGGCCGCAGTCAAGAACGGTGAACTGCAAATTTTTGCCGATGTCATGTACGGTGCTGCCTCCACTGGTTTGGAGCGCATTCTCGAAGTGCCTGTGACCGAACTACACCAGGAACGCGACCCCCTCTTTGGGGGTGGTGCGCCCGAGCCGTTGCCTCGCCACCTGGCTGAGCTGATGGGGCTGATCAAGGATCGTGAAGATAAGTCCCTGGCTGTGGGCTTTGTGTTTGATGGCGATGCCGATCGCATTGGCTCTGTGGATGAGCATGGCGAGTTTCGCAGCTCTCAAATCCTGATTCCCATCTTGATTGAGCATCTCGCTGTGCGCCGTGGCATGACGGGGGAAGTGATCAAAACCGTCAGCGGCTCTGACCTCATGCCCAAGGTGGCACAACTGTTTGGCCTCTCGGTGCATGAAACCGCCGTCGGCTACAAGTACATTGCCGATCGCATGCTGACGACCCCCGTCCTCATCGGTGGCGAAGAATCGGGTGGGATCGGCTACGGTAGCCACATTCCGGAGCGGGATGGTTTGCTGGCCGCGCTGTACGTTTTGGAAGCGATTGTTCAGTCCAAGACGGGATTGGCGGAGCAGTACAAGGGTTTGCAAGAGCGGACCAACTTCTTTGCCGCCTACGATCGCATTGATCTGCCCCTAGCGAATATGCAGGTGCGCGATCGCGTCATGGATGCCCTGAGCAACAACCGCCCCACCGAGATCGCCGGTCAGGCCGTGATCGATTGCATCACCATTGATGGCTACAAATTCCGCCTTGCCGATCAGCGCTGGCTGATGATTCGCTTCAGTGGGACCGAGCCCCTGTTGCGGCTATACTGCGAAGCGGCAAAACTTGACGAGGTCCATGAGACCCTCGCCTGGGCCAAGGACTGGGCTAGCCAGTTCTAGGGAGTATCTAACCAACCCATCGAGATTATCCCGAGTATCCATTTAGATTTAGGCTTTATTTCCCCATGGTCGCAACGCGCCCCACTCCTCCTAATCCCGCTGTCATTAGCCTCGCCCTCAAAGCTGTGGGTGCTGTGCTGCTGGCTGCTTCCCTCATTGACTACATTGTCCTGCTCATTCCGCCAGATTTTACGAGTGCTGAGTGGCGCTTTCAGTTCACGACGCAACTTATTGACCGAGGCGTCGTTCCCTTGATTGGCATTTCGCTGATCATGCTGGGGCTTTGGATGGGGGGAATTGGTGAGCGCAATACATCCCGCGGCATCATTAAACCCATGACGCTGGGTTTTGCTGGGGTTTTGGGTTTTTTGATGCTGTTCATGGCTCCGCTGCACATTATTGATGCGGGCAAGGCCAGTGCTGCTGCGACCCGTCAGCTCAATAACCAAACGACCCAGGTGCAGCAGCAGCTGGAGTTTCGTCTTCAGCAGGAGCGCGCACAAATTGCCGGTGTGTTGGAAAATCCTGACCAGCTCAAGCAGTTGGATACGGCCCTCGCCAGCAGCGAGATTACGCCGGAAGAGAAGACGCGTCTTGAGGAGATCAAGGCCAACCTGGCTCGCTTTAAGGATGATCCATCTGCCCTAGAGGCTCAGCAAGAGCAGGCGCGAACCCTGGCGCTGGAAGAGATTAATGAGCGTAACCAAACGGAGCGGGCTCGGATTTCAGGCCAGTTTAATAAGTCTCGGCTTCGGATTGGGTTTAGCGGACTGCTCATTTCTGCGGCCTATCTGCTGATCTTCTGGACCGGTTTTCAGGGGACGCGGCGCTAGGAGCGGATCGCCTATCGCACGGAGCTGGGCTGTTCATTGCTCCGCTCCCAAATATCTGTAGCGAGAGCTGTCGCAGAGGTACAATTTGCCTGGCGCAGCTCTTTCTTTTTGAGGTCCATGTCCCATTCATCCAGACATCAAACGCCCTTGGTTGTTGCGACGGGGAACCCCGGCAAACTGAAGGAAATGCAGCATTATCTCGGGGACTTGGATTGGGCTCTGGAGCTAAAGCCGAAGGAACTGGATGTTGAGGAAACGGGCACGACGTTTATTGCCAATGCAAGATTGAAGGCAACACAGGTTGCGATCGCAACCGGAAAGTGGGCGATCGCCGATGACTCGGGCCTAGCCGTCGATGCCCTGGATGGAGCACCGGGTCTCTACTCCGCTCGCTATGGCCAGGACGATGCTGCCCGGATCGATCGCGTTCTGCGGGAACTCGGCCCCCATCCGGATCGTTCCGCTCAGTTCATCTGTGCGGTGGTATTGGCCAGGCCCGATGGCTCGGTGGCTTTGGAAGAAGAAGGGATTTGTCCCGGCGAAATCCTACCCTCACCGCGAGGGGCCGGGGGCTTTGGCTATGACCCAATTTTCTTTGTGCCTGAGGCCAATCGCACCTACGCCGAGATGACATCCGAGCAAAAGCATGAGCTGAGTCATCGAGGCCGAGCCTTTGCGCTGATCTTGCCACAATTAAAGCGATTGTCGGTCTAATCGAGGCCAACGAATCGAGGCCAACGAATCAAGGTCAATTCCATGCTGATCCTGGCAGCCGTGTTAGCCCTTTACCTTGCCTTCAATCTAGGGGCAAACGATGTTGCCAATGCAATGGGAACGTCGGTGGGTGCCAAGGCGATCACCCTGGGGCAGGCCATTGTGCTGGCCGGGATTCTGGAATTTTCTGGGGCTGTTCTGTTGGGGCACGAGGTCTCTAATCGCCTGGTGAACGGCATTGTTGATCCCATGGCTTGGAGTGCTGACCTGCAGCCCTGGCTCTGGGCGATGCTGTCGGTGTTGTTGACTGCGGGACTGTGGTTGAATGCGGCAACGGTTTTTGGCTTGCCGGTGTCCGCTTCCCATACGGTTGTGGGGGCATTGGCAGGGGTGGGTCTCGTTGCGGCTGGCCCGGAGGTGGTCAATTGGCCTGTGCTGCAGCAAATTTCCTTGGCTTGGGTGGTGACGCCCCTGGTGAGTGGGGCGATCGCAGCAATTTTTTATGCTGGAGTTCGACAGTGGATTTTGATGCAGGAGCAACCTATTATCGCTCTGCGGGAATGGATACCTTGGCTCGCTGTTTTGCTATTCGCCGTGTTTGGGGCGATTGTATTTCCAGCCCTAGGCAACACACCGTTGGCACGTCTCCCGATTCCGGAGCATGATCTTTGGCTGGGCTTAGGGGCTGTCGGGGCGTTTGTGCTAACCCGAACTACCCTGGCGCTGAATCCTGGCGCTGAATCGAGTACCCCGGCTTCTCTGAGCCGTCGGGGTTCAGGTTCAGGTCAATTCGTTGATCCATTAGAAAAGATGTTTGGGCGCTTCCAGGTGGTAAGTGCTTGCTTTGTGGCCTTTGCCCATGGAGCAAATGATGTGGGTAATGCAGTGGCTCCCATGGGGGCGATCGCCTATTTCCTCAACACAGGTGCCTTGCCCGGTGACCATTTTGAGATGCCGCTTTGGATTTTGGTATTGGGCGGACTCGGAATTGTGCTGGGTCTGGCGATTTTGGGTAAACGGGTGATTGCGACCGTGGGGGAAAACATCATTGCCCTTCAGCCCAGCAGCGGTTTTTGCGCAGAGATGGCCACGGCCACAACGGTGCTGATGGCGTCGCGCTTGGGCCTCCCGGTTTCTACCTCCCATGCCTTGGTTGGGGCGGTGGTGGGTGTGGGCTGGGTGAAGTTACGGGATTGGCGGGCGATGGAGTTGGGAACCTTGCGGGCGATCGCGCTGACCTGGGTGGTCACGATTCCGGCCGCAGGGGCGATCGCCGCGATTTTATTTTTACTAGGTCAATGGGTTTTTCAGGTCCTATTGACATAGCTTTATTCTCTGTTTGAAATCAGACTAAAAATAGAAAATTATTTTGACTTGGCATCAAGATTTAATTGGAGAGACTTCGGCAATGGATTTACTAGATTCTGCGTAGGCCGACGGCTCTAATTTCCGTACTGTCAGCCTACTCACTTCTGAAGGATAAGGATAACCTGGATAAGAGACGAAGGACCGTTTTATCTGTGCCCCTTTGCTCACGCAGGGAGAGCATTAAGGAGAATCCTGATGATGCTAAGCAACGAGAGTATAAGCATTTCCTAGAGTCGTATACTCCATTTCCTCGAGCATCTACGCTGTGCCCAAAAACTTTGAAGGGTCTTGAATTTAGATCCCCTACGGCTAATTGGGGCTTGATAAAAATTTTGGCCCTGAGTCAGGTCATTGAACCCACAGCGCTGTTCCCCGTAATGTAGCCAAGCTTAATGATTAGAAGAGAGAAAATAAGGTTTCCCTGGGAAGTGCTTGAAGGCTTGAATCGCTTGCCGAAATTTTTATTATTAGGCGATGGTTTATTTATCATTGTCCATGCTTTTTACATTTTAGGATTGATTCATAATCCTGCCTTTTCTGTCGAAACTGATTTTGGATACGCTGAAATGTATCAGTATCTGAAGCAAAGTTTAATCGCTATTTTTTTGTTCTGGTTAGCGGTCAAAAATCGACAACTCATTTATTTGTCTTGGTCCACTCTCTTTGGCCTGTTGACGTTAGATGACGCGCTGAGCATTCATGAGGACTGGGGGGGCATTTTGGTCAAACAACTGGGTTTGCAGCCTGCCTTGGGGCTACGTGCCCAGGATTTTGGTGAACTGGCCATATTTTCCCTATATGGTGTTTTCCTGCTGATCTTTGTTGGCGGTGTTTTTTGGTTCAGCGATCGCAAAGCCAAGCAAGTTACCAAGAGCCTTGTTGCCCTCATCGGTCTGCTGGCCTTCTTTGCCGGTGTTGTGGATATGTTGCACGTGGCAATTTCCTGGGGAGGCTATCGCGTTACGAGCTTGCTTGGGTTACTGGAGGATGGGGGGGAGATGATCACCATCAGTTTGATTCTGGCCTATATTGCTCGGCCGCGATGGTTTGCACCCACCCACCAGCCCACCCCAGAATTGGGCCGCTAACCCAGCCAAGGCAACTGCCGTAGCCCTTGATTGATATTCCGCATCATTTGAATATGAGGCTCATCGGCTTCAATGGGAATGACGGCTGCTTTTTCCCCCTTACCGAGTTGTGTCACCACCCGATTGGCAGCCTCAAGCCCTGTTACAAAGGCTTTTTCCTGGGACCATGACCCATGGCGTGTCACGACCCAATCGCCGCTCATGAATAGATTGGGAATGCTGGTCTCAGCAGGCAGCAGATATTGGTAGCTCCCTGGGGCAAAGTGGGTCACGGCTCGGCGGATACGAACCACGGCACTATCGATGATCTTGGCTTCTCCCACAGCGGGGACACAGGTGGCAATGTCGCGCTGTACCTTGGCAATCACGGCCTCATCAGGCATCGCAAGCAGCTGATTCGCATGGTAGAAATCGGCTTCGAGGACGGTTGCGTCAGCATCGCGATACTCGTCATGGAGGGCATTGAGGTCAAAGAATGTCCAGCCCGTGGTTTCGTCGAAGCCAAAGCAGGCATTGGAGGGACGGGGAATTTTGACTTTGCGATCGAGCCACAGTCGCGTGGCTAAGACGTCTACCGCACCCAGGTTCATCACATTGGCAAACTCCGAGCGCCTGCCTAACGTCGGGCTGCTACTGACGATGTTTTGTAGACCGCTGATACCCACGCTGGAAATGACAGCATCGGTTTCAAAGCGCTCATCACCGCAGATAACGGCATTGGCGTTACCCTGCTCATCCAGGCTAATATCCGTGACCCGTTTGCCCGTCAGGATTTTTCCACCGAGCTTCTCGATCGCCTCACACCAGGGCTTGAAGATTTTCTCGCCGACGGTGCCTCGGCACCAAACCACATCAAAGTCCGGTTGGTGAGCCAGGATGAAGTAGTAGAGCATGCCAATGCAGGCGGCGGCTGAACACTGCTCTCCCGGCGCAAAGAGTCCTACCAGCAACATGGGCTCAAAGGATTCTTTATAGAGCCGTTCCGATACGCCAAATTTTTGAAACAGCTCCCGCGCGGTCATTTTGTCGTAGCGTTTCCAGGCATCATCGGAGTTGTCGAAGTCGATGATGCTGTAGAGCAGCGGTAGGGCTGAGAGACGGTCCGCTAGGGGCAACCGCTTAAATTGCGTATACAAAAATGTCCCCAGTGGTGTGGGGAGGGGAGGGCAGTCCTGGAAAATCGGTGACTCAACCTCCAGACCCTGGGGCGAGTACTGGGCCGATCGCGTCCAGTCCGTAAACGGCGAAATCCCCAGCTCATCCACGAGGCCAAAAATATTGCGGTAGGGATACCAAAAGCCATGGATGCCAGCTTCGACGGCACGGCCTCCCGCCGTTTTCCAGCCAGCGACCAAACCACCGGGATAGTTTCCGGCTTCTAGTAGCGTGACATCGTAGCCCTGCTTGGCGAGGTGATAGGTCGCGCTGAGGCCAGCCCAGCCTGCGCCGATAACGGTGACTTGAGGAGAGGACATAGAAGAATAGAAAAGGAGGCGCGGGGTGAAATGAGGCGTACCAAGGGAGATTAACGCAGAGAGGCGCAGAGCAAACCCTTTGCATAAGGATATTCTAGCGAACCATTAAGAAAAATCAATGAGCGATCCGGATAACAACCCTAGAATCAATGCTAAGTTTTATTGATAGGCTTGTTCGGGCTTAATTCTGGAATCCATAGGCTTTTGTCTATGAATTTGATTCGAGCTTCCATTCTCTGCATGACTTCCGAGGTTCAATCCAGTAATGTTCGCCCAAACCGTTTGGCTCATTCCCTGCTATCCCCTATTGGGGGTGCTGCTGTCTTTCTTTTGGTCTCCGGCGCTGGTTCGCCGCACCGGCCCCCGACCCGTGGGCTATCTCAATCTCTTCACGACGGTTGTGGCGCTGTTGCATAGTGCTCTGGCACTCAAAGCCTTTTGGCACCAGCCACCTCAGTTTCTGGAGTTCTCCTGGCTTCAGGTGGCGGATTTACAGTTATCCCTACCGTTAGAGATCTCTGCGGTCACGCTGGGTGCGTCGCTGGTGATTACGCTGTTGAATCTGCTGGTGCAGATCTATGCGTTGGGCTATCTGGAGGCTGACTGGGGGTGGGCCCGGCTCTACTCGCTGTTGGGATTGTTCGAGGCGGGAATGACGGCCCTCGTGCTGTGCGACTCGCTCTTTTTTAGCTACATCCTGCTGGAGATTTTGACCCTAGGGACTTACTTGATTGTGGGTTACTGGTTCAATCAGTCGCTGGTGGTGAGCGGTGCCCGGGATGCATTCCTGACCAAGCGTGTGGGCGATTTGATTCTGCTGATGGGCGTCCTGGCGTTGTACCCCTTGGCGGGAACCTGGAATTTTAGCGAGTTGGCGGTCTGGGCGGAAACGGCTCAGGTGAGGCCGTTGACCATCGCCCTCATTGGTATTGCTCTGGTCTCTGGCCCAGTGAGTAAGTGTGCACAGTTTCCCCTACATCTGTGGCTTGATGAAGCGATGGAAGGGCCCCTGCCTTCGACCATTCTGCGTAACTCGCTGGTGGTGGCAACGGGCGCTTGGGTGCTGGTGAAGTTGGAGCCGGTAATTGCGCTGTCGCCTTGGGCTTCGGGAATGGCGATCGCCGTCGGTTCCATCTCTGCCCTGGGCGGTAGCCTCATCGCTGCGGCCCAAATTGATGCCAAGCGCGTCCTTTCCTATTTGGCCAGTGCCTACATGGGCCTGATTTTCATTGCCATTGGTAGTGGCTACACCGACTCAGCTCTGTCACTGGTGTTGACCCATGCCTTTGCCACAGCGCTGCTGATTATGAGTGTCGGCTCAATCATTTTGAATACCGTGACCCAAGATCTGACTCAGTTGGGCGGGTTGTGGAGTCGTCGTCCTGTGACGGGTCTTTCGTTTGTATTCGGTGCCGCTGGTTTGTTGGCGTTACCGCCACTGGGTGGGTTTTGGGCGCTGTCGGATTTGCTCAATCATCTGTGGCAGGACCAGCAGTGGCTCAGCCTAGGGATTGTGGTCGCAACCAATGCGGTCATCGGCTTTGCGCTGGTGCGGATGTTTGGCCTGATGTTTGCGGGCGATCGCACCCCCATGACAGCCCGTGCGGCGGAGCCCTTCTGGTTGGTGGTTTTGCCCATGACGATGATGGCTGGATTGACGCTGCATCTGCCGCTTGCCATGAATCGCCTGGGTCTGCTGACCGAGCAACTGCCCCAGGGGTCGCAGTTCAGTGCGTCTCTGGCTTGGATTCTGCTGTGGTCCAGCGTGTTGGGCATTGCGATCGCCACATTCTTCTATATCTTCCCGCGTCGTCTGTCCCAGAACCAAACCCAGGATGAACAGGCAGATGCTCCCATCGGTTCGGCTGTGGTCCAGGGGGCCCGTCAGGTGCTGGCACGGGATTTTTACACCGAAGAGGTGTACGCCATGACGGCGATCGCCCTGGTCGATCGACTGTCTCGGTTTACGGATTGGCTCGACCGTTATGTCATCGATGGCCTTGTCAATCTCGTGGGCTTAACGTCCCTGTTTAGTGGTGAGGCCTTGAAGTACGGCAACGATGGACGCAGCCAGTTTTATGCGCTGACGATTACGTTCTTTGTGGCCCTGATTGGTTTGTATATGGGCTGGTCCTACCTGATGGATTGGTTGCCGACACAGCTGACTGCCAACGCCCTCTCGTTGTTGCCCTAGCTCGCTCAACGTCGCCTCACGATTGACCCTCTTTGTTTATTTCTACGATTTGAGGACCTATGCTCAGTCCCCTCATTTGGCTACCGATTACGGGTGCGCTGCTGATCGCATTTTTGCCCACGCAGATGACCGCGAAGCAGGCCCGTTCTGGCGCGCTGGCGATCGCAGGCACCGTTCTTCTCTGGACGGTTTGGCTCTTTACCCAGTTTGACTTGGGCAATGCAACCTTCCAGATGCAGGAGTTTTTGCCCTGGCTACCGATGCTGGGCCTCAACTACGACCTCGCCTTGGATGGGCTGTCGTTGATGATGGTGGCCCTCAATAGTTTGCTGACCTGGGTTGCGATTTATAGCAGTCCGGATAAGACGGAACGTCCTCGCTTCTTCTATAGCTTGATGCTCATGGTGAGCGGTGCTGTGGCGGGTGCCTTTTTGGCCCAGAATCTCCTGCTTTTCTTCCTGCTGTTTGAGCTAGAACTGATTCCGCTCTACTTCTTGATCTCCGTCTGGGGGGGACCCAAGCGGGACTATGCGGCGACGAAGTTTTTGCTCTATACCGCCAGTGCTGGCGTCCTGATTCTGATCGGATTTCTGGGCATTGCTTGGTTTGGCCACAGTTTCGACTTCTCCTATGAGAGCGTCTTGCAGGTTCAACTGCCGCTCCAAGCGCAGCTCATTCTGCTGACGATTCTGATCGTGGGCTTTGGCATCAAAGTCCCCCTCGTGCCCTTCCACACCTGGCAGCCCGATACCTACGTGGCCGCTTCACCGCCCGTGGCCATCATGTTGGGTGGCGTGTTGGCGAAGCTGGGAACCTATGGTATTTTCCGCTTTGGTATGGGTCTGTTTCCAGAGGCTTGGTCGATTGTTGCACCAGGGCTCGCGACCTGGGCCACGGTGAGTGTGTTGTATGGGTCGATTACGGCGATCGCCCAGAAGGATATCAAACGCATGGTGGCCTACAGTTCCATTGGCCACATGGGCTACGTCTTGCTCGGTGCATCTGCCTTTACCAAGCTCAGCCTGGTTGGCTCCATTTCCCAAATGGTTTCTCATGGTTTGATTCTGGCGCTGCTGTTTCATCTCGTGGGCATTGTTGAAGACAAAGTGGGCACGCGCCAACTCGATGTACTCAACGGCTTGATGAATCCGCTGCGGGGCTTGCCCATGGTGAGTGCGTTGCTGATTCTCAGCGGTATGGCCAGCGCTGGCATTCCCGGATTGGTTGGCTTTATCACTGAATTTCTGGTCTTCCAGGGCAGCTACAGCGTCTTCCCGGTACTGACGCTGTGTTGCGTTGTGGGCACGGGTTTGACAGCGGTGTATTTCGTAATTTTGATTAACCGCACCTGTTTCGGTCGGCTCGATAGTCAAACGGCCTATTACGGCAAGGTGAGTGCTGATGAGCGAGTTCCGGCGTTTGTGCTGGCGGCGCTGGTGGTGGTGTTGGGATTGCAACCCAGCTGGCTAGTGCACTGGAGCGAAGCCACCTCAGCATCCATGGTCGCGGCAATCCCCGCAGCGGAGACAGTCCAGATTGCTGAAGCAATTCCTGAATCCAAGTTGTGAGATGTAGGTTGGGTGCAATGCAGTGAAACCCAACAGGTATAAGCGCTAGCACCACAGCATTAGCCCTGTTGGGTTCTGCTTCGCGCAACCCAACCTACATGATCTACTCGCAGCAACATTTAGCTAGAAATTCTACATTTTGCATTCTCAATTCTGAACTCTCCCCTCCACCCATGCCTACTGCCACCTCCTCCAAAACGCTTCCCCCCTCCTCCCACGCCTTCGCGGACATCATCCATCGCCTAGAAGCTGGAGGCTCGATGTTGCCGGATACCCCCGACAATCTAAAACAGATCATCGGCATCTACAAAGCCTACGCGGTCCCCATGGACTTTTACTGGCGTGGCCTGTTGTACATCTCTGAACGGGTGTTTTTAAATCCGTTACCCGCGTTCAAGTACTTCATTTCTGATGAATACCTCGATCGCCCCAATGCCTACGCAGGCGACAACGCCGACCTACGCATCTGGCGTGGCCAAGCCGACGCTCACCCAGAACTGCGGGAATTCATGGCCAAGGGAGAGCTGAAGCGCAAATTGCCCAAATGGATGCATCACCTCTGGCACGATCGCATCAATATGGAATTTGCCGAAGCCTGCATGCAGGCCATGTTCTGGCACGACGACATCAACCCTAAATTCAACGCCTACCTCGATAGTGATGCCTACAAGGCCAACGCCGATGGCGCTATCCGGGCCTACTTCAAAGGCAACCCTGCCATGCTGGGTCTCTATAAACTGTTTCCTGATCTGTTTCTAGAGCAGGTCAAGCGTCTTTCCTACTACGCCAATTTGGGGCTGTTTTGGGAGGTCATGGCGCCAGTCTTTTTTGAAATGAGCGACCTCTATGATGAAGGCAAACTGACGACGGTGCCGGAGGCGATGGACTTTTTGGTCAATGGCATTTTTGCGATCGCCGGTCGCCCCATCTACCACCACCTCTATGTGGGCGACGAATGCTACGAAATCATTCCTAAATCCGAGGGCTTCACCTGGCTCTACGAAGCTGCCCTGCCCTACGTCGAAGCGGTTTTTTACCGGACCTCACCCTTCCGAGGCACCAAGTCCTATAACGCCCAGGCTGGTCAAGTTCCCAGTGAGCCCAAGGACTTCCACTACGGCATTCTCTATGCCGATCTCTTCCCGGTCGGCAGTGCAGGTATTCCCCCTACGTTGCTGATGCAAGATATGCTGCATTTCTTGCCAGATTACTTGGTAGAGGAATATCAACAACATACTCGGGGGGCAGACGATACTTTGATTCAGCTGGGTGTGACGTTCCAGCGCTCGATGTACAACGTCACCTCCGCTGTGATTCAAGCGTTGCGTACGGCCTTGCTCTATCCCTTGGATGATCCCAATCCACAACATCTGAAGGCAAACCGCGACTTCTTTGAACAGCAGCTCGATCGTTTCCAACGCCCTGAAGCTCGGCTCAAGGATATTCAGCAGCAAACCTACCGCTAGGGGGCAAGAATTTTATGAAGACCCCCATCTCAGCTCGGGGTTGGCATTCCCGACTCTTCAGGAATGTGAGATTCGTCCAATACATCTGAGGGTGCGCATTCCGCACCCCACGGCATCCTTAAACGCCTATTCCAGGAATTTTCATGGCTAATATTGTTGAAATCGCAACCAATACCGAAGGATTCTCGACCCTCGTGGCTGCTGTCCAGGCTGCTGGGCTGGTTGAAGCCCTGGCAACGGGGGGGCCATTCACTGTCTTTGCGCCCCATGATGATGCCTTTGCCGCATTGCCCCCCGGAACGGTTCAGACCCTCGTTGATAATCCCCCTCAGTTGGCCCGCATCCTCAAATATCACGTTGTTGCTGACAAACTGTTTCAAGCTGACTGGTCCATCTCACAGACGCTAACTTCTTTGGAGGGCTCACCAATTCCCATTCGAGCCGCTTTAGAGGTGAAAAATGCCAGTGTGATTGCAGCCGATATTGAAGCTGATAATGGTGTGATTCATGTCATCGATCGCGTTCTTTTGATGGGCTAATCCAGGTTACTCCTGCTGACCTGGTAATCATCACTGAGGTGAACAGGCGTGGCTGGGCTGTCGCCAGAGGTGATCGAGTTTGGATGCGGGCATGGCTAGGTAGAGGAGATCGCTCGTTTCCAAAGATGCATTGAGTAGATCCCATCCGTGGAGCGTCGTGTAGTTGGCGGTTTCGAGATAGAGCGGTACAAAATCTGTGTGCTGGGCGATGTCTCTCACCCTTTGGCCATGGAACGGATGCTCCGCCTTGATGCGAATCCGCAATGCGACCCAGAGATGATTGGCCATCAAGCCGCAGCCCAGAATCTTGCCGCCTAGGGCCGCTGCCGCAAAGGAAGGGGCAACGAGTTCCACGGGGCTAAGGACCGAATTAAACTCAAACACCGTTTGACTCATGCGCGAAAACTGGGGATCTTGGTTGCGCACCACCACAGGGATGTGGGGAGCAAGTCCTTTGGCGGTCAGCGCGATCTCTAAATTCACCATGTCGGCACTGGTGACGGCCAGCATGGCAGCGGATTGCTTCAGATGGGTTGCCTCCAATACCGAGGGTAAATTGGCATCGCCAATCACGACAGGGATCTTGGCGGCCCTGGCTGTGGCGAGAAAGCGACATTGAGCATCTCGCTCCACAATCACGACCTCATGCCCCTGGTGGTGCAACTGTTGGGCGATGTGAATGCCGATGCCCCCCAGTCCACAGACGATGTAATGGCCGTGGGTGGGAATACGGGCCACGTCCCACACCTGCCGAAAGCGTGTCCCTAAAAAGAGATCATTCAGCACGGCATAGCAGACGCCAATGAGACCCGCACCGACCAACATCATGGCCGCGGTTAAGACCTTCACCCAGGGGGAGGCCTGTTCTGCAACCTGCTCCTGCCCGCCCGCTCCGGTAATCATGCCCACGGAAAAGTAGAGGGCATCGACGATGGAAGTATTGCCACTGACCAGGACATAGGTTAGGGTTGCGCCTGCGATCAGCAGCAGGAGGGCGAAGAGGACGCCAAGGGAGGCCTGACCCTGGGCGCGGAATCGCCGCAGGTTACGGGCTAGTTTGAGGACGCGTTGCCAAATGGGTTTGCGGGCCGAGTGGATGCGAGGTCTGGTGGCAATGATGAGGCGATCGCCCACATCCAGGACTTTCTCTTGAATGACCGCAGAGACCAAATCCAAGCGGTGGAGTCGAGGCAGGTAGGAAATCAGCATGCGATCGCGATCCACCCAAAGCTGATTGAGCGGACGCCCTCGCCAGGGATGTTGGTCGTGGATGAATTCTTCGTGGATGGGCCAGGTTTGCTCAAACAGATTGAGTTGGCCAATGGCACGGTTTCCCAGGGCTGCAAATGTAAAGACTGGGGCGGCTAGGGCCGACACGCTCATGGTGTAGTGGCGCGGCAGGGTTTGATCGAGGCGATCGCCCAGGCTTTGGTTAAACAGGCGATTGATGATGCGAATCTGCGGTTTGAGTAATCTGGCCTGCACCAGAATAGCCAGGTTGAGCGCATCATCTGGGCTGGTTAAAACCAACGTTTGAGCCTGTTCCAGTCCGGCAGCCATCAACGTCTCGGTGGCCTGGGGATCGCCGACAATAACGTCTTGCTCCTCCTCTGGCAGCGAACTCGTGTGAATTCCCACGACAGCAACGCCCTGTTGCCGCAGCAAGCAGAAGATTTTGTAGCCGGTTGAACTCAAGCCGCAAACAATGACTTGGGGATGAGAAGCAGAGAGTGGACGCTCAGATGTGGGAGATTGGGCGATGGTCTTCATGGCAGAGGCGTTCCCCTCGTCATAGAAGGAAGTGGGACAGGAGGAATCAGCTGCCATTGTCTGCGATCCCCAGAAGCAAAAGTGTTATCTGTTGTACGGGGTTGACGACCCTTGACAGAACGTTATGTCTTTCAATCGTTTTTTGTGACTATTCGTGAGTTACGACGCAAACTCCACGGGATTTTGATCGCGACGGTGGCGAATGGGAATGCTGGGTCCAGGACGATCCCCTGCCAATGCCGCTGTTGCTTCGAGGGCCGTGCGTAATTGCTTGGCCGCATAGATCGACATATCCCGGGGAACATTAATGCGATCGCGCAGGTAGCGCAGTCCCACATCGGATCCCTTCGGGGGTTGGCAATCGCTCCCATTCATCATTCGCGTCAGTGCACAGCGTAGGGCTTCATCGATGACAGCATCCTCCGCTGGGTTGACGCGGATAATGTTGCTGCGATGTTTGAGGACCCGTTGCAAGGCTTCGGCCTTCGTATTTTCGGGTTCAGGATAGGTGACATCGGGTAAACCAAACCAGGGACCGTTATCCACTCGTGCCGCTTTCGCTTTTGCTTCGGCTTCTCCGTTGTCATAGCAACCTCCCATTTGTGGGGGGAGGTCGTGGGCATGGGTGTGGAAATCGCTCTGGGTACCGCGATAGGTCGAGCGGCTTTCCATGGCATCAAACCAGTCGGAAAATCGGGGATTGTCCTCACGCAAGGAGTAGCCCTTGTAGTAGTAAAGGCTCGCGTTCATCCGTTCGACGTAGGGGGTAAAGATAACGTCGGCGGTGCTAAACTCTTCGAGAAAATATGGACCAGGGGTTGCACTGAGCGCTGCTTCGACCTCGTTGACCACCAATTGAAATTGGTCACGTTTGCGGGAGTCTTTCAGGCCAAAGGCACCAGTGGGGCGGCAGAGCCAGTCGCACCAGGCACCGAAGAGAACACGTTCGAGCCGTCGCAATGGGAAAACCGCAGGGTCACCCATGCCCTTGTAGAGAGGGCCGAAGGCACGTTCGAGGATGAGTAGAATATCATCACTTTCTGTGATGAATTGACCATCAATTTCAAGCGCAGGCAGCATTCCAGAAGGAACCAGTTGCTTATACCAATGTTCTTTCTCGCCGTAGCAGAACATCGTGACTTTCCGAATACGGTAAGGAATCTGCTTTTCTTCCAGCCATAGCCAAACTTTTTGGCAGTAGGGACACCAGGCATGGTTGTCGCGATATAGCGTTACGCGTACGTCAGCTTCCGACTGACCGAAGAGTCGCAGGGTCGCCTGGGCATTGGTGGGGCCATTAATACGATCAACTTTATGCTGGGTAAGGGTTTCGAGCTGTTGCCAGCTCAGGGCTTCGGTGGTCATTGGAATCTCGTTTGCGATCTGTCTCTCTCAGTATTGCCTATGTTTCGGCTTAGATAAATGCCCTGATGGCCTAAGCACAGTAGCTTACAGGACTCATGAATACGCAGGTGGCTGTGGGTTTGCCCCTTTTTCGTCTAGATGAATGAATCTGCGTTGAACAGTCGTAAGAAAAGTAAGTTTCTCTGACTTTCGAAGGGGGGATTGTTGCTTTGTACCCGATCTACTTCATAGATAAAACATATTTTTTCTAGGTAGATATAGCGAGCTGCTGCTTCGGAAATGGTGGGATCATACGGAATTTATTTGATTAAAAGTTAGACTTAAATACCTATGATTTTGCTTTTTTATCAGCCCATACTTTAGAACAAGAGGATGAAAAATCTTCTTTTCTAAGTGTTAATTGATTGCTGTTCCCTTAACTCTTTATGGGTTTTGGCTGTTTCTCGGCTTCTTTCAGTCAGTTTTGTTCCTGTCAGTTCTTTCGGAATTAAAAAAATGCGTACATTGAATCGTTTGGCGATCGCCGCTGGCATCGCCCTAGGCTCTTCTGTTCTCTATTCCAGTGCTACGTTAGCTCAAGTTACCTCCGGCACGGTAGATATTGGCGGTACGGTTACTTCAACTCTAAATATTGAGGTCACGCCCGTGGCTGGTGTCGATACTGGTCTGGACTTGGGTGGCGAAGGCACTGATAATGCTGAGACCATTGTGAAGGTTGCTGACCTCACTATCCGCACCAATAATGATGCTGGCTTGTCGTTGACGATGACATCAGGAGACATGACTGCCACAGGTAGCGATACGCCACTTGCTTACAAAGTGGTAACAACTGCGGATACAGCTGCTGCTGCCTCGGGAGATTTTGCGACGGCTTCGGGTACGGATCGCGTTGAGAACTATACGCAAACAGGTGGTGCTGCTCCTAATTTGGGAGCCGATGGTTCGTTGGCGCGCGACTTGTCTATTTCCTATGATCCTCCCCAAAATCTGGATGCAGGTGATTACAGCGCAACTATTACACTGACTGTGGCTGATCTGTAACAAGCACTCTGTCTTACATCATTATCAAACTACAGGAAAACCAGGGTTTTTCCTGTAGTTTCCTAAGACTCCGACTTTGGTCCACAACAGCCTTTTGCAAGACCACTGGGGTCACTTCTATTCCCGGTCACAATTTATTGATAGGGGGACGAGCATGAAAAATTGGCCTGTTGTTTTTTGTGGCTTAATTTCTCTCGCTGTAGTAAATCCAGCATTAGCTGACCCTACGCTAACAGTCACACCTATTGCTGGCATTAACAGTAGTCTTAACTTGTACGGGGAGGGTAATACATCAACAGAGATTGAAAAAATCGCGACGATTCAAGTTTCTACAGCCACACCGAACTTCTATGGCAATAGCTTTGGCTATACGCTGACACTATCTTCAGCGGCTATGAGCCCGGTCAGTGGCAGCGGTCCTGATGTGAGCTACCAAATTTTGGCGGTACCGACCGGCGATCCACAGCCTCAGAGCAGTGACTTTACTGTGCCTTCTGGGAGCAATTTCACACAATGTGCAACAGGCATACTCAATTTGGATGTCTACGTTAAATATACGCCCGCAGCTTTACAGGATCCTGGAAGCTACATCGACTCAATCGATGTTGACGCAACTGATAATACTGTCTCCTGTCCTTAGGCGGTGTGTCGGTCTTTCCCTGTGCCCCGGGGCGAGCTGTTCGACGAGACCGTGTAGAACGCAAGTGGATTGCATGATCCTAGGCCTCTCCTTTGCCGACTGTGTGTTCCGTAATGACTTATCTATTAAGAAGCACAGTTGTTGCTATTTCCTTATTATTTGCGCTATTTGACGATGAAACTTAAACGCCTTGCAGTAGGTCTCTTGCTGGGATTGGGAATCTCCGTTGCTCCACCAGCCTTTTCCTTTCAGTTAGAACCGATTTCACAGACATTTGCACCCCAGGGGAGCCAATCAACACGTTCCTACCAAATTTCCAATGGTAGTGATGAACCCATTGCCGTTGAAGTCTCAGTCATGCAGCGTGAAGTCAATGCTGATGGTGAGGAGACACTCTCCCCGGCAGAAGAGAACTTCATTGTTTACCCAACCCAGATTTTGATGGACCCCCTGAGTCTGCAAACGGTTCGTGTGACTTGGGTGGGTGATCCAGAGCCCGAAGCTGAACTCTCCTATCGTTTGATTGCAGAGCAGTTGCCGATTCAATTGCAAGCCAAGGACGCAACGGCAGAGAAGCCCTACCAGGCAACGGCCTCGGTAGAGCTGATGATGCGTTACGCCGGATCGCTGTACATTCAACCCAGTAATGCCGCACCGGATGTGGTGCTTGATTCCGCTCAACTGGAACAGGATGAAGCGGGTAACCGATGGTTAGCTGTTCGGATTAAAAATCAAGGGACCGCAAGGCATATTTTTCGGGATCCTCAACTACAGCTGAATGCATCGGGTGCATCAGTCACATTGGCGAATGAGGAGCTGGGGGCGATTCACAGTCGTACGATCTTAGCGGGTGGAGAGCGGGCATTCAGAATTCCTTGGCCGATGGGACTTCCAGAAGGGGATGTCACGGGACAACTGATTTTGCAAATGAATTAAAAAATGCCATACTCCTCCGCTGAAGCTTGTATGCCTAGGGCCATCTGTTTTTCTGCTTGGTATCGGCGCTCGCCACAACTCATTCATCCTGCCCTGCTTTTTGCTTGGACATTGGTTTCCCCTGCTGCTTTCGCCACGGAACTCCCCGTTCAGGAGCCGCAGCCTTTGCCTTCCCATAAGTTGGATGCTGTGCCTTCTAAAGGTCGCCAACTCTTGTTAGAGAAACCTCTGGAATTGGCCGAGATCGAGATGTCACCTCCCGAGCACTTTGAACCTGAAGCTGGGCATCGTCAGCTGGAGGAAACCCAGGGGACTTTGCCAAGCTATGCAGGGCAAGCATCTGTTTCCACAGAGGAGGAGACCCGCGTCACGAAACCAACAGAACATGATCTGGAAGAGGTCGGGTCTGGCGATCGCCAACGTCTCTTTGAGCAAGTCTTTGGTAAGCCCCAATCCGGACAATTCAAGACGGTTCTTGTTCCCTGGCGTATCAATCAAAAACGTCAGGGGGAAATTGGCATTCAGGTGGAGACAAATCCTCGTGATATTTACTGGAATGCCACGAGTTTTTTACGACAACTCGGTGAGCAAATCAAGCCAGAATTGCGAGAGCAGCTAGAGGAAATCGAAGCACAAGGGAAATTTTCGATTGATGCACTCAAAGCACTGAATATTGATGCTCAATTTAATCCCAAACAGCTCGTTCTGGATATTACGTTGATGCCCGAGCAATTGCGAACCAATGTTGTTGCTGGAAGTGCGGTGCGTAAGCCGCGACGGGGAGAGCCAACCGTTGACTCAGCGGGCGTGAGTGGATATGTCAACGTTCGCGGCAATCTGGGGTGGGACTGGATCTCTGAAAAGGATGAAACGGGTCGGCAGCCCCTCGATTTGAGTTGGGATGGGGTTCTGAATGTCGGTGGTTGGGCGATGGAGGGTCGCGTCGATTATGCCGAGGCTGGGTCTAGCCAGTGGCGACGGGGCGACTTGCGCATGGTGAGAGATTGGGCTGGCATGGCGATGCGAGCGCAGGCAGGAGAGATCTCCACGCCAACCACGGGATATCAACGGAGTCAGTCTATTTTGGGAGTTGCGGCTTCCCGACAGTTCAGCATTCAGCCCGATCGCGTGACGCGTCCCGTGAGCAACTATGAGTTCTTTTTAGAGGCCCCTTCCGAAGTCGAGATTTATGTTAACGGTGTTAAGGAGCAAACCCTTGACCTACCTGCTGGCACGCAAGATTTGCGTGCTCTCTCTCTTGGGGCAGGGGTAAACGATATTGAGTTATTGATCACCGATCCAGTCGGACGAGTGCAGCGGCTTCGCTTCTTTGCGCCCGTGACGGCTCAGCTGTTGGCCCCTGGGGTTCAGACGTTTTCTTACAGTCTGGGTCTGCCAGTAACGAGGGAGAATGATCGGCGCGTTTACCAATGGGATGCTCCGTTGCTGACGGCTTCTCACCGTTGGGGACTGACGGATACGTTAACCAGCGGAGCCTATCTCCAAGCAAACTTGAATCCTCGATCCTTATTGGTCGATCCATGGCAACAACAGTGTGATGTTATTCCATAAACCACAGTCCAAGTTGCATAGCGCACTATTCTTA
>CALIJJ010000075.1 GCA_938017515.1 uncultured Pseudanabaenaceae cyanobacterium
AAGGCGTCCGCCGAGACGTCGGCTTGGATGCTGGAGAAAGACGAACTTGCGCTTGGCGATCCGGTGCAAAAACGTTTGCTTTGCCCAACCAGAGACAGGCCACAAACAGGAGCCAGAGATAGCCCTGGTGCCGCAGGGACCCCCACCAGAAAAACTGGATACAGAACAACAGAATAAAGGCCGTGCCCAGGAGGTAGACCGTGATTAGGCGAGGCGAGCGCCACAGTTTTACCACCGTCCAAGTCACCATCGCCGCCGACATCAGCAGGCCAATGGCCAAGCCAATGGGTAATCCCTCCAAACGGGAGAACGAGAAATCAGACAGGGAAAAGCGAGAAAAGGACGAATCCAGCAGCAGGTTCGTATTCCACAATTCAGGTTCACCCAGGGCCGGAATCGGCACGTAGGCTTTCCAAATTTGTACGAAGGAATAGACCACTTTCACCGGGAACGTCATCACGACATCCTCGGGAATCACCGCCGTGGCGACTGTCTCGACCAAGGGCATAAAGCCCAGGCGTCCCACATGTTTGGCCAGCAGCGGTTCCCAGATGGGGCGCGTGATCTGGGCCATGGAAACCAACCAGCCACTGCCCAGGATCAGCAGCACCCCAAAGAAGTTACGTCGCGCCTGTTTCTCCCGACGTTCATCCCACCAGCGAAACAGCAGCAGCAGCGCCAGGGCAAAGCTAATCAGCACCCCAAAGGCATTGGTATTGGCCAAAAACACCAGCAGCAGCGCCAGACTGAACAGGCTACGCGACTGAACAAAGGCCGCACAAAAGGCAAATAGGAAAAATGCCCCTAGACCGTAGGAGCGACTAATAATGGCATATTCGTAGGCCAGGAAATAGCTGAACGTCAGCAGAATTTTCTGGGTCAGATTGAAGGGTGAAAACCGCTGGATGATATAGACCGTGGCGATGGCAATCGCACTATGAAACAGCTGCATCAGCAGCGGATTATGGCTCCACTGGTTCAAGCCATACAAACACAGGTGCCACAGCGATGGATGGCCTTCATTGCGCAAATGCTGAAACACTTCTAGCAGCGAGCCGCTATCTCGGGTCAGCATCCAAGCCTGCAACTCATCCCGCCACAGCTCATGGCGTAGGATGCCAACGAGATTAAAGAGGGCAAAAATCGCCGTCACGAGTCCTGGACTGAGCGTGGCAGAGGAGGAACCAGATACACTCGATAGTTGTCCTGAGGTCCACTCAGAAAAAGATTTTAATGGCTTATCAATATGCATAAAGCGTTATATAAAACACTAGGAATGAGGCACTAGGAATGAGGCACTAGGAATCTAGGAATCAAGCACTAGACCTCTTGCATCATTTCAATTTAGCGAAACAATCAGAGAGCCAAGGATTCATCAGCCCCAGGCATCATGCCCCGAGCCTAGACCCCCAGACAATCCGCCGTTCGGCTCTATTTTTGCCCTATTTCTACGGATCCAAGCCGAGAACGCAAAAATCCGCACTACCCACGAAACGAAGCCCCCCCGAACCGCAATCGGAACAGTTCCCGCGCAATCGTGAAACGCACAAAGCACAGCACCAGCACCACCTTGATTTTTTGGCCCATGCTAATAAACTGAGCATCCAAGAGGGCTCGCCCCGCAAACACCACCGGGGGCATTAGATGAAACAGCAACAGCTTGAGAAAGGCAATATTCTTTTCGAGGTTTGAGCCGCAACGCTTTTGCTGAAGGTCATAAAATCCTCCGGCATGGCGAATGGCCTGCCGACGCAATTGCTGCAACGACGCCCGCGCCGGGTGAACCACCCGAGCATCCGGCGCATAAAATTGCTCGTAGCCTGCACCATAGACCCGCTGGCCCCACTCGACGTCACCACTGGATTTGAGGGCCTGGTCAAAGGTGCCCACCGTGTCGATTACCCGCCGCCAGGTAAACACATTGGCCGTTGCCCCATAGTGGTCCTGCTCCAAAAATTTCTGCTGGGTGAGGGCGGTGATGCTTTCGTAGAGCTGCACTGCGTTGCGCTGTTGCGCCCCCTCAAACACCATTTCAATATTGCCCGCGACGAGGCCACAGTCGGGATGGGCCACCAGCGCTTCAATGCCTTGGGTCAACCAGTCCAACGCCGGAACACAGTCCGCATCGGTAAAGGCGATCGCCTCCCCCCGAGCCACCTGAATCCCCCGGTTGCGAGCGGCATAGGACCCTGGGGTTGCTTCGCAGGTGTAGTGGGCTTGGGGATACTGCTGGACGATCGCCTCAATCGCCTCGGCACAATCCGAGCCGTTATCCACCACCACGACTTCGAAGCGCTCCGGGTCGTAAGTCTGTTGCGCCAGCTGAGCCAAGCAACGTTTTAGACCCTGAACATCGTTATAAACCGGGACGATCACCGAAACAAATGGAGCCGTTGCGGTCAATGCAGATGAAGTCGGCGGCGAGGAATGACAGGCAGGGTCAGCGGATGCATGGCCCATGGATGCAGGATCAAATATTGGACCAGCATGCTGGTCAGAACAATAGCCGGAAGGGGTCCCTGATGAAGTCATGGGCATTGAACCGGGGAGGAATTAGTCTGGTGGCTATCCTTTGAGAAGGTTTTGTCCGGTGAGTGAAATCCAGCTCTGCACACTGCGAAGCTCATCGCGATTTAATTCACCTAGCAACAAAAATCCCAAGGGCGTCACCGTCAACAAAATGCCAAATTTGAGGATAAACAAGGGATCGGGGGCAATCCAGGTAAAAGCAACACCAAAGGTTACGGCACTGAGCAGCAGGCTACGCAACGCCGTCATGGGCGGTGGCAACACACGACATTGCTGGTAAACAAACCCAAGGGCTAAGAGAGCACCCAGCATCGCCGTAGCAACGCTAACGGACGCAGCACCGAGGGAGCCCCAACGCGGTACCACAAACCAATAGCCCAGAATCGAAACCGGCAGCAGTGGCGAAACGGACCACAGCGTCAGGCGAGGCTTGCCCACCGCTGTCAAAATGGCCGTTGCGACCGAAATGGTAACCAATGCCAATGCCCCCAGCAACAGCAACGACAATAATGTCGCTGCGGGCAGAAATGCTTGACCATAAATTAAACCTACAATGGCCCTTGCGGAACCCGCCGCCAGCGCCACAAACGGTAACAGGATCAAGGTTAGGCGCAGAGCATTTCGTTCAATCAGCGTTGCTTTTTGATGCTCCTCACGGCGAAGCGTCTGGGTTAGAGCAGACAGCAACAGCGGCGAAAAGGACATCGCAAATAAGCTGGGCACAAAGGCCAAGTTCTGGGCCGAACTGTAGAGACCAATCTGCTCGGCGGTGCCGTCCAGCAGCTTGAGCATAATCAGATCCAGCTTGTCGTAGCAACGCAGGATCGTGGCAAAGAGAAAGAGCGGGATGGCGTAGTCAAAGAGCTTACGCACGGGAAAGGTGGAGCGGGCAAAAATCCTGGGCTGAATAAAGCGACGACCCAGCAACAGCTCCACCAGCGAGGCACCAATGGTCCCGAGGATCGCTCCGTAGATGGAAAAGCCGTTGATCACCAGCAGCGTGATGAACAGGAAGCGAGCCGTCCAACGACCGGCACTGGCGATCGCCCGCTCCCGAAATTCCCCTCGACCAATCAGCAGCTGTCGTTGGGCATAGGCCAAACAAAAGATCGGAATGTCGAGGGCATAGAGCCGCAGATAGCCCGTCAGGCTGGGCTCGCGGAAAGCATCGGCGATCCATCCGGCAGAAGCAAAGAGCCCTAGAGCGATGATGCAGCCGAGACCGAGGTGGAGTTGGGCGATCGCCGTACTAAACGAACGCCAGTCCTCCACCTCCCGCGCAAACTTGATCGTTGTGCGCTCAAACAGCGAGGTCAGCGTCCATTCCAGCCAAGCCACCAGCACCGAAGCCAAGGTGAAGAGACCGTAGCCCCCTGTGCCAAGGTGGCGAGTCAGAACCCCCGCAGTGATCAAGCCCGTGGGCAAAATCAGTGCCTCGGCCATCAGGACCCAAAGCGTCCCTCCAGCCATGCGTTGTCCAGAGGACTGGCTCACAGGCTGGCCCACAGGCTTACCCACAGACTGGCCAGAAGATGGGTCCGACGATTGGTCCAACGATTGGTCCAACGATTCATCCACAAGCTGGGCCTCAACAGATAACGAAGATGGGTCCGCAGTGGTGTTTGTAAAACGCGATAATGGGCGGCCAGAATTTTCTGAAGACGTTTCAGAGGACGCCTTCGCGTTTTCCGCATTCAAGGATGCACTCATGGTCCTAGACCGCGAGCGGCTCCCGTTTAACGTTATCTTGCTTTTTCTTCAGATCAGCCCACTGCTCCTTGGTGAAGTCCTCATGGTAGGAGCGCTCGGTGTTGACCTCCCACAGGTCATGGGATTCGCCCATGATATTCTTCGCCGCCAGGAGACCGGTCAGCATGGAGTGGTCCTGGTTGTTATAGCGGTGCATGCCGTTGCGGCCCACGGTCTGCAAGTTGCTGAACTGGGACAAATACTCCCGCAGCACCTGCAAATGCTGACGATACTCGCCGTCATAGACGGGATAGGCCTTACGCTGGCGAATCACCGTGCCATCTTCCACGGTGGTCTCCGCATTCATCAGACCCAAGCCGCGAATCTCCTTGCTGGCTAGCTTAACGAGGTCCTCATCGGACATCTCCCAGACCGGATCGCCTTCACTACAGAAATACTCCATACCCAGACAGGTTTTACTCGAATCGGGCACCATGGCCGGACTCCAGTTCTTGAAGTTCTGGATACGACCCACTTTGAATTCAGGGCTGTGGATGTAGATCCAGTTGTCCGGGAAGAGGTCCTTCTGGTCAACGATGATCGAGACAATCAGGAAATCGCGATACTTTAGGCTCTTGGCAGCCTTGATCACAGGCTCCGGCGGCGCAGGATTCATGCAGCGCACCAAGGCCGTCACCGGCATCGTGGAAACGAAGTCGTCGCCCGTCAGTTCAAAGGTTTCGTCGCCAGTTTGAGCCGTGATTTTTTGGATCTGGCCATTGTGGTGATCCACCCGTGTGACGCGGGTCTGGAGATGGACCTCCGAGCCCGCATCCTGGACTTTCTCCTGGAAACGCTCCCACATCATGCCGGGGCCATGGATGGGGTAATCAAATTCTTTAATCAGGGTCTTGGCGTCGCTGCTGCCCACGATGGCATCAATAACGGCCTTCTTGAGCGACATGCCCTTAATACGCTGGGCAGCCCACTCCGCCTGGATCTTGTCGCAGGGAATGCCCCAGACCTTTTCAGTATAAGTCTTGAAAAATGTACGGTAGAGACGCTCACCAAAGCGCTCCGTGACCCAATCTTCTAGGTTCTCAGCCTCAGGACCGGGCATGAACCGTGCCTTGAACCGCGCCTTGAGATAGCTCAGACCGATCGCCACACTGTTGATGGGACCCAGATTGCTCAGGGTGTTCTTCATCGACAGGGGATAGTCAAAGAATTTACCATCGTAATAGATACGGGATAGGCGGGGTACTTTGATAAATTCGTCGCCCAGCACTTCGTACCAGAGGTCAGTGACCTCACCGATCTTGGTGAAAAAGCGGTGGCCACCAATGTCGAAGCGATACCCTTTGTAGGTTTCGGTGCGGGAAATTCCCCCGACGCGATCGCCCTGTTCTAGAACCGTGGATTTCACGCCATGCTTACAAAGCTCGTAGGCTGCTGTAAGACCCGCAGGCCCTGCCCCGATTACGACTGTATTCTTTTTCATGAGAGTTCCTGCTTGCTCAATGCAGCCCGGCTGACGAAGATAATACGGAGAAGTTCCCCTAGGGGAGGTTTTCTCAGCATTCCGTATGTACGGAATTTAGATGGACTTGGGTGCATCATAGCGAGGAACACGGAGAAGCCGTAAGGCCCTTCACTAAAACCTCAAATAAACCAGTGCATCACTTGAATTTGATGGCAAGAAAAAACTTATTCTGCGTATAAAATGCGACATCAATGAGTTTGTGTTAACTCTAAAATCAACCAGTTCTGGCCGCTATTTTCCTCTCCAGAGAGGTGCCAATGCTGTCGATAATGATTCAGGAAATTCTGCCCTAAAACCCCATCGATCTTGAGCGTGCTGAGAATTGAAGAATCAGTAATTACCGCATCTAGTCCTGTCTGACTGTGGTTTTGTAGGGAGACTCGATCCAGCCTGGCCATCTCAGCATCTTCGAGACCGCAAAAGCCCAGCATTTTGATGGGTTTGCGAGCCTGAAGCTGGAGCTGGTTGGCCACGTCTTTGGCAATAAACGTGCCATCAGCCCCCGTATCCAGCAGCATCGTAAAGGGCCCCTGATCCTCCAGCTTAATCTGGGCCAACATGACGCCAGAGCGTGCTTCCAGCGGAATCGCTCGCAAACGATCGGCAAGACCCAGGAGCTGGGACGATTCCGAAGGGAGCTTGCTCGGCAATTGCAGCCTTAAACGGCGCTGCTCTGGATCAATCGTGAACTGAAATTGGTCCAAAACATCCATCCCCAAAACCCCATCGGCTCCCTCTGGGATCAGCGTTTGGTCAAATTGCAGCACCTGAAGCTGGCTGACGCGGCTCTCTGCAATTTGTAGGGGAGGCAGGGTCAGGCGGTGGGCTGTCATCTCAGGACAATTCTTGCCCGCCACAGCATAGGACAGACGGTCGCTGTTCACGGGAGTGCCGGAAATGCCAAGGGTCTGGCGCAACGGAGCCGAAAGCAGCGTCGTGGAGGCCCCGGTGTCCAGCAGAAATCGTCCAGAAACGGTGTTGGGTTCACCAACGCTCCGTTCCAGGGCATCCACCCCAGAGACATTGAGCTGGGAAGTATCAATCTCGAGATTGACGGTGTAAACCCCCCGGGATTCTTGCAGCACCCCCAGGGGAACCGTGGTATTCCCGGAAACAATGGGATCGGGCAAGTCGAGATCTTGCAGTTGAACAATGGCCCCCAGAGTTGTTTTTGAAACAGCTTGTGCCGCATTTTCTAGGGACGTTTCCGGAGAGATGGGGGGCACGATTGGATCTGCTGTGGCCAGGGGAGCAGAGAGGGTGGTTGCGATCGCCACACCAACCCCCAGCCCCATCGGCAGCATTCGTCGGCGACCGTTTCGAGTCTGGCGATCGCAAACCGTAATATGGCGAAGCTTAAAGGGGCGAACCTTGGACATTGGTAAAGAACCCAGGGAGGCGGCTGTCTTTAATGAGAGCATAAACACGATTGTTTGCTCTCGCCTCCGCCATGAAACCGGTTGTCACTGCTTCTGTCTCCCCCGCGTCTCAAACTGACGCTGCCAAACCTCAACGGCCCCGCCCAGAGCTACTGGCTCCGGCAGGGGACTGGGAGTGCGCCAAGGCAGCAGTAGAGAATGGAGCCGACGCAATTTACTTTGGGCTCGATCGCTTTAATGCCAGGATGCGAGCTCACAACTTTACGGAAGCAGACCTGCCCGAGCTGATGGCATTTTTGCACCAGCGCGGCGTGAAGGGCTACCTGACGGTGAACACGCTGGTGTTTTCCGACGAGCTGGACGATGTGCAGCAGTATTTGCGCTCGATGATTGCGGCGGGGGTGGATGCGGCGATCGTGCAAGATGTGGGCCTATGTCAGTTGATTCGGCATCTGTCGCCGGATTTTCCCATCCATGCTTCGACACAAATGACGGTGACGAGCGCAGCGGGGGTGGAATTTGCCAGGGATCTGGGCTGCGAGCTGGTGGTGCTGGCGCGGGAATGTTCGATTGCGGATATTGAGAAGATTCAGTCGCAAATCGAAGAGCGCAACGTTGCCTTGCCCCTAGAAGTGTTTGTCCACGGTGCATTATGCGTCGCCTATTCCGGCCAGTGTTTGACCAGTGAAGCATTGGGGGGGCGCTCGGCCAATCGCGGGGAATGTGCCCAGGCCTGCCGCATGCCCTACGACCTGGTGGTGGATGGGGAAACGATGGAGATGAGTGACGGGTTGGGCGATCGGCAATATCTGCTCAGCCCCCAAGATTTATCAGGGTTAGCGGTCCTACCAGAGTTGATTCGTTCCGGTGTGAGCTGCCTGAAGATTGAAGGGCGGTTGAAGGCCCCGGAGTACGTCGCCAGCGTCACGCGGGTGTATCAGCAAGCCCTCGATCAAGCCATGGGGCGTGCCATGGATGAGGCAGCCGGGACCATTGGCGGGGCAACAACTGTAGGGAGGAAGAACGGTTCGTCCAATCAGGAGGCAAGCAACCGGACGAACAGCGGTTCGTCCCTACGGGATAATGAAATAA
>CALIJJ010000076.1 GCA_938017515.1 uncultured Pseudanabaenaceae cyanobacterium
CTGAATGGACTCAGCTGTAAGATTTTTTGTAGTGGCCATGGGCTTACCTCAGATTTAATTTAGATAACTCGATGCAAAATCTTGAATCAAGATGTCAGCAACAAAATTAATTTAGGGAGTGAAGCAAAGACAGTGAAGCAACGAAGTGAATAATAAGATTCCTAAGGGCGAGGAAATAATCCAAGCAAGCACAAACTCAAAAGTTAGGTGTAGCCACGCTGATCTTCTAGGAATACTACTACAGTTTCATTTTCTACGGTCCCCAACCATCATCAATTAAAGAGCCAGGGGGATCGCTTCACAACAACTTCAAATATCCTCCCTCACCAATCATTTTTCATGGTGAAGGCCGATAAAAGCTAATCGTATGGGGCAAACGAATGCCTTGGAGGTTGAGGGACTGGATTCGAGCGTTGTAGGCTGCTCCGATCAGCAGTTGCTGAGAAACCTCCACCACACGACGATTCGCAGCCAGGGACAGGGACGATCCCTTAACCCACTCATTGAATGCCCCCATGGCGGGACCACACCAAATTTGGTAGTCCAGTTTGCGACTGCCGTCCCCACCGCGCGACCAACGAGACGAAAGTCCTAGATAACGCCGGAAAACGAGCGCCATCTGCATTTTGGGGTTCTTGAGTGCCCGTTCAAGCTTGGCAGGGTTACGTCGCTGTTGATAGTCAGCAACCTCCTGCCAGGCGGACTCAATCGACTGCTGGAGAATTTGCTTCTCCAGCTTGGTTCGCTCCGCCGCTGGAATTTCGTCGAAGGAAGCGTAGGTAGAGTAGATGTCGTGGAGCTTCTGGGCACGCATCGGAAACATGGTGCCTTTTTTGAGCACCTGTACCTTGACCCCTGCCTCGAACATGTCAGCGGCAGGTGCCATGGCAACATCTGCCATTTCCGCCTCTGCCAACAGGGCCTTGGTATGGTCCGAAGTCCCGGCTTCGAGGCAGGCTTGGTTAATGGAGCCGGTGACCACGTAGGCAGCCCCCAGACTCAAGGCAGACAGCAGCGACTGAGGGGTTGCAATGCCCCCCGCTGCACCGATGCGCACCGGCTGGGCATAGTTAAACTCTGCCTGGATGCGATCGCGAATCGCAACCATGGCGGGCAACATGCAAACCAGCGGCCGGTTATCGGTGTGGCCACCGGAATCCGCCTCAACGGTGATGTCATCCGCCATGGGCACCTGGGCCGCCAACTCTGCCTGCTGCGTCGTAATCAAGCCTTGATCAACCAATGCCTGAAGCATCTTCGCCGGAGCAGGCTGCATGAACTTCGAGGCCACTTCCTGGCGTGAGACCTTGGCGATCACCCGGTTGTGAATCTCGATTTGGTTAGCCCCATTCAGGCGCAGACCCGCCGCCCGGTAATAGACGATGTTGGGCGTCAAAGCAAGGAAAGCAGAGGCTTCAACAGTGTGGACGCCCCGATCAAGATAGAGCTGAATCGTGGCCAGTTCTAAGGACTGGTCGTGGGGATTGTGGAGCAAATTGAAAGCATAGGGTCCTTGGGGCAAGGCTTGCTGGACTTGGGCGATCGCCGTCTCAACCTGCTCTAGGGACAAACCGCCCGTTCCGAGAGAAGCAAGGATCCCAGCCTGACCCAGCGCAATAATCATTTCAACCGAAGAAATCCCCCCAGCCATGGCACCAGCCATGTAGGCATAGCGCACATGATGGTGGCTCAGAAAGCTTGGATCTCCGAGGTTTTGCAGCGGTACCGCAGGCAACTGCGTCAAGAGTTCCACGGGAGCCGAAGGATCGGGCTGCGCCAGTGGAGTCCCACTGGCCGTGAGACCCAGCTGTCCTTGATAGCGAACAACATAGAGCGGCTGGTGAAGCTGTAGCAATTGTGCTTGCATGGCAGCTTCATCCCAGGCCACTTGGGTCAAGTCACCTTGCCAGCCCAGTGGTTGGGTCAAAGACATGGGCGGTGAAAGGGTTGCAGAAGTCATAGATTAGACAAGCCAGTGGCACAGGAAAAGAAAAAATAGGAGTAAAAATTTCAGCCATCGCTAGAGAGTAGCGAGAAGCCCTAGTAGGCAATTAATGAGGTTCGTCCATCTCCCCATTGGAGCTATCAGCATCGGCAGCAGTCGTCAATTGCTGCTCAATGAGATGACGCAGGCTTTGTAAGGAAGCCTGTCGATTTTGCAGAAACGCGGCATGGGCCTGACCCAGAGCGGCCTGGGAGGCTAACAAGGTCTCATCGACCGATGCAACCGTTGCTGTTGG
Organism: uncultured Pseudanabaenaceae cyanobacterium; assembly: GCA_938017515.1. Lineage (GTDB taxonomy): Bacteria > Cyanobacteriota > Cyanobacteriia > PCC-9006 > JAAUQQ01 > JAAUOP01. Next base: position 2,241 of record CALIJJ010000076.1, read on the forward strand.
CAAGGAAGCAGGCAGAGAGGATGGCTGGGGCAATGAATCCGTAGCAGGAACCGTCGTTCGTGCATGGACAGGTTCAGGGTGTTTCGGAGATATTGCTGGGGCAAGCGGTTGGGGGATATTGGGTACGGCCTGAACCGGTACGGCCACAGCCGGTGCAACCACAGCCGGTGCGACTACAGCCGGTGCGACTGGAACCGGTGCGACTGGAACCGAAGCCACAGGAACCACCGGAGCAACGGGCTCAGGTTTCACCTCAGGCTTCACGTCAGGCGGTTGCGGCGTCTCTAGCACAGGAGGATCAATCCGCTCAACCACCACATCCTTAAACAAAGCTCGGTTTGCTTCACTGAGGATGCTGTCCGCGATCGAAGGACCCCCCACCGGAATCTGTTTGACCATTTTCCGTTTCACTTTGGCTGCCGCATCCACATCACCATAGAGCGGCATCAGGTCCAGAGGCACCCGATGACTCACCAGGCGAGCAAGGGAGCGCACCAATGAACTGTGATCATCACTGCCGCGACGATTCAGGGAGACAGACAGGTGGGGGCGATCGGCGAGGTTTTCACTAATCCAACGAGCACAGGTCATCCCCGCACCGACTTCCACAAAGATACGTGCACCGTCGTTGTAGATCTGATTCACCAAGCGGGGGAAGTCCAGCTGATTACAGAGGTTGGTGGCCACCGCATCGCCGATGGCATGACTTTCGACCGGAACCGTCTGGTAGTTAGCCGCGGAGTAAAGCTTGACCGAAGGTTGTGCTGCTGGAGGCTTCACGGTCATGGCATTGAGCTGGAAGAACTCATCATGCTCCGAGGCCATGGCTGGACAGTGAATCACATGGTTGAAGGGAGCCCGGAAGCCCTGACAGCCCAGGAGTTCAATGACCTGTTGGCAGGAGGCCGGTAAGCCTGCAATCACCACCTCATTGGCGGTATTAATCTGGGTCACGTAGACCTGCTTAAACTGGGCCACGGCCGCCTTGACATCGGCCGGCGACGCCACAACAACATAGTTGCTCCAGAGGTCTTGGCCATCATCTCGACTGACGAGGGGCATGCCCCAGTGGTCGCGCACGGCATTTTTGGCACCGGAAATGCGATCGCGGAACAACGCCGACTGACTCAGTCGCTCACTAATCGTCCCCACGGCCTCATCTTCAAACACCCCCTGAGCCAGCATCATGCTGGTCTCACCCAGGCTGTAGCCCAGCGCCATCTGGGGCTGAAGCTTAAACGTATTTTGCAAAATGGCGGTGGTAAAGCCCGAGCACCCCGTCTCCGCCTCAAACATCGTGATGGGATCCGCCTGGAGTTGCGCATCGAGCCCTTCCAACTCCCGACGCGTGAAGGCATTCAGACTACGGGGATAAATGAGACGATCAACGCGATTGAGTCGTTCTCCCAGATGCTCCAGCATCGGTAAGTTGAAAATGTCAGGGAAGGAACGGAAGCGATCGCGGGCCTGACCCACAAAGCAGCCAAAGGCACCGGGGTAGACAAAGGCAACCTGGCCTGCGGCCCCTTGGGGATCACCCTGGGGATTGGCCGTAAAGAAACTGCCCCCCGGAGTCTGCCAGTCTTTGCCGGTTTCAAAGGCATTGCCGACGGATTTAATGGCCTTGCCAATATCACGCACCAGCTTTTTCTTCTGATCGCCCACCAGCGTCAAGGCATAGGGCAAATTGGCGTCCTGGCGATAGGCTCGGAATGTATCTCGGGCAAGCGCTGCTAACGAGTTGCTGGCTTCTAGAGCCTGTTGGAAGGCAGTGAGCTTGGCTTCTAGATCGGCGCGATCGCGGCCTGCAATGGGAAACAGATGAAACGGTGTTTTTTCCAGATAGGAGCTGGGTCGCTTGATCTGAGCCGGGTCCTCGGACATCACGAGGTGGGAAATCCCCCCTTCTAGGCTGACATGGTTCAGCGCCGCACGACGCTTGCTCAGTCCTGCCCCCAACAGCCATCCCCGAGATTCCTGAGCCACATAAAACGGCGTCTGCTTCCAAGCGTCAGACTGCTGGGGAGCAGACCAGTTGGGCACCGCCGGAATATAGCGGTGATAGAGACAGAGAGAGGTTTTGATCAAACTGGCCATGGCCGCTGCAACACCGGTATAGCCGATGTTCGCCGTGGCACTGCCGAGGGCACAGCTCAGATCAGGTGCCTCGGAAGGGGACGAACCATTGTGAGCGGGGTGAGCTTGGGTGTAAGCCTGAGTAATCCCGGCAATTTCAGCACTATCCGCTTGGGGAACGCCGCTACCGCAGACTTCTAGATAGCCAATTTCATCGGTGGCAATCTTGGCCTGACCATAGGCGGCAGTGCAGGCCTGGGCAATGACGTTACCTGCATTGGGGTCAGCGGCCTCACCAGGCACTGACGATTGTGAGAGCTTGGCAAATTCAAGGGCATCGACCACGGAATAGATGCGATCGCCATCCGCCTGGGCCACCTCTAAGCGTTTCAGCACAACGGCTCCCGCGCCCTCGCCCACCATCGCCCCCTGGGCTTTTTGGTCCAGACTCAGCGTGGCATTACCAGTGGCGACCTGGGCCACTTGATTGCGCAACAAAACCTGCTCAAATCCCGCCGCCAAATCAACAGCGCCAACCAGTACGGCATCGGCATGGCCATAGGCCAAGAGATTTTGAGCCACTTCCAACGCCTTGAGTGCCGAATCTTCACCTGCACTCAACGTAAAGGACGGTGCATTAAAGTCCCACAGGGCCGAAATACGGCTGGGCATAATATTGCCGATGTAGCCGACAAACTCACTGGTGTGGGCTGGGGGATGCAGACTGTCCTTGAGAATTTTCGTGAGGGATTCCAGCTTGTCCTCGGGCAATTTGCCACAGGAACTGGCCAATCCATCTTTCACCTGCCAGTCAAAATGCCAGCGCTGCTGAAGCTGATGAATCGACAGGTCCGTCTCCATCGCAACGATTACAGCGACGTTATCCCCAGGCTTGATATCTGCATCCTGGAGCGCTTGATCGGCCACCTTCAGCATCAAAAGCTGTTGAGGGTGCAACCGAGCGACTTCATTGGGCGGAATCTTGTAGCGGATGGGGTCAATATCAACGGAATCGAGATAGGCACCCTGGGGAGCTTCACCGGATTCAAAACCATAGGTTTTAAGGAGTTCCTGATGGTTTTCAATGCCCTTCCAACGCTTCTCGGGCAGGGGTCGGAACTGTTGAATCCCGTCGTAAAAACTGCGGTCCAAGGCATCCAGACTATCCGCCGCACCAAAGCAGGCATCCATTCCCACAATCGCTAAGGGCGACTTAACACCATAGGGGACGAAGTCTGTCGGAGCGGGATGAACCTTGGGCGTTTCTTCCAGCACGAGATGGGCGTTGGTACCGCCGAAGCCAAAAGCGTTCAGGGCTGTGCGCTTGGGTCGTCCCGTTTCGGGCCAGGGGGTGGGCTCCATGACAATGCGATCGCGAGTCACCACCCCATTCGGAGAAATCTGGGGGTCTTTGAGATTAATCGTCGGCGGAATCAATCCATTCTCCATGCCCAAAATCACTTTGAGCAAGCCCACCATACCTGCCGCCGTTAACAAGTGACCCGTATTGGCCTTAGATGCACCGACCAAAGGCCGGGCCTGGTGTTCATGGAAGAACGTATCAATGGACTTGAGTTCCGTCGTATCGCCCAAGAGCGTACCTGTGGCATGACATTCCACATAGTCCACTTCATTGGGAGCAAATCCTGCGGCCTCATAGGCTCGCTCGAAGGCCAGCACTTGGCCCTTTTGATTGGGGCTGAGCAGGTGCTTGCCTCGGCCATCATTGGACAGCCCCACCGAAGACACAATGGCGTGGATGTGGTCGCCATCACGCACCGCATCGCTGTAGCGCTTGAGCACCAACATACCGACGCCATCCGCCGGGGTAAGTCCGCGGGATTGCTGGTCAAACGGGCAGCTCACCCCATTGTCTGGGTAGGCTTGTAGCCCCGAGAACAACATGCGAATAAACAGCGAATCCGTATAGCTCGCAGCCCCCGCCAACATCAGGTCAGCTTCACCCGAACGTAGGTAATGACTCGCTAATTCCACCGCATAGAGCGACGACGAACAGGCTGCATCCAAAGCAAAGTTCAAACGAGACAGGGACAGTGCCTCAGCAACAATATGCGACGGCAGACTCGAAGGCCGAGCATTGAGCGGATCATTGGGCGCATCTCCCCCGGGTAGACCCTTCAAACGAAACTCCGGGTGGTTGAGGAGTTCCTGAGTCGCACTGTTCACGGCAGCCTGGTACATCGGCCCGAACAGGCGATTCGATTGATGTAATGGCAACGACAGGTTACCGAGGATGACACCACACTTGTCTCGCAGTTCTGCATTCTGCCAGTAGGTGTCCCAGTGGCCACTACTGCGCAGGGCCTCGCGGGCCGCATAGAGAGAGGCCTTAGCGATGGGGTCCAACCCAGCAATTTTTTCCTCTGAGAGGGCATAACCCGATGGGTCAAACTGGAAGTTGCGAATAAATCCCCCCTTGAGGGAGTAAGTTTTATCCGAACTATCATCTCCCTTGCCATAAAAAATATTGGGGTCTACCCCAAACTCTTCCACCGTGGCATCGGAGGTTGAGTCCTTGCCCTGGACTAGATTTTGCCAAAACCGCTCTGGGCTCTCCGCATCAGGGAATAGGCATGAGAGGCCGACAACTGCAATTTTTTCCATGGTTTCCTCCTTAATCCTTAGCTGAATCTGTGATTCTGAAATGTTGCGGTTAGGTTATTGTCTAGTCCCTTCTCTGGGCTCTCATTTAGACTATGAATGGCCTAGGCGACCTTTGAACTAAGGGGGAAAATCGTGGCTTCGGCACTGGTAATGCGGCTATAGATCGTGCCATCTTCAGCGTGAACTGTGATATCGATCGCCAGACGCGTTTCGGTCTTAGACACCAATGTTGTTGTCGTGTAAAACGGCTGATCGTAGGGGGGCGTCTGCCAATGCTCAAACCGAACAATCTTGGCTGGTAAGCAGACAGAACTATAGAAATGCCGCAGCCAAATCCAAACCGAATGCGTCTGGATATCAGAGATATAGGCATCCAGCGTCAGTGACGGAAACTGACCTTGATTTTGATGGCCAATATTTCGTGCGAGATACTGCGCCGTCACGCGCTGTTCGTCGATATTGATAATCTTTTTAAGGCCATGGAAAGTAGGACCATGGAACAAAGGATTGGGCTGAACCTCATAAAACTCAGTTCCTTCCAGAGACATCACTCCATCAGGGGTCAGGTCCATGGTTTCCAGCTTGGGAGCCTGCGGAATTTCACGAACCAGCGTGAAGCGATTACTGAAATGATATCGAGGCTTGCCGTTGGGTCCAAGGCTCCAAACCTTACCCTCTAGAACAATCTCATCCTCACACTTAGACAGCTCTTGAATATCAAGCACATACTCATCTGCGAGGCTGTCATCAAAAACAATGCCCTTGAGTACTTTGACCTCTTCACAAACAAACGTCTTGTAACCGGGATAGAGATGCTCGCCAGCATTGCCAAACCAGGATAAGGAGCAGGTGAAGGGCAATACTGGCTTTCCTTCAATGACATGGTCATGCAAGAACGGATTGCTATCCAGGGACAAACGACGGCGCAGGCGGTGGGTCTTGAGTTCCCCATCAATCACAGCCAACGGAGGGTGAATCGGCCCGCCGACAACGACTTGTGCCGTATCGTGGGTGCAGGGATTCAGCTCGTTGACCAGCATATCCGTCGCGTCATCCACGGGCAGGACGTCAATCTTGCGACGTTCAAATTCTTTCTTCAACTGAGGCGTCACCATGCCGCTGTCCCAAGGACCCCAGTTAATGGCCACCACATGACAGCTCGGATGCTGTTGCTTAATCAACCAAGAGGATTTATTGAGAATTTCATTGGACAGGGTGTAGTCCGACTGGCCAGCATTGCCGTAAAAGCCAGCAACCGAAGAAAACAGCACGAGATACTGAAGCTGGCTCGCCGGAACCGCATTGAGCAGATTTTCTAGGCCCTTGATTTTAGGACCATAAACGCGCTCAAAATCTTGCTCGGTCTTCTTCTCAATGAGCTTGTCTGCCAGGTTACCCGCACCATGAATGACACCGGTAATTGGCCCAAATCTTGCAACAGCAGGCGCAATTCCGTCCTTAACCGCAGCCCCATTGGTTACGTCAGCACTAACATAAACGGCCTCGCTACCGAGGGATTCTAACGTTGTCAGCGTTGTTTTAATTTCCCGGCTGGACATTAGCGACCGATAGATGCGGTTGACAGCCATGGGCGTAGGCTTCTCCCCCCGCGCCTGGATATCTTGCATGATGCGCTGCTTCAGGAGCGGCTCATCTTCGCAGCCCACCGCCCAATCCGGCTCAGACGCATCCAACGCCGAGCGTCCCAGCAAAATCCACTTGCAGGGTGCTGAGCGAGCAATTTTAATCACACACTGAGCAGTAACGCCCTTAGCGCCACCGCTCACCAGGAAGACAGAAGCTGTTGGAAGCTGAGCCGTAATAACCATAAGAGCTTAAGTAAGAATCAAAAATAAAAAGAGCGATATCTGTTTCCCGTACTTCAGGTTAGGGGTGAATCTACGGACAAATCGATTCGTTTCGAATACCTCATCAAAAAATTACATTCCCCCCTTACTGTGCTAAGAGTTACTAGGTCCAAACCATCGATTCCTGGACAAAAAATTCTTAGCGCAAAATATCACTTCATTCTGGCCCAAAAGTTTAGGTACCAGGATTACTGAGCCAAAAAGCCACCATCCACAGCAAGGGTATGGCCCACAACAAAAGAAGAGGCGTCAGAACAGAGCCAAACCACAGCATTAGCAATTTCTTCAGGAGTCCCCAAACGTCCCGCAGGAACAAAGGCCTGGAGCCAATCATCAAACTGTGAAGCATTCACACCTAAATTGTTCTCAATCAGGGGCGTTTGCACATAGCCCGGACAAATCGCATTGACACGAATACCAAGGCGAGCGTGCTCTGCCGCCGCTGCTCGGGTCAAACCAATAACACCATGCTTGCTGGTGACATAGGGCATATACCCTTTCATTCCGCTACTCAAACCATGAATCGAAGACATGTTGACGATGGAGCCGTGACCCTGTTCGCGCATGTAGGGAATGGCATATTTCATACAGAGCCAAACGCCTTTGAGGTTAATCCCCATTACGCGGTCCCAGTTGTCCTCAGTGCAAGCTGCAGTTGAAGAGCGTGCCCCTTCAATTCCAGCATTGTTAAACAGGCAATCGATCGATCCAAAGGTCTCGACGGTCTTGCGAATCATGGCTCGAACATCTTTGGCCTGGGAGACGTCTGTCTTGACGAAGAGCGCGTTGCCGCCGTTGCTGTGGATAAGGTGAACGGTTTTTTCACCTTCCTCTTCCATGACATCCGAAACCACCACTTGGGCACCGGCCTGGGCAAGGGCGATCGCCGATGCCCGACCAATACCAGAACTACCGCCTGTCACAACGGCAACTTTACCTTCCAGTCCCAATGTCATCATGATGCTGCTTCCAAAATCATCATTAAAATTGTGAAAACCCGCTAAGGATATCCCTTAACGGGTTTTCGTCGATTCACTGCCGCAACCCGAGCCTAAACAGGTGATGTCAAACCCTGGGGTTCGGAGGATATAAGTTTAAATACTTATTCAATATATCGAAAAGGTCAGTCCAGGGTTAGGGGCTATGAAGAACTCTTACGCATTCTTCACAGCCCCAGCGTCTGAACCCATTAGCCCGCGACTAGAGCAACACGACCGCGGTCACCGTAGGCGGTTTCCGGTAGGGCTCCATCGGGGTCATGGAGCTCTGCCAGGATGCAGTTGACAGACTGCCCAGCATCGAAGGAGGGATTGAGATCCAGAGCTCGACAGAAGACGCCACGCCACTCAAAGTTGAGGGTTTTCGTCAGACCCGCCAAACCAGCAGCGATGGCGCTGTAACCACCGTGGCCACCCATACCGAAGGAACCATCCAGTCGCGCCACAGTCATAAAGGCGCTACGGCCCAGGCGAGAGGCCTGGTTGAGAGGGGTTTTGAGGTGCTTAGCCAAGAAGAAGACCTGCTTCACCAGGGATGCCTCGGCCTCGGGGAAGCTAAGGCCTTGTCCTGACGCAAAGCCGGTGGGGTGCAGGTGGATGAAGGCAGCGGGGGCACCTTCTGTTGCTGCGATCGCCGCCAGCTGTTGGCCCAGAGCCGCATCTCCCAATTGCTCCAACACAACACGCTTTACACCAGCTGGCAGGGCCGCTTGGCGGGACACCAGTGAAGTGGGGAAGCTCAGGACCACAACCTTCCACCCTTTGGCGACCAGCTGTTGGGACAGTGTTGTTGTCGTCTCGGTGCCGTCATCGGTCAAGAGGCAAATGTGGCCCTGGGGAAGCTCAAACTCCAACCAATCTGCCGGAGGCAGGTATTGGAGCTGAGCCGGATGGCGCGGCAGGGGCAAGGGCGCAACGGGTAGGTTACTCAGGGCAACATCGATACCGGGAAACGTTTCAGGAACCGAGACACTCGGCTCGATGTTCGAGTCAGTGACTAACTCATTTTTTTTTTCGCCCGTCCGTAGGGACTGCATGTAGTTTGCCACTTGACCCAGGGTGCGCATCTCAACCTCAGCCAACTCTTCCAAGTTGGGCTGGGGCAAGTCGGGGAACTCCTCTTGCAGAGCACCCAGGATTTCAACGCGCTTGATGGAGTCAATGCCCAGGTCCGCCTCCATGTCCATGTCCAGCTCTAGCATCTCGGCAGGATAGCCGGTTTTGTCGCTGACGACCTCCAGAAGCTTGGTTTGCATTTCCGCAGCATCTGCGGGGTTTGCAGTCACCACGGCAGTGGAAGCATCCGCGACAGCCGCGACAGCTGGGGTCGCTGACACAGGAGCCACAGTCGGAGCTGCGACGGACTGGAGTTGACCCTGCATGTAGTCCGCAACCTGTCCTAGGGTGCGCATTTCAACTTCCGCCAGCTCTTCCAAATTGGGCTGGGGCAGGTTGGGAAACTCCTCTTGCAAAGCGCCAAGGATTTCAACGCGCTTGATGGAGTCAATGCCCAGGTCCGCCTCCATGTCCATGTCCAGCTCTAGCATCTCAGCGGGGTAACCCGTTTTGTCACTCACCACTGCCAGAAGCTTGGTTTGCATCTCAGTCGCGTCTACGGCTTCCGCTTGGGGAGCGACGACAGTTGCAACGGCCACTTGGGGAGAAACTGTCGGTGTTGCAACAGCTGCTTGAGCTGCCATCACCGGACGCTCTAGTACAGCCACTGCAGCGTGAACCGGTGCAGCCACACGGCTAGGAGCAGCAGCCGGGGCAACGGAACGACTCGGGGCTGACCCATAAGTGGAGACAGGAGCAACCGTCGGAGCAACCGGTGCATTTGTTGCTACGGGCGCTGGACGAGGGACAGCGGTTGGAGCAGGCGTTACGGGTGCGGCAGGCGTGGGTGCATTGCCACCATCTTGGCTGTCCAACTGTCCCTGCATGTAGTCCGCAACCTGGCCCAGGGTGCGCATTTCAACTTCTGCCAGCTCTTCCAGATTGGGCTGGGGCAAGTTAGGGAAGGCTTCCTGGAGGGCACCGAGGATTTCGACTCGCTTAATGGAGTCAATCCCCAGATCCGCTTCCATGTCCATGTCCAGCTCCAGCATTTCAGCGGGGTAGCCGGTCTTATCGCTAACAACATCCAGAAGCTTGGTCTGCATTTCCGCCTTATCGGTGGAAGCAGCCGGAGCGGGGGCAGTGACGACCAGAGCAGGGGCAACAACTGGCGTCGCAACCGGAGGAGCGGCAACTGGAGCCGGTTGAAGCTTCGATTCAACCACTGGAGCCGGGGCAACCGGGGCTTTCACAACCGGTGTCTCCGCCGTGGGAGCTGCGCCCATCTTTGACTGCATGTAATCCGCAACCTGACCCAGGGTGCGCATTTCAATCTCAGCCAGTTCTTCCAGATTGGGCTGAGGTAGCTCGGGGAACTCTTCTTGCAGAGCACCAAGGATTTCGACTCGCTTGATGGAATCAATCCCCAAGTCCGCCTCCATATCCATATCCAGCTCTAGCATTTCAGCGGGATAACCCGTCTTATCGCTGACAACAGCGAGGAGCTTCGGCGCAATATCGACCGAGGAGGTGCTTGTCGGAGCGGTCTCAGGTGAAGCCTGGGCCACTGGAGTCGGAGCAACCGTGGGGACTGAGGGCACAGCAACCGGTGCAGGGGATGCCACTGGAGCAATGGGAGCCTCGACCACAGGAGCTGCGGGGGGCGTTGTAACCATCAGCGGGGTGATGGCAACGGGTGCAGCAACCGGCTTCGCAACAACAGATTTAGCCACAGATTTAGCAACGACAGGCTTCGATTCTGATGCTGCAGCGGGAGCCGCCTGGCTGAGGTCACAGAAGCGGTTGGCAAACGCCATTTGCTGAGTCAGGTACTGCTCATGGACCCGCAGCGTTTCCTGCTGGTGGGCATGGAATGCCATCAAATTACGCTCAGTGCTGGCAACTAAGTCTTGGGTTCCGGGTTGAGCCAAGAGCTGCTGCTGTTGCTGAGTGATCTGGGCAAATGCCTCGGTATATTGCCGATGCGCTTCCAGATACTGTTCGTGAACGCCCACGACTTGGCTCTGGTGCTGATTGAATTGAGCCAGTACCCCTTCTAGGGCAGTGACTGGTTGATGGCTATTCGGCTGCATCAATGTCTTCGCCTCCTGCTGGACGTAACGCTTTGTTTGGGGTAAACCGGCTGCACCCTGTCTCCCCGCCGGAGCAACGGCTTTTTGAAGACCATTGCCATTGGAAACAACAGGGCTAAAGCCATTTTGTTTCGCGGGCTTGCTGTTGGTCGCCTTTCCGTTCAAGCCGTTGCCGTTGGAACCGTTACCGTTGGAACCATTCCCATTGGAATGATAACCGTTGGAACCGTTGCCATTGGTTACCTTTCCGTTCAGGCCATTGCCGTTGGTACTGCTCAAGGACTTGCCATTGGCACCGTTACCGTTAACCGCTTTACCATTCGAACCATTTCCGTTCGAAATATGGCCGTTAGCGCCATTACCGTTAGAGCCATTACCATTGGAGCCATTCCCGTTGGCTCCGTTTCCAGTCACGTTGGCCACGCCCTCAACATAGCCGTGGGCCTTTGCGATCCGGGAAATGCTACTCACTGGAGACGCAGCAGAAGCAAGTGCCTTGACTTGGTGGCCATCCTTCAGAGCGGCCTCAAAGGCGGCCTGGGTTTTCTTGCCAACAAAGCTAGCACCGTTGATCTTCACCATGAGACGCTTGGCCTTCGGGTCAGCCTCAACCGGCGCTTCCAGAGGCAATTGATAGGGGTCAATATCACCTAAGGAAAGACCTGCAACACGCAGTTGCATCGCGGCTTCTCGCATCTGGATATCGCTGTCCTTGTGGCGACTGGCATTGGTCGCGATCGCCAGGTGAGGACGGTCACCCAGAATATCCTTGACCAAATTCGTCAGCGTATTCTTGGGTCCAAACTCTACAAAGCAGTAACCGCCAGCCGCGTAGAGATTTTCAATTTCTTGCTTGAACTGAACCTGACTGACCATATGCTGCTGCAACAGTGTCTTCGTCGCAGCGGCATCAGCCGGATAGGCTTGCCCAGTCACGTTGGTAAAGACAGGAATCTTTGCCGTTGCGAACGTCACCTGCTCCACCGCCTGGCTGAAGGGAACCTGGGCGTGACCCACCAACGGTGTGTGGAAGGCGGCCGACACAGGCAGAGGAATGGGCTCAAAGCCTTGACCTTCAAGCGTTGTCTTAGCAGCTGCGATGGCATCAGTTGCTCCTGCAAGAACAACCTGCTGACCGGAGTTGAAGTTGGCAATGGAAACACCAGCCAAACCATCAACAATGGTCTGGATGCGAGCGGCATCGCCCTTGACCGCCAGCATTGCGCCAGCATCAAAGTCTCGGCCTGCAGGAGCGGCCATCGCTTGGCCCCGTGCCTTCACAAGGAAGGCGTAATCCTCTTCATTGAGAACACCAGAGGCCCACAGGGCAGTCAGCTCACCAAAGCTGTGACCCGCCGTGAAGCTGGGCGTGAAGCCCGCCTGCTGGAAGACTTTGTAGAGGCCAGAGCTGAAGGCACCGATGGCTGGTTGTGCATATTCTGTACGGCGCAACATTTGCTTATTGCGCTTTTCACCCGCCTCATCAAAAACAGGCAGCGCATAAACCACGTCGGAAACAGGCTGAAGCCCATCCGCCGCCAGCAGGCGATCGTGACGAGCAAAGGTCTCTCGGAGTGGCGGAAAGTTAGCGGTCAGGGACTGACCCATGTCAATGTACTGGGAGCCTTGTCCCGAGAACAACGCCACGACCTTACCGTTCAAGGCTAGACCAGAGGCGCGGTAGAAGATCCCCTGGGGATGTTCCCAGGCCTCTTGCTTCATTTGTCCCAGCAAGGTGACAGCCACCTTCAGCTTACGCTGGGCATCCTCAAAGGACTCCGCCACAAATCCAAGACGGGCCACTGCGTCAGGCAGCACCAAGGAACGGCTTTCATTTACCTGCGCAACGTACTCGGCTTCGCCAGTTTCTCCCTGGAACGCAGTCAAGAGTGCCTGGCAGCGCTGGGCAAGTTCAGCAGGGGTAGCAGCCGAGATTAAAACAGGCTGCGGGACACTATTGATACGGTACGCACCGGCTTGTTCTGCTTCGTACTCTTCCAAAACCACGTGGAAGTTCGTACCACCAAAGCCAAAGGAGCTGACTCCAGCACGACGGGGACCTTCATCCGGCTTACGAATCCAGGGCCGCACCTTGGTATTGAGGTAGAAGGGAGAATCCTCAATATCAAACTTGGTGTTGGGCTGATCGATATTGATCGTGGGCGGCAAAATCTTATGGTGCAAGGCAAGAGAGGCCTTGATCATGCTGGCCATGCCCGCCGCCGTCTTGGTGTGACCAATTTGAGATTTGACGGTACCTAGGGCAATATGCTGTTTGCGAGGATTATTCTCGCCGAAGACCGCATTCATCCCCTCAAATTCTGCTGAGTCACCGGCAACGGTTCCCGTACCGTGGGCTTCCATCAAGCCGATGGTCGCAGGGTCAATGTTGGCATCCTCATAGGCGCGACGAATGGCCTTGACCTGGCCCTCGGGGCGAGGCGCGTAAATACTCTTAAAGCGGCCATCGCTCGACGTGCCCAGGCCACGAATGACGGCGTAGACGCGATCGCCATCCCGCTCAGCATCCTCCAAACGCTTTAGCACCACCATACCAACGCCTTCTCCGAGCATGATCCCCTTGGAGGACTGGTCGAAGGGGCGGCTCTCCTGGGTCGGAGACAGAGCAGGTGTCTTGCTAAAGCAGAGATAGGTAAAGGCAGAGTTGTCGGGATCAACACCGCCCGTCAGCATGACATCGGCACGGCGCTCAACCAGCTCACTCAGCGCCATCTTCAGGGCAGCCAAAGAACTTGCACAGGCTGCATCGAGCGTGCAGTTCAGCCCACCAAAGTCGAGACGGTTCGCAATGCGTCCGGAAATGACATTGGACAGCATGCCGGGGAAAGAGTTTTCCTGCCAACTGGGATAGGCCAGCTTCAGCTTCTCAACGACCTTCTGGGTATCTTCGTCAGACAGGCCACTACTCTTAAGAACGCGCTCCCAAACGGGATACTGCAGTCGGCCCCACAATGGACCACTGAGCTGACGACCAACAGCACCCAACACAACGCCCGTTTTGTTGCGATCGAGGTCAGAGGCCTGACCATAGCCAGAATCTTCCATGGCCTGACGAGCAATCACCAGGGCCAAGAGTTGAGAAATATCGGTTGCCTCTAAAACATTAGGAGGCAGGCCAAACTCCATGGGATTGAAGTCGATATCGGGAATAAATCCGCCCCGCTTGCAGTAAGTCTTATCAACGGCTCTCGGGTTTTCATCAAAATAGTCAGCACTATTCCAGCGAGATTCAGGGACCTCTGTAATGCAATCCACCTCAGCCAGGATGTTATCCCAATAAGCTTGAGTACTCTTGGATTCTGGAAAGAGAGAGGCCATACCGATAATGGCAATCGGAGTCCGACTCAAAGCATAGAGGTCGAGATCGACATCGGAGCTATTTTCTTGGGAATTATGCATTGCCGTACGGCCCATTTCCTTATCCTTAATCATTTCCAAAACAGCGCATTCAAACGCATCTAAGTCATTCTGAAGTTCCGCGAGGGAGTCAGATATTTTGGCAGTTAACATAGCGCACACATCACACCAAACCTGGCATGAAACAGTGGGACAGACAGACTAGCCAAGGTAGGTAAGCTCATGGCCCACGAAATCAAGGCTCCAGGTAGAGCACGGATTTAGAGGCACACCAGAGAGAACAAAGAGGAACAAAACGGAGACGGCGGAGATATCCACCTAAGCCAATTAACGATTCAATTGAACTGACAAGAGAAGCAATAGGATTTTAAAGTCGCCGAGGATCTTCAAACGTCACTAAAATCCTCAGATATTGGCCCATAAAACTGGCCGTTTGAGACTAAAACAGATGGCACTAATTTCGATGTAGATAGAATAGTAAAATGGCCCTCCCAATCCTGAGACTCATAACATCGAGGTGGAATAAAACGACTAAAACAGTGCTCTAGAAAAAAGAGACATCGCACCAACACACCTCACATTCCCCAAGCCTCACTGCAATCAGGAGACAAGTTGAACACAAATGCTTCTGGCAACATAGACGTCAGACACGCTCTAGGGGAGTTTGTCTGACCCCAACACTTAGTTACCGTATCGTCGGCAATAGGCAAAGATCAAGCTGCTTCAAGCAACTTTCATAGGTGGATAAGGTATATTTCGGGACATCAACCCTGGATAGCTCACTGATTTAGCCCCAAAACACCTACATTTATTACAAAACATCGAGACCAGACGAGGAAAGTACGGGCTCTCTCTAAGCCCAGCGTTTTAGCGCAATCAACCTGCCTAAGGGGATTTCCGCAGTCTTCTATTTTCCTAGACGGACAAGAATAAAAGATGGGTATCTCGGAAGCAAAAATATGACTCAATGTATTCTGAAGCACTTGTAAAGTATCGTTCCAGACGGGACGGATAAACTTTTTGTGAAGAGCCGAGATATTTTCTCGGCGATCGCCTGCCAGCACGACTCAAAAATTCCCAAATCCCCTCTAGATGGGACATTTTGGCTTCACCCTGATTTCAATCAATGCGTCTAGCAGTGGAAGTTCCATAAAATGGGACGGGAGAAAAGTGGAGAGAAAAAAACTGCGTGCCGTTTTCAGAGAAAAGACCCAAGTATGAATAAATACTCCTGACAACACATTTTCCAATCTCAGTTTGTGGGCAAATCAGTAGCGTATCTCTGCATACAAAACTCGATCCAAATTCCTCTAACCCAGAGAAAGACAAGGGTAACTCCGTAGCTCAAAGTATAAAAAGATAGTTAAATCTGTTTCTTGTCTATCATTTTTCATATAAAGCTCAGAAAATTCTTTGGCCCGAGAAAGTTTCATAAACTCTTCAGACGCTTCAAGGCTTTTTTACAAAGCAATCGTAATGAAACGCGGAATAATATGAGCTTTTGACAAAGCCTGCTCGAAATGGCCCCTGGATGTCTTTCTTTCGGCTAGGAAAAAATGGTGGAGGAGATGTCAAGCTACCCACACAGAAGGCTAGGATGGATTGGGTGGCCCACCTGCTAAATTTCGAAATCGGGTAAATTGAGGCTCAAACAATAACTTGACGGTCCCCACCGGTCCATTACGATGCTTGGTGATAATGACCTCTGCGATACCACGATCCGGCGTATCAGGGTTATAGTACTCGTCCCGGTACAGCATGATAATCAGGTCGGCATCCTGCTCAATGGAACCCGATTCACGCAAGTCTGACATCATTGGCCGCTTATTGGTCCGCGACTCAACCCCGCGACTGAGCTGGGACAAGGTCATGACAGGCACTTGAAGTTCTCGGGCCATCCCCTTGAGTGCTCGGGTAATCTTGGCCAATTCCTGCACCCGGTTGTCAGAATTTCCCTCCATCAGCTGCAAATAGTCAATCAGAATTAAACCCAGCTTGCCGCCATATTCCGCCTGCAAGCGTCGTGCCTTCGAGCGCATCTCGGTCACCGAAATATTCGGCGTATCGTCAATGTAGATGGGAAATTGGGAGAGCTGACTAATGGCATGGCCTAGAACCTCCCACTCTTCCTGACGAACCCGCCCAGCTCGCAGACGTCCGCTCTCAATGCTGACCTCACTGGAAAGCATGCGATAGACCAGCTGCTCCTTGGACATCTCCAAGCTGAACACACAAACCGGTAAGCGATGGAGCGCCGCGATGTTGCGGGCCAGGTTGAGGACAAAACTGGTGTTGTGAACACAGATGTCGTTAGCAACGAAATTATGGCTAGGCATCGTAAGGTCGTAGACCTGCTGGTGTCCGAGGAATTCGATCGCCACAATTTCGTCCCAGTAAACCTCGCTGGTCGCCAGCGATCGCAGTCCCTCATGCTCTAACGCATTGGCCATCGCCAGCAGCCGATCCCGCGTTAAACGACGCTGCCCGACGTGAATGTTGCTGCTTCCCTTTAGTCCTGCACGCTTTGCCAGAGAGGCCCAGCTTTCTTCACCCTTAGCAATGGCCAGCATCTCCCAGACTTCAAGAGGAATGAGATCGCAGTTGGAATGATAGGCTTTGGTCGCGATCGCCTGCCGCACCCGCTCAACGGCTGCCTCTTTCCCAAAGATCCCGATCTCATCTACAAAGGTTTGCAGCGATCTGGCATCGCTAATGTCGAGCTGCCAGGCAGGACACCGGGTCTGCTGATACTTCACCTGCCGGGAGCGGAGCTTCGCGATGATGCCAAACCGCAGGAGCAAATGCTGGACCTGTCGCGCCAGCACTTCGTTGACGGTGCTGTAGGCAATCTGAGACTGCCCGCTGCTTAGGACGGTTGCCCAGCCATCCGTGGCAAAAAGACGGTTGAGAAATAGCGCAAGCTGAGGCCGAGGCAGACGAAAGACAGAGTCCGGTACGGCTTTATGGTGGGCATCTTTGCCCCACAGCCCCTGCTTGTCGAGCCAAGCCGTCAAGGCATTTTGACCAGAGCTGCGCAGGGCTTCAAAAGCATCAGGGGCGAGGGTCTCAGCCTCCATGTCTAGCACGTCGCAAAGTACTGTCAACGCCTTTCTGTCTGGAGCACAGCTTCCCTGATGCCACTGTGTGACCAAGCTGGGAGAGACCCGCACTTGAGTTGCGATCGCCCTTCCTGATAGCTCGCGGTGCTGTATCGCTTGCCTGAGACGAGTCCCAAACTGATGCCGCTGCTGAGCTGTCGCTTTGACTGAAGTCGCGACCCTGAACGAAGGTGTACGAGCGTCTCCCGCAGGGGTGGCAAGCTTGATCTGAACCGCCGCAAATTGGCGGGCGGCTTCGGTAAACTCCGCCTGAATTTGGGGATTTTGATTCGTGAAGTGAGGAGAGCAACCGGTGAGTCCGCCATCGCCGATGAAATAGGCCAGTAGCTTAACCTGCTCGTCCGGTAGTTTGTCTTTGCCAAAGATGGGCAGCCGTCGAGGTACTGCAATTTGACTGCCGACCGAGAGTTCCGCCAGCGGCTGCCAGCCCTTGAGCGTGCGGAAGGGGTGCGTCAACGTGGTGGACAGTCGGCGTCCTAGACGCGTTGTGACGCGAAACGCTGGCTTAAGCCCGTCATTGATATAGGCCGAAGGCTGTGCCAGTTCAAATTGCCAGATTCGATCTAGCGTCGGAATTCTACGGCTCCGCTGCTCCTGACAGAGCGACTCGATCGTGGCGATCGACCCATCCTCTTGAACAATTTCTGCCTCAGCCGTAAGGCATTTGCCCATGGCTGGGCGCCCCGCGACAATGATCAGGTCTGAGCGCTGAAACCCCTGCGTCATCGCATCAAGGTCATAAAAGTTACAGGGAATTCCCGCAACAGCCGTACCGAGGGAGCGGCTTTCAATTTCGTTGAAGGTTTTGGTCAGAACTTCAGCGGTGGGAGACAGACTCGACTGGGGTCGCTCCTGAGCGAGACTAAAAATTCGCTGCTCCGCCTTATCTAACATCTCATCCAGCGGCGTCGCCTTTTCGTAGCCCAACTGAATGATTTCGTTGCCCGCCTTAATTAACTGGCGGCGAAGATACTTATCGGTGACAAGATGGGCGTACTGATCAATATTCGCGGAGCTGATCAGCCGATCGACGAGCTGGGCAATACGGCTTTGGCCACCAATTTTGTCGAGCTTGTCATTATCAAGCAGCCAAGCAGTAATCGTCGTGAGGTCTGTGGGCTTACCTTGACCGTGAAGCAGCAGAGCAGTCCGATAAATTTCCTGGTGAGCACTGATGTAAAAGGCTTCGGGCTGAAGCGTATCTGCGACCCGTGTAATGGCCTCAGGATCTAGCAGAATACCTCCTAGAATGGCCTCTTCTGCGTCGATATTTTGGGGCGGAACGTTATCGCTCAGCGGCTTAAAACTTGGCTCCTGAATCATCCCGTCTCTCTCCGCGATAGCTTGCGTCCACTCTATATAGTACATTTACACTAGATAGGATGGCAGCTCCCCATTCAATTTAGTGGACCACATAAAATAATGGCCCCTTCCGCAGGGAAGGGGCCATTACTGTAAGGATTGTTGACTTCAAGCCATCGAACTCAAACAGAGCCGAAGCTCAATAGAACTCAACGTCAGCAACCTTCAGGGGAGCCGCATCTCAAAGCACCAGAAGTGCTAGAGAGCAGCCACCTGGATATTGACATCTGCGGTGACCTCGGGGTGGAGCTTCACCTGAATGGTGTAGTTGCCAAGCTTACTGATCTCAGGAACTTCGATATCGCGGCGATCGACCTCGATACTGGCGAGATCCTTAATCACATCAGCCACATCGGCGTTGGTCACGGTGCCAAAAATGGCCTCGTCTTCACCGAGCTGCTTCTTAATGGTGAAGCGACCAATGGTAGCGAGAGCAACCTTTTGCTTCTCCGCCGCTTCCTTCTCTGCTGCTAGGCGCTCTTGCTCCTTAGCACGACGAAACTCTACTTGCTTGAGTACGCCGGGGGTGGCGAAATCAGCCATTCCCTGGGGAAGCAAATAGTTGCGGGCATAGCCCGGTGCAACCTCAACCAGGTCGCCATCACGACCGAGCTTACGAATATCTTGCGTCAAAACGACCTGGACGCGCTTTGCCATGGCTCCTCTTTTGCAGCGTTGCTTGCTATCATCTCCAAACACCACATCCTAGCGAATGAAAGTGACCGATTGCAAGTTTTTGCTCTCAATCCAGCCGAGGCTTAGATAACACCATCGCCCAATCAACCCTGGGGCAGCCTAGATCGATGACAGCTCCCCCGATGCCGCCAGTAATCCAGCGGGATCTCCAGCCAGAAGCGACGTGAGTTGTGTCAGCAAAATCTGGTTACCCAGGGGCTTCGTGTAGTAGCCCGTTGCCCCAAGCTGCCGGGCTTTGGCCACATGGCGATCGCCTTGGCGAGAGGTCAGCAGCGCCACCGGCAGATGGAGCAGATTCGAGGTTTGACGAATGCGGCTCAATAGTTGGAATCCATCCAAACGGGGCATTTCAACATCAGAAATCACCACGTCGCATTGGAGTCCCCCGGCCAACTGCTCCCAGGCGTCTTGGCCATCTCGACATTGGACCACCTGATAGCCTTCCCGCTCCAGGGAACGCACCATCCACCGACGCACCGTGAGAGAGTCATCCACCACAAGGGCTGTGGGAGCTGAGACTGCCTCGGGGGGGAACACCACCGCCTCAGGCCGTGGGTGATGGGAAGCATGGTGCTCCCCCCCCTGAGCCACCGCCGAGGGATCAGTCTCTTGATCGGCCAGGAGCATTTCGGGACGAAGCACTGGCACCACCTCACCGGAGGCCAAAATGGTACAGCCCGAGAGGTAGGCAGGCAGCGGAACCCAACTTTCAAAGGTCTTGAGTACCAATTCTTGCTCGCAAAGCAGTTGATCCACCGCGATCGCCAGGGGCTGCCCTGCCCGCTCCACCACAATGCCCACCCCTCCAGATGCCGCCGAAGTTTCCCAAGTTCCCCGCCCCAACTGCCAGGCCATCGGGCTTAAAGGCATCAGATGATCCAAGGCCACGAGGGGAATGGTTTGTCCTCGCCAGGAAAGACTGGGTGGCAACATTCGTGAATCAGCTCCTATCTCCCCCCCATTGCCCCCCTTCATTTCCTGAAGCAACATCGAGGAAAGCGGCAGGAAATCTAAAATTTGAATCGAAGGAATGGCAGCCACCGCAGGCATCCCGCGAGGGCGACGACTCTGGCAGACCAGTAGCGGCAAAATATTGATGGAGCGGGGCATCTGAAGGGTAAAACAGGTACCTTTCCCCAGGGTCGTCGTCACCGTCACCGTGCCCCGTAGCTGGGCCACCTGGGCCTCGACCGCATCCAAACCGACACCGCGCCCAGACAATTCCCCCGCCCGGGATGTCGTGGAAAAGCCAGACTTGAATAGACAGCTCAGCAAGACATCATCCGATGGACGTTCAGCCCCCACGAGCCCTGCCTGTTGCGCCTTGGCATAAACCCGATCCAAGTTAATGCCCCTGCCATCATCCTGAAGGTCGATCGCAATTTGTGTTCCCGTTTGGCGGGCCGATAGACGAATCGTTGCCAGGTCCGGCTTATCCTGGGCGGCACGCACCTCAGGCGCCTCAATGCCATGGTCAAAAGCATTGCGCAACAGATGCATCAGGGGATCATAGAGTTGATCCAGCACAGCCCGATCAACCAAAAGTTCTCCCCCGTCTATCGCCAACTCCACAGGTTTGCCAAACCGTTGGGAGAGATCCCACAGCGGCCGACGAAATCGCTCCGCCAGTATGGAAAAGGGTCGCATTCGAGTCGCACGTAGATCACTGCGGAGACCATTCATTTGCTCCTGCAACTGAAGCATCGCCTCCTCAGCTCCCTTAGAAAACAGTGTGATATCGTCGCTGCTTTCTTCGAGGCGGGTCAGCAACTCCTGGAAGTCCTGGAGCAGGCTATGGGTCTCGCTGAACTGATCCATTTCCAACGCATCAAATTCCAGAGACTCACCTCTCGCAGGCTCGCCGCGTAAGCCCTCAACACTCGTAGAAGGAGAAGAAGGGTGAGAAGCCGCAAGGGGAAGCAGTAACTGGTCATAGAGGGTTTGGAGTTGTTCCCGCACCTGATAGAACTGGCGCGATCGCCGTCGCAAGTCCCGATTAGACTGCCCCAAACGACGATGTTCCAGCTTGAGCGTTTCATAACTCACAAACATCTCCCCGAGGCGATCATTGAGGCGATTGAGGCAACGAACGGGAACCCGTAGGGTAACGTCTTCGGCAGTAGGGAAGGTCGAGAAGGTCGCGGGCGCAAGGTTAGCAGACGCAAGGTTCGCGGGCACAGGGTTCGCGGGCACAGGGTTCGCGGGTGGGGAAAATGCAGATTGAGGTAAGGCCGGAGCTGAAGCCTTCCCCGCGGGTTCAGGGTTGGGCTCCGACACAGTCCTGCTCCCTTCCCCCGGCGTATTCCAAGACCAATCAAAGGTCTCCGGCACTTGATCCCGCAACACACAATCACAGGCATATTCCAAATAGCTCAATACAGTCTTAGACTGCTGAACCGTGCAAGCGAGGGAAAACAACTGGGCTTGAACTTCAGCCACACAATGCTTCAACCAGCCGAGATTCAGGACCTCAGCCAGCATTTGGCTACTTTCTGCGAGCGCTCCCAAAACCTCCGTCGGAGACTTGTGGGCCAAATCACCCTGGGCAATCTCCAATAGTTGACGAAAATCACTATCGAGAACCAGCTTCACTGGATCTACCCCCCCAGCAATCTCGATGGCATCCTGGCCAACGCCATCTTCAGTCGGTACCTGGGTATCCTGCAAAATCTGCTCTAGAACTTCAAGCAATTCCGAGGAGGGATCCGTGGCGGGAGTTGCTGCCGCAATCGCCAGCAATCGCCTTACTTCATCAATGCCCTGCAACAAAACAGTCTGGGCCTGGGGCAAATCCGGCACCCGTTGTTCTCGCACGGCGAGGAGCAAATCTTCCAGCCGGTGGGATAATCGGCTGAGCCCCATCAGCTGAGCTAAGCCTGCTCCCCCCTTCAGCGTATGGGCTGCCCGCAATAGGGCCTTCCAATCCTCAACGGTCCCGGACTGGCAAACTTGCAAAATCCCGGCTTCCAGCGCCTCAACATACTCCGGCGCATCTTCATAGATAAAACAATGGCGAACCTCTTGCTCAATCGCAGAGAGGGGCACTGGGTTGGTCGAGGAATGGGTCGAAGAGGGTTGAGAACTCAACATGGGACAGCAGGAGGTGTGGAGAAGCAAGGATCAGGCAATCGAATCAGGCGATCGAATCAGGCGATCGGTGGTGTGGCTTCCCCTAGGATTGGCCTGCCTGGAACTGTTCCACGGAATGCTGTAACTGATGGGAAACGGCCACTAACTGCCTGAGCGTCTCCGCCACCGTCGCTGACTCGGTGGAGCTACTCTGGGCTAGCGTCGCAACGGACTGCATGGTGGCACTCACCAGACTAGAGGCTGCGGTTTGGGATGAAGTACTGGCCGAAATAGACTGGAGCAACCCATCGATTTCTTGGTTGGTTTCCACCAACGACGCCAAGGTTGTACGCGTTGTATCGACCAACCGTGTCCCTGTCACAACTTGCTCTGTCCCTCGCTCCATCATGGTCAAGACCTCAGCCGTTTCCAGTTGAATGCCCGTCACCAGTTGCTCAATCTCTTGGGTTGCGTCGGTCACCTGCTCCGCCAAACGCCGGACTTCATCTGCCACAATGCGGAAGCCCTGGCCATGCTCACCAGCTCGCACGGCTTCGATGGAGGCATTGAAGGCCAAAAGGTTCGTTTTGGCAGAAATCTCAGAAATCAAACCCACAATTTTAGAAATTTCCTGGGAAGACTCGGTGAGGTGCTTCACCTTCTTGGAGGTCTCCGCCACGTTCCCCCGCAAGGCATTAATGCTGAGCACGGTTTGGTTCATGGCATCTCCCCCCGCATCCGCCGCCGCCGACGCCCGACGCGAGATGGATGCCGCCTCTGAGGCCGTCTCTGCGACGCCTTCAATCGACACTGACATCTCCTCCACGGACTGGAGCGCATTGGTCATGGATTGAGCCTGCTGGGTCGCGGCATCAGCCAAAACACCAACGGATTGGTCACTGGCAGAAACGCTCTGGATCACCTGGGAAGCAACAGCTTGAACCTGAAGCACCAATCCTTGAAGACTGGCCACGGTGGAATTAAAGGCATCGGCGACGGAGCCCATCTCGTCATCCGTCACCCGAGCTCGAACCGTTAGGTTGCCCTGCCGGGCACCATCAATTTCGAGCAGAAGTTCCATCACCCGCTTTTGGAGCTGCTCGGTTTCCTGACGCTGGGCCTCAGTTTCCTGGCGTTTTTGATGGGATAAATCGTCAAAGCGATCGCGTGCATCGCTCAGTTGTGTAAACATCTCACCAAGCTGGATCGAGCGCTCATTCAAAACAAGTGCCAGATCCCCCAGCTCATCTGTCGAGACCAGATTCAGCATCTGCCCTGGCTCCAGGGTTTGGGCCGATCGCTTCAGCTGCTCTAGCGGAATGGCGATGGTACGCGTCAGCACATAGGCAATCCCCCCATGAATCGCAACCACAAGCAGACTGGCGATCGCCACCTGAACCATCAACTGCACCTGGGCATCCCGCAACACCGTCTCCGCGATACGATCGTTCGGCGCTTGCTCGGACGGCGTCTCCGGCGCAAGCGCCGAACGGTTGCGAGCAACCTCTGCCAACTGCTCCCCTGCCATGACCCCCAGACCCACACATCCCATCACCGAAAGCAGAGCAGAAATCCCAAGCCCGACCCACTGCTTGCGCTCGACAGACCAGTTGGCCAGTCGGAGCTGCAAGCGATTGGGTTGAAACTCAGTCTCAGCGCTCTGAGCACCGGCAGCGATCGGAGACATTCCATGGTCAGGACCCCCTAAGTTCCAGGGCTCCTGGGCAACCCGATCCTCGCCATGGGCCACCGAGGCAGATTCATGGGCAACAAACTCACGAGCCACGAATGTATCTATTTCACGGGCCATCGCTTCATGGACCATCGCTTCATGGGACATCCCTCCCTCACCGCTATCCGCCCCGAAAGCACCATCCGCCGGATGCCCCCCGCTGGCCACTGCGTTAGGAAGCTCCGCTCCTATTCCCTTATCTCCAGATACCTTTTCTCCAGAAACCTTGTCAGCCCCCCCTGGGAGACCCCTTCAGACATCCCCTCCAGAGCCTTACGGGCCATGGCACCATACTGTCCCTGGGGGTCAGCGGCAACGAGGGTCTGGTAAAGGGCGATCGCCGCCGCATCCTGGCCAGCCTGCTGCAAATTGCTAGCCTGCATCACACCGTCGAGAAGCTGATCCTCAGTCATATCCTGGCCGTTCAGCTCAGGCACAGCATCAAACGTCTCTGCCGCTGCTGAATCCCAAGGAGAGGATATGGCACCAGAGATAGCAGCATCGGAGACAGCAGCATCAGGGGTCAGTTCAGAAGGGGTGGAGGAAGTCATAGGTGTCAACGCCAAAAGCAGTAGAAGGGTGTTAATCAGATCGCGTCAAATCGATATCAACATCAGGCAATATCAAGGTCAGCACAAAAACGTGGGAGCCATTCACCAGCGATGAATCTGAAATAGGCCATCCATATCCAGTAGCAGCATCGGGCTACCCAATCGCGTCACGCCTCGAAAGGATTGGCGAAGCCGCTCTGGAAATTGCACGGGCATCGGTTGCACCTGGGTCTCTGGCACTTCCACAATGCCCCGCAACTTCGACACAACACAGGCCAAGGTCCGCTGGGCAGCGGCATCCGCCACCACCACCGCCGTCAACGATTCCGTTTCTCGCAGACTCAAGTGCCCCCCCGGCTGGTCCGCCTCCGGCCGCAGCGCGAGCAAATCGCTCAGGTTCAGGCTCCAAAGCAACTTGCCACGCCAGTTCGACACCCCCAATAGCAATGGGTTCACACCGGGTACCGGGGAAATTTGTCCTGGTTTGAAGCTCAGCACTTCAGCAATTGCTTGGGCCGGAATGCCCACCCGAAGGTCATGTCTCAGTTGTAGATCTAGGTATTCGATCGCCATGGCCGCACCGCACGGTAGGGTAATTTTTCAATGGGAGTGTCAATGTTCAGGGGTGTTTCGCTGTTGGAGCCCTAGAGGGTCGCTCAGGCGAGGCAGGACCGAACCGCCTCGATTAATTCCTGGGGGGCGAAGGGCTTGGTTAGGTAAGCAGAGCCTCCCTGACGGAGTCCCCAGAACCGATCAAAGTCTTGGTTCTTGGACGTGCAAAAGATCACGGGTACCTTTTCAGTGGCGGGGCGCGATCGCAGTTGCCGACACAAATCAAAACCACTCATCCCTGGCATCACGACATCGATCACCATGAGATCGGGCATGTGGTCCGCCAGCCAAGCCAAAGCCGCCTCACCGCTATCCACCACCACCACCTCAACATTTAAGTGACCCAACAGCCCCGCAATGAGTCGCTGCTCCGCCCGAGAATCATCCACAACCAACACGATTTTGGATGGCATCGCAGCATCAGGGGCACTTTTTTGAGGGGCATTGACCAGCGTAGGTCGCGTCGTAGCAGCGTTGGCAGTGGAGAAGCCCGCAGTCAAGGAGCTAGCAACCGCAGAATGGGTAACGGAAGAATTCGGAGCTGACATTACTGACTCACCTCTGCAACTTGTGTGTACTGCGCCACCGTATCCATCAGAGTCTGGGCATCAAAGGGCTTGGTAATGTAGTCCGTCGCGCCAGCAACCTTAGCTCGAACCTTATCGATGAACCCATCGCGCCCTGTCAACATCACAATGGGCATCTCCTTCAACAGAGCAGACTGGCGCAAAAGACGGCAAAGCTCGTAACCATCCAGGTTGGGCATGCTGATATCCATCAGAATCAAGGAGGGTTTCTCCTTGGCCAGGGAAGAGAGCGCCTGGAGGGGATTGGTTAAGCCCAAGACGCGATAGCCCGCCGCTTCGAGAATGAGTTTGACGTTGCGCTGAACCGTGACGCTATCGTCAATACAAATCACCGTCTGCTTGGATGTCTCCGTCGCTTCACGGCTCTGGCTCACCGTCCCGAGGATGCCGGATTCGACCCCCTGGGCCGAAATCTTCGCCAGTTGGAGCAGATCAACCTTAAGGCGATAGGCCAACTGGTACAGGCTGGGTCGATCCTCCAGAACATTGGTCAAAGACACCCGAGGCGGCTCCGTCACCAAGGAACCCAGCTCATGCATCCACTGCTGCTCAAACCCATTGCGATCGAGGACTTGCAGATGCTGGAGCGGAGAAGCAATCTCTGGGCGCAGCTTCTGCCAAGCCGCAATTTGTGAGGCAATGGGGGCAATTAACTCTTTCAGCGGCATGGCAGCAGTCAGCGGGTCCAGCTGAATCTCTCGATCAAACTGAATGGCCGCTTGGGGCATCGACAGGATGTGAATCAGCGCTTCCTGACTGAAGAGACGCAAAAAAGTGGAGAGTTGATTTTGCGTAATCTGACCGGTTTCATGACTACGGTGCAGAAACTCGTAGGCCGAACTGGTGTAGCCGTTTTTAACTTGGCCCAGCAGCCGAGAGCGGGTTCGCTGCAAAATATATTTGAGTCGTGAGCGATCGCCTAGGGTACTGGTAATGAAATGCAGCTCTCCCTGCCCAGCATGCACCACCCAAGCGGCAGTATCCTCTTTGACCCCACGAATCACAAGACGTCCCGAAATCTGACGCCGCATCACGTTATGCAACGCTTTAGGGGGTGAAGCGACAACGCCAGGCGCTGTTGCTGAAGGAAAAGTGCTCCCTGCGTCACCAGCAGTTGCAGAAGGTAAACGGGTATCAGTCGGATTTAGCATTGGGACTTAACCGGATGGCGCGATGAACACTCACAGGACTCTGGCCTTAGATTGCCCAGCCAAATGACTTAAATAGAGCTAAACCTACAAATCCAAATCAGCCCGAGGATTGTAGGTTCAAGGGCCATCCATTCTCCAGAAAATGCTTTAGCCAAGGGACAAGGGAGAAAGGATGAAATCAGGTTTCCCAGCCCCCAAAAAGCCCAAAGAACGCAATAACGGAGCCCACGCATCAAAACTGGACTGGATAAGATGAGGGGGCATGTCACAATTTTCAGCTTGTCCACTATGGCCATTACTGTCCGTTTCTTACCCGACAATCTCACCGTTAAAGCTGAACCGGGAGAAGATCTCCTTGATGTCGCCCAGCGTGCCGGTATTACTATCCCGACGGGCTGCATGATGGGCTCGTGCCATGCCTGCGAAGTCGAGTTGGATGGGGAAGCCGTGTGTGGCTGCATCACAAGCATTCCTGCTTCGGAAAAGGAAATTACGGTGGACCTCTATAGCGATCCGGCCTGGTAAGTCTGACGGGGGAAGGAAATCGATACTATGGATACGTCCTTCTTGCTCGCAATGCCATGACTGCCTCCCCCTCCCCGGCTTTGAACCCAGTTCTCACCCAAGTGGGTGAACAAATGTCGGCCTTGACCGGGGTGCGTGCCATCATGAAGGACATCATCGAGACGCTGCGCAGTGGCAAGGGTCAGGATTTTATCAACCTTAGCGCGGGCAATCCAGTGATTTTGCCGGAGGTGGAGACGCTGTGGCGGGACTGTACGGCGGAGCTGCTGGCCAGCGAAGACTATGGCAACGTGGTCTGCCGCTATGGCTCGAGTCAGGGCTATGAACCGCTGATTGAGGCGATCGCCCAGGATTTCCACCAGCGCTACGGCTGGGAGATCAACGACCGAAATATCCTCATTACCCCCGGTAGCCAATCCCTCTATTTCCTAGCGGCCAATGCCTTTGGCGGACGCACAGAGGAAGGAGAACTGAAAAATATAGTCCTGCCCCTCAGCCCGGACTATACCGGCTACGGCGGCATCAGCCTGGTGCCGGAAGCATTAGTCGCCTACAGACCGACCATTGAACGCTTAGGCAACCATCGCTTCAAATATCGCCCCGACTTTAGTCAGGTTCAAATCGATCAAAATACGGGGATGGTGCTATTTTCCCGGCCCTGCAACCCGACAGGGAACGTGCTGACGGATGAGGAGGTGACCAAGTTGGCCGAGCTGGCTGCGCCCCACGATGCACCGGTCTTTGTGGATTCGGCCTATGCGCCACCCTACCCCGGACTGAATTTCACGGACATGACCCCGTTGTTTGGCGAAAATTTGGTCCACTGCATCAGTCTGTCGAAGGCGGGATTGCCGGGGGAGCGGCTGGGTGTGGTGATTGGCCCAGAATCTATCATTCGGACATTGGAAGCATTTCAGACGAATTTCTGTATCCATTCATCGCGCTATGGGCAGGCGATCGCAGCCCGCGCCATCCGCTCCGGAGCCCTCGCCGATCTGGCCAAGTCAGTCATTCGCCCCCACTATGCCGAGAAGTTCGAGGTGGTAGAAGCCAGCCTGGATGAATTCATGCCAGACGCATTGCCGTGGTACCTACACAAGGGCGAAGGAGCCATTTTTGCTTGGCTCTGGCTGGATGAATTGCCCATGACGGACTGGGAGTTCTACCAGCAACTCAAGCAGGTGGGTGTCATTGCAGTGCCAGGATCATCCTTTTTCCCAGGGTTACGGGAGGATTGGCCCCATACACGCCAGTGTTTGCGCATTAGCCTAACGGCGACGGCAACGGAGTTGCGAGAGGGGATGAAACGACTGGCACAGCAGGTAGAACAGACCTACGCAAAACACTAGCGGCGTGAGTGGGGCAAAACCCCATAGCGGTATGAAGGATTACACCTCCCTCCCCAGAATCCGAAATATCATTTACGCTCACACGGACGCCTAACATCGCTCCCCCCATCGCCCTCCCAGAGAAGCCAGTCTTCATGCCTGACGACACCTCTACCTACGTCCAGCTCGCCCATACGATCCTGCAAGAAACCGAGCAGCAGATTCCAACGCTGCGGAATCCAGAATGTCGGCCCATCTTTTTGTTACATCCCCAACCCACCTCAAAGGTTTGCCTTTTCTTCCACGGCTTCACCGCCGCACCGTTTCAGTTCGCATCTCTGGCAAAAATTCTTTTCAAGGCAGGCTACAACGTCCTGGTCCCGCTTCTGCCTGGCCATGGCTTGCAAGGCGATTGGGGGCCCTTTAATCCGCCCCCTCTGCCGACCCAAGCCTCAACCTACGAGGACTTTGCCCAACACTGGCTCCAGCGAGCACGCTCTCTAGGACAAAAAATTGTCACTGGGGGACTGTCCGGCGGGGGAACACTGGCCGCTTGGTTGGCGCTGGAGCATCCCCGGGCCATCGACAAGACCATCTTGTTTGCGCCCTATTTCAGCAGCAGCGACCGTATCCTCGATCCGCTCACGCGACTCATTAATCGGTATCAGGAATGGCTGCGCCCCAGTCACACGGAGCATGCAGCCTTTCAACCCCCAGGCTACAAAGGCTTTGAGGTCTCAGCCCTACAGGTGTTCCTGGACATGGGTCGGGATGTGTTGCGGCGATCGCAATACGAAGACACAGCGTCCCTCTTCATCATCTCCAGCGCCAGCGATCGTGACCATGACCCATCCCTCTCCGATCCGACCCTTGACCCCAGCGACCACCGCCTATTTTTCGATCGCATCCTGCGTTATCAACCCCACACCTGGCTCCTCTGCTTTGATCAAGTCCACGATATTCCCCACGCGATGCTCACCCCCGAAGAAGATAATCCCAACATCTTCATGCTGATGCGCGTGGCCAAGGGCTATATCGAAAGCGACCTCACCTGGAACGAAGTTGCCGAAATTGGTCATCGCATGGCCCGAGGGCAAGTCTTCCCCGCAGCCGTGCAGCAGCTAGGCTTTAGCCAGCGCGTCTCGCCGGACATGCCCACCGTGATGACGCTGATGGACAAGCGGCAATTCCTCGACCTGCGCCAGCAACAGCGCGTTTTGCGATAGGGTTTGCGACAGGGTCTGAGCAAACAAAAAGGCAATGGAAACCCAGTGGATTCAAGTCACCGCCACAATCAAATCGGGCTACGGCGTGGCCTCTGGCCAGGGCAGCCATAGCCCCTATCCAGCCGGGTCCATTGCGCTGCAAACCCCTTTCTTTCGCGATCGCGGCCTCGATCTTTCTCCCTACTTCCCCGGCACAATCAACCTCTCCATTCAGCCCCATCGCTTCCAGCTCACCCAACCGCAATACACCTTCCGGCAGGTGGCTTGGTTCCCCGACATTCCCCCCGAGGACTTTTCGTTTTCGCGGTGCCAATTGGAAACTCGTCACGGCGATCGCGCCCAGGGCTTGATTTACTACCCCCACCCAGACACCAAACCCGACCACTTCCAAGACCCCAGCATCATCGAGGTTCTGGCACCGTTCTTGCCAGGGTTGAATCCGGGCGATCGCCTCACCCTCAGACTCAACCCCAACGAAGTCGAAGTCACTTCGACCGAGGACGCCCATCAAAGCAATACCTAGGAAACCCAGAACCTAGAAAACCCAGAACCTAGAAAACCCAGATATTTGCCAGATACTTTGTAGGGGCAGGTCTAGCAGAGCAACCAACGGCTCGACTCCATGGATGCTGGCAAAACCGTCCCCTACCGCAGAATGGTGCGTCTTTCTCGCAATGTCCTAGCTTTCCAGAATCGACTCCAGCTCCCGCTGCAACGAGCGCACATCCGCCATGCGACCAATGAGGATATGGTGCTGTCCCGCATCCCGTAGGCGATCGCCCCAGTGGCGCACGCGATCGCGATTATTCATCCAATACTGAACCATCGCATCCACGACCTGATCACGATTCCACTGGCGTTGGGCAATCACATCATCGGCAGAACAGAGAAAGAGATCGAGCTTGCAGCCCGCCACGCCCAAATAGGCCGGATAGCGCTTCGCATCCTTCTCTTCTTGGGACTGCTCGTGATGAAAAAAATCGAGCATGGGGGAGACCCCTACCAAATCGAAGACGTAGGTCATCGGTATATATTTCTCCGTTGGGATAGACGGACCACAAGTGGGCTCCAGCACCGTCACCCCCGAGGCTGACGGACCGTTCAACCCAGTTCTTGTGGTTGCAAAAATAAAAAATTTTCGCGGTGAGTGCTGTTCATCACAAACACCCACAATCGCCCTAGACATGCATTCGGACAGATGCCACGTCCCTGTCGAAAGCCCACAATAGGCCATACACTAGAACTATTCCTCAAGAACTATTCAGCGCTGCAAAGCGAGTACTAACGCCGCCATGAAGTGGATTGAAAAACTACCGCGCTGGTTTTCCGCCGGGCTTGTCCTGCCATTGCTCGCGCTCAATGCCTGGGTAGCGCTACTCTTTTTTCAATATTTTGAAGGACTGATCAAGATTTCCATGGCGGCCGCCCTGCTGTCCTTCGTTTTGAACTATCCCGTTGGCGCATTGCAGCGGTTTCGGCTCCGACGCAGCTATGCAGTCATTGGCGTACTGGTGAGCGCGATCGCCATTCTGGCCATTCTCGGCGTCACCGTCATCCCCATTCTGATCGAACAGTTCAACGATCTGGCCACCCGCTTACCGAGCTGGCTTGATTCCGGTGTGCAGCAGCTCGATATCCTACAAGCCTGGGTGGAGCAACGCAATCTGCCGATTGACCTATCCAAGTTTGGCGATCAAATCGAAGACCGGATTTCCAGTTTGGTCCAAAACGCCAGCGCCATTATCCTCGGCATCCTTCCCGACGCCATTGGCAGTGTGTTGGACTTTGTCCTGACCGTGGTGTTGACGATTTACTTAATGCTCCACGGCAAGAACCTTTGGGACGGTATTTTCCAGTGGCTTCCCGATCGTTTTAATGGCAAAATCCGTCCGCTCCTGGCCGAGAATTTCCAAAACTACTTCGCTGGACAGCTCAGCCTAGCAGCGGTGATGGGCGTGGCCATGACCATCGCCTTTGTGGTGATTCAGGTCCCCTATGGTCTGCTGTTTGGCCTGGGCGTTGGCATCTTGGCGGTGTTTCCCTTTGGTACGGCCACGGGCGTGGCGATCGTCAGCGTATTGACCGGCCTCAAGAGTATTTGGCTGGGGGTGCGCGTCCTCGCAGTCGCCTTGGTGATTGCCCAAGTCGTGGAGAATGCCATTGCCCCGTCGCTCATCGGCGGCTTCACGGGGCTCAATCCAGTGTGGATTTTGATTTCGTTGTTGGTCGGTGCCAAGCTAGGCGGTGTGTTGGGGTTGGTCATGGCCGTGCCCATCGCAAGCTGCATTAAAGACGTCTTGGAAATGATTCGGGATGATGATGAGCCACCACAATTGGCCCCCGAGCCATCCACAGACTCAGGCGAAGATGAGGATCCAGAACCCACCACACTGACGACATCTGTGGTTTCCTGATTAACAAGGATTCATTGAATTCTTCCTTGGGTGCGGGATGCGCACCCCTATCCCCTGTCTCTGTTGTGCGATCGCAAATCTCGGTTTCCTCAGACCGCGCCAAGGAAATCTTTGTCAAACTATTCCCTGCAGCACTGGGACTGCTTCTCTTTGGGCTAGCCATTCGTACCCTGGGTGCAGAATTCAGTCGCCATCCCCCTCAGAAGATTTGGCAAACGGTCCAAGCGATTCCCCCAAGAACAGTCGCGATCGCCCTCATCCTCACCGCAATCAATTACGTCATCCTGACCGGCTACGACACCCTTGCGCTGCGCTATGCCCGCAGCCCATTGAACTATCGACGCAGTGCTCTGGTGGCAGCGATCGCCTACGCCATTAGCAACAACATTGGTTTTACGTTTCTCAGCGGCGGCGCCATTCGCTATCGCTTTTATCGGCGCTGGGGAGTCAGTGCTGGGGCGATCGCCCAGGTGATTGTCTTTTGCAATTTCAGCTTTTGGATTGGCTTGTTCACGGTGGGCGGGCTGCTGTTCACGCTGGAGCCTGTCACCGCAGCAGAACTGTTGCGTTTACCACTGAATATGATTCAGCCGCTGGGTGCACTCTTTTTGGGAGCCATGGCAGGGATTTTGGGCTGGAGCCTGTGGGGCAAACGCGCCATCACACTCAGGCAGTGGCATTTGCCTCACCTACCGTTTCCCATTGCCCTGGGTCAGCTCACCGTCACATTTGCCGACTGGAGCAGCGTCGCGGCTTTGTTGTATGTGCTTTTACCCGCCTCTTTTCTTCCTTCCTTTGTTTCCTTTCTGGGCATCTACCTACTTGCCAAAGTTGCCGGAGTAGTGAGCAATGTGCCGGGGGGCTTGGGAGTCTTTGAGACGGTAATTTTGTTATCGCTGGCTCCGCCGGAGGAGTCGGTGGCACAGGTCCTGGGGGTGTTTTTGGCCTATCGCGGTATCTATTATTTGGTACCGTTGGCGATCGCCCTAATCAGCTGGGCAGGCTACGAACTGAAGATTAGAGTAAACCAATCGTGAGTCAAGGGCGGACCCATCAAAGATGGCGCCATTGACCATTGGCCTGTATCAGACTGGCATCATCTACACAATCGCCAGAGCAAAACCTCCCACAGATCAACGCAGCTTTGGCGGATTTTGATGGAGATTAGGTCATCATGCCTGAACGATTCTCGGCCTGGATCGGCACGCAGAAGCCATAGCGAAGCAAAGGACATGGACTGAAATGCTGGATTTCACCTGGGCCTTGACTTAGTTTGAGCGTTCATCCTCTTTAATGGCCAAAGATTGAAGAATTTTTTCCCAAATTTCTAATGGAGCTGAAACCGTAAAGTCATCAAAGGAAGGCTTCCCCTCCGTTTTGACGACATTAATTTTAAACGTATCGGAATAAGTCAGAGGTGGCTTCAGGTCTCCGCCTTCAGCGTAGTATTGAGCCCAAACAATGGCCTCCAATCCAAACTCATGCGGATCGCGGATAATGTAATCATGCTCAGCCGCGGTCCCCCCCACATAACGCCCATACTTCGCGAATAGATACTTTGCCATAGGTATGACTTTAGCATCAGTGATTCTCTTAGAATGTAATACCGACCCATGGAAGGCATTCTTTTCGAAATAGAGCGGAAAATATATCCATCACGCTCTAGAGAATTGCCCAGCAATTCAACGCCCGCTCCCTTACATTGAGCATAGCTCAATTTTTTACGAATATGCATTACCATGTAGGGATATATACAGAGTCGCTTAAGGGTAATGTCTATCAAAGCTAAGGATTAAAGGGTCGCGCCCCTATCTGCTTCTAGAATAAATCACTATCAGTCTATTCATTGTCTTTTGTGGTTGTGGCTATGCTTTTGGTTACTCATTCCCTGGGAGTGACCCAATCAGCAGGTTGATCCAATCACAATATTTTCTTGGGTCGTGAACGGATGAAAGTAGAATTTTCACCGGTCTAAGCCATTAGATTTTGGGTCATCGGAAAGGGGATTAACTAAATATTTAATTCTGACAAGACGCTTGGGAATCTAGGCTATTTTGGTGACAATACTCAAGCATTTAAGTGAAGCAGTAAAGATCACACTATCTGGAGCTAATAATTGTTATGGCTCATGTCAGCAAGCTTGAAAAATTAGACATAGAAAAATTAGACATAGAAAATCTTGACTATAAGTTAGGGTATGCTGCCGGACTCAGCAATGCTGACCTAACTGGCCCTTGGCAGCAAGGATGGAAATTTAGACCCAAGAAAACAAGCAAACATTGGGGAAAAGGGCATTGGCAAGCCCTTGAGGATCGAGATTGGCAACCCCAAGACTTGGTCGCGTTAGAGCAATGATCACGCGGACAGTGTGACAGATGCGGTCTATCGGTAGCGTTGTTCAATCCAGGCTCTGAGTTCAGCTTCGGTGGCTTGGTGGATGCGCCGACTGTCCTGGGGGTCATAGGCATTCCAGCGCATTTCGCCGTTGGGCAAAGGACAACAACGAACGCGAATTTCAGAGCCATTGACGAGCCAGTGCAACAATCCGGTGGCGAGGGTTTTCAGGGATTGGCGAAGATGCGGCAGTGTTGAGGGTTGGCTGAATGGCTGGGTGGTGCAGTCAGCGGTGTTGTGGGGGAGGAGCCATTGATTGCTGCTATTCATGGGGTGGTCCCAGTGGGTTGATGTCTCTACGTTAGGGGAGAGGAAGAGGACATACCACCGATGCCATGGATGGTTTCGATTGATGCGATCGATGGGTTGCGATCGATAGGTTGCGATCAATGGGTTGCGAAGAGGCGAGGGCTGAGCGAAGTCGAAGCCCGGTCAGCGAGACAGTCGTATCTGCGAACAGAGCCGGGTAAAGCATTTTTCGCTTAGGGATAGGCCAAAGACTTCCGCCGATCTAGCGCTAACTCTATCACTGGTCTTCATGACTGGTCTTTGGCCTTCACCTGAAGCTCATGGGACGCCGCCACCAAATTATCCACAATCCGTCCAGCAGGACTCTTCTTAATGAGACTCTTCTTAATGAGAAGGTGTAGCCTGTTTTCCTGAAGCCCGGGTCCGGGAAAAGTCAGAGAAGAAAGACTCAAGCCGCTCCAAGCTAATTGGCTTCTGCAAAATTTTATCCATCCCAGAATTCCGGAATGCATCAGAACCTTTCGCGATCGAGTGCCCAGTCACCCCTACGATCAGAGGCTGATGCAGAGGATCGTAGGTTGCTCGGATTTGGTGAGCCGTTTCAGGACCCGTCAAACCAGGCATCTGGAAGTCAAGCATCAACACGTCATAACGATCAGCTTGAAAAGCCTCCAACGCTTCAAGTCCGCTACTCACAATACAAGCCTCATATCCCAAACAGCCCAGCATGTCCTGCATCAACCGTTGATTACTGGGTTTATCCTCAGCAACAAGGATCTTCAAAGGAGCCGATGTATTCTCAAATGCCACAGAAGAAGCTTCTTCAGTCTCAACAGCAGATGCTATGGCAATAGAAGATGCCAGGGTGATCTGCTCTGCAACCTCATTCGTCCTAGGACTTGTATTCTTTTTATATTGGTAGCGAACCCCCAAATGTTGTGCCAACGTCTCTAATAGTTCTTGCTCGTGAAACGGTTTACGCACAAAGTCATCACACCCTGCTTCCAAGGCAATCTTATGATCCTCTTCAAAGGCATTCGCCGTGAGAGCCACAATGATCGGAGGATCGCCTTGGGCCAAATTTTTAATTTTCCGAGTTGCAGAATAGCCATCCATCACTGGCATGCGCATATCCATCCAAATCAGATCCGGCGACCAGTCCTGCCATCGCTGAACGGCCTCCTGGCCATTGACCGCTTCTTGGACGTCAAATCCTAGCAAGACGAGCAAGTCCACTAACAGCAAACGGTTTGCGGCTTTGTCCTCAACCACCAGGATTTTAGGAATGAGTTGACCAGGAGCTAAGCCCACAACTTTTCTAGCCGAAGATACATTTTCGCTTCGGGGTTTGGCAGCTCGATGAGCCTGAATCGAGAAGTGGAAGCTAGATCCCTGCCCCACTTCACTTTCCACCGAGATTTCTCCTCCCATCATCTCGACAAACTGCCGGCAGATAGACAGCCCTAGGCCGGTTCCTTCATGGGAATCCAGCCCTGCTTGGGTTTGGGCAAATGCCTCAAAAAGGCTATTCAGTTCTTCCGGGGCAATTCCAGGTCCTGTATCTTGCACAGAGAAGTCTAGGATAAGGCCCGGGGAGACTGACGCTAATCCTGAAGTCGCAGGAGCGTGGCGCACCCCGGC
Organism: uncultured Pseudanabaenaceae cyanobacterium; assembly: GCA_938017515.1. Taxonomy (GTDB): domain Bacteria; phylum Cyanobacteriota; class Cyanobacteriia; order PCC-9006; family JAAUQQ01; genus JAAUOP01. The sequence continues at coordinate 38,991 of CALIJJ010000076.1, forward strand.
CTTCAGTATCACTGAGCCCTGCCCAGTAAACTTCAGCGCATTCCCCAATAAATTGATTAAAATCTGCCTTAATTTCCCCTCATCAATCAAGACATAATCGGGTAAATTCGCTGCCAACTCAAACTTAAGCTCAACATTTTTAGAGACTGCTGTATTTTCCAGCATATCCTCTATTGTATTTAAGAAAGCTGTAAATTGAACAACACTTTCTTCAACGTTGACTTCGCCAGCTTCAATGCGGGACATCTCAAGAACACTATTGATCAAAGACAATAGATGTTCTCCACTTTGCCCAATAATGTTCAGTCTTTGGCATTGATCCTCTGTGAGAGATACATCCCTTTTTAGGAGCTGAGCCATCCCCAAGATGGCATTGAGAGGCGTTCTTAACTCATGGCTCATCGTTGCTAGAAAATTGCTTTTTGCCTGACTCGCATAATCCGCAGATTCCCGGGCAGCTTCAGCTTCACTCAGAAACTTAGCCTGCTGAATCGCAACGCCAAGCTGATTCGCAATTTGTCGCGTTAAATCTTTCTCTTTATCGTTCCAGAATCGAGGTCCAGAACATTGGTGAATACAAACAAGTCCCCATAAATTATCCCCATCAAACAGGGGTACAACAAGATTTGCCTTAACTTCAAAATCCCGCAGCATATCTTGATAGCAATCTTCGACCTGAGCCTGACTAATATCATCAATAAAGTAGATGCCTTCTTCTAACCTTTGATTTTTATATTTGTCGTCAAAAAAGCAAGGCTCCTCAATGGTTTTATTTAAGGCAGCAGGATAACGGTTATCTACATCTTCAGCGACGACTCTACCGGCCTCAAAATTTCGACTGGCTAGAAACTTAAAAATGGCGACTCGGTCAACATGCAACAATTGACGTAGCTCACTTGTCGTCGTCGCAAAAATAGTGGTCAAATCAAGCGAGTCACGTATTTTCTTGATGACCGTGTTCAGAATTCTTTGTTGCTCGGCGGCGGCGGCCAATTCAGCCGATTGAAGCTTCAGCTTCTCGGCAGCCTGACTTTGCTGTAGAGCAACCCCCAAATGAGTTGCCAATTGAGAGATAAAGGCAACTTCTGAGTCTTCCCAGGTTCTGATGCGCTCATGCTGATAAGCACCGATGAGCCCCCAGAGCTTTTGATCCACAAACAAAGGAGCAATCATATAGGCCTGGACACAGTAGTGCTCTAGGACTTCAATATGGCAAGGCGATAAATTGGAGTGATGGACATCGTCAATCACAGAAACTTTTCCATCTCGATATTGAGACCCCTTCGTCTCCTGCATATGGGAGTCGTTCCAGGTCTTACGAGTGGCTAGGATGAGCTTTTCCCAGCCCACACTGACCGTTCCAAATTCATCAACAAATTCTCCTCCCCAATCCGAATCAAAACGATAGACCGCTACGCGATCCACCTGCAATAATTGCTGCATCTCTTTGGTTGCAGTCTTAAATAAATCGCGCATTTCTAGCGGCTTTTGGAGTTTTGCTAGAATATCTGCCAGCGTTCGCTGCTGGTTGGCAATGACCGTAGAATGATTCAGCTCCGCCGTGCGAATATGCACCTGTCGCTCTAGGTTGCTATTAAGTGCCTGCACTTGCTGATTCAGCTGATATTGCTTCACAGCAACGGAAAAACGCTCTCCCACCGAATGAATCAGTCGCCGCTCTACAGCTGTCCATTCCTGAGCTTGCCCCTTCCTCAATTGCTGCCAAGCATCGAAGGACTGGCGGGGAGCGAGTTGACGCTCATCGGGCGCATGATAGCCGGCCCAGGTGATGTCCTGTTCGATGGCATCTCGAAAAATTGTCAGGCAGCCAATCAAACTCCCCCCGTAATGCAGCGGGCAGATAAGAAGACCTCGTACATCGGTCCCTTGGAAGTGCGGGGAGACTGAACGCAGCAG
>CALIJJ010000077.1 GCA_938017515.1 uncultured Pseudanabaenaceae cyanobacterium
GTTTCAACCTTCTCGATTTCCCCGTTGTTGTAAATATTATCGCCAGCCAGAAGGGCTAAATTAAAAGGAATGCGCTGGTGATGGCGTTCTAAGGCACGGGCTACTTTGTACTGCCCCGGCATCCCGAAGCCAAAATCTCCAAAGACAACGAAGCGAAGATCCGGTGTTTTCGGATCGGCTGGGTTCAGCAAACATCGCGTTCGGTGGATTTGATTTTTTAGGGGCCAGTAGTGGTTTGCAACCGCAGCCGAGCTGCCCCACAGAACACCGAGCGTTAGGCCCAGGAACTGACGACGACTCTTCTTGGAACGAACAAAACCCTGATGTCTCTTCACTTTGGTAGCTCCTTCTACAACGCCTGAAGCAAAGAGACTAGAGCTTAAATATCAAGAAATCATCAAGATCCGACGAAGTAGCGTAAAAATTGATGGCTTCTATTCCAGTCTGTAAGCGCCTGCGCAAGTCAGCGCATTTTCTGCCATATTCAAAGAATCTAACGAGCGTCGAAGGCACGAGAGAACGTCATGCGTCTGTTGCTGGTTGAAGATGACGATCGCATCGCGAAGCCCCTAGCGGAAGACCTACGCCATCAGCAGTATGTTGTGGACCTGGCTGCGGATGGTCTGGCCGGGTGGGACTATGCCGAAGCCATAGACTATGACCTAATTCTGCTGGATTTGATGCTGCCCAAGCTAGATGGCATCAGCCTCTGCAAGCGTTTGCGAGCCAAGGGATATAGCGGCTTTGTCTTGATGCTGACGGCGAAGGATACCACCGGCGATAAGGTGCTTGGCCTGGATGCTGGGGCGGATGACTACCTGATCAAGCCCTTTGAGCTGGAAGAACTTTCGGCCCGCATCCGTGCGCTGGCGCGCCGTCCGCCTCAGTTACAATCCGAGCAACTGAAAGTGGGTCAGCTCAGCCTTGATGTTGCAACCCATCAAATTTTCTATGCTGAGAACGCTTTGGCATTAACACCGAAAGAGTATTTGCTGTTGGAATGTCTGATCAGGCGGCCAGGGCAAGTTTTCACCTGTGCCATGTTGATTGACAAACTATGGGAATTGGACAAAGACTCCAGCGATGCAACCATTCGCACCCATTTCACGAACCTTCGTCGTAAACTCAAGGGAGCGGGATGCACCGATAAGAAAGTGATTGAAACGATTTATGGTGTGGGATATCGGTTGCGGGCCGTTCAAGCCTAGTGCCTTGCTTTCCCCGTCATTCCCAGAGCTTTAGATGTTCAAGCCGATTCGCGATCGCCTCCTGCTCTATTACCTCTTGGTGTTCGGGGTGGTCTTACTTAGCTTTGCAGCCACTGTCCGCATTGCCTTTGCTCGCAGCCTGAACCGCGAATTGATGGGCCGTTTGGAAACGCTGGCGTTGACCACGTCATTTGAACTGGAAATTGACGAGGAGAGTGGGCAACTCGAAGCGGAGGATGAGGATGTCCTCATTCAGGATAATCAATCGGTTCAATGGTTTGATCAGGACGGCGAACTGCTTGCGGAACAGGGGGAGCTGACGGTCAATTTAGACCTGCCCCTAGCTCTGAAAGCTGACTCTATCCAACAAAGACAGAAATTGCCAGAACCGTTGATGAGTGTGACGATGGCGGTGCGCGATCGCGACACCGATCAACACCTTGGCTATGCCCGTGTGAGTGAATCAACGCGCGAGTTATCAACAACACTGCGTCGCCTCGATCAAGGACTCGCGGGAGGGATTGCCCTTGCCCTCGGGCTGAGTGCCGCTGGGGGGCTATGGGTCACCCGCAAAGCGATGCAACCCATCGAGCAGAGCTTTCAGCGGCTCCAGCGCTTCACCTCCGACGCCTCCCACGAACTGCGCAGCCCGCTCATGGCCATTCGCACCAATGCAGCAGTTGCACTCAAGTACCCACAGGACATGCGTCCTGGCGATGGCGAGAAGTTTGGAGCGATCCAGAGCGCAGCCAACCAAATGAAAGCCATGACCGAGGATTTGCTACAACTAGCTCGCTTTGATCAAAAAATTGCTAACTCCCAGGAAGAACTGGACCTCAAGGCGCTATTGGCTGCTCTTCTGGTGCGCTATGAGCCCCAGGCGGAAGCAAAGCAGGTGCAGATTGAGCAGCAACTTGAGATAGTTGGTGATGGGACCAGTGACACAGGCGCTTGCATCGTGGGCGCTCCCATGGACCTGAACCGCCTGTTTTGCAACCTTTTGGACAACGCCCTGCGGTACACGCCAGCAGGCGGCGAGATTACTGTTTGTCTGGAAACGGAAGGAAATTATTACCGGGTGCAGATTGAAGACACCGGAATTGGCATTGCCCCCAAGCATCTCGACAAGATTTTTGAACGCTTCTGGCAGGCTGAAGCATCCCGTAATTATCAGTCCTCAGGAGCTGGCTTAGGATTGGCCCTTGCCCAGGAAATTGCCCAGGCTCATGGAGGGCATATTGCCGTGACCAGTGTTCTCAATCAAGGGAGCTGCTTCAAGGTTTATCTGCCACAACTCCCTTGATAACTGTGGGTAAGTCCACAGATTTTCCAACGCTTTCTCTGCCTTAATTGAGTCGATCTTGATAATGTCTTGATTTTTCTTTTCTAGAGTAAGGCATTCATAGAGATAAGCCTTAAAGGAGAAGCAAGATGGCAAACCCAAATCTCCAGTCTGCTGTTGTCGAATCTGAGCAATTAATCAACAATACAGAATTTTCTCTCGACATCAACGATCTCAGAGATGAACTGCAAGAAATTGAAGAAGAGCTGGAAGAAGTCGAAGAAGAACTAGATGAAATTGAGGATGCGCTGGAAGCTGGTGTGACAAACAGTGCCTTGGAAGATCTGGAAGATGAAGTGGAAGAATTGGAAGACGAGCTGGAAGATCTTGAAGAAGATCTGGATGAAATTGATGATGCTCTGGAGGCTGCCTCTGATAGTCTTCAGGTAGAAGCCCTGCAAGAGAAGGTAGAGGAGCTAGAAGATGAAGTTGATGAGATTGAAGAGGAGCTAGAAGAAGTTGAGGCCGCTCTAGAGTCTGATGACGTAGACGACGATGAATCTGATTCTGACGATGATGAAGTAGATGACGATGACGAGCTGGATAATGATGAGTCGGATGCCGATGTAGAGGCTTTGGAAGACGAAATTGATGAAATCGAGGACGAACTTGAGGAGCTAGAAGACGATCTCGAAGAAATCGAAGATGCTCTTGAATCGCATCCTGATGCTGAGGAACTGGAAGAGCTTGAAGATGAGCTGGAAGAAATTGAGGATGAATTAGAGGAACTTGAAGAGGACCTAGAAGAAGTTGAAGATGCCCTCGAAGACTTACCTGAAGGTCGTGATGTCGAGGAACTCGAAGAGGAGATTGAAGAAGTCGAAGATGCTCTTGAAAACTTTGAGGAAGAGCTAGAAGAAGTTGAAGATTCTCTAGAATCGGACGATGATGACGATTCGGATGCCGATGTAGAGGCTCTGGAAGACGAAATCGATGAAATCGAGGACGAACTCGAAGAGCTAGAAGACGACTTCGAAGAAATCGAAGATGCTCTTGAATCTGCCACCAGCGCTGAAGAATTCGAAGAACTCGAAGATGAACTGGAAGAGATTGAAGATGAGTTGGAGGAACTCGAAGAGGACCTAGAAGAAGTTGAGGATGCCCTCGAAGACTTACCTGAAAGTAGTGATGTTGCAGAACTTGAAGAGGATATTCAAGAAGTTGAGGCAGAACTCGCAGAATTTGAAACAGAACTAGAGGCTGCTGAGCAAGTCTTGGAAGCTCAAGATTTAGATGTCAACGATGGAACTGGAAATTCTGATGAGCCAATGGCTTCAGAACCAATCCTGCCAGAATTTGATGCTGCTCAATTTAGAGCAGGCGATGCCATTGACAACCCCTATTTCCCGCTTCCGTCAGGAAATGTCCTGAGCTATTCTGCCGACATTGTTGATGAAGAGACGGGGGAAGTTACTCGGGAAAGTAATCAGGTTTTTGCCACCTTTGAAACCAAGACAATTCTGGGTGTTGAAGCTCAGGTGATTCGAGATCGCGCCTATGAAGATGGGGTTTTGGTTGAGGATACTGCTGACTGGTATGCCCAGGACATCAGCGGCAACGTTTGGTACATGGGAGAATTGGCCATCAACTATGAGTATGACGATGCAGGCAACTTGACTGGAACCAATACTGACGGCTCCTGGGAAGCTGGGGTCGATGGGGCACAGCCTGGTTATTTGATGCCTGCCAATCCCCAGGTGGGCGATCGCTACTACCAAGAATTCCGCGTGGGCGAAGCCGAGGACCAAGGCGTCGTCATCAGCCTCAACGAATCGGTCACTATTGGTCTCAACACCTACAACTCTGTGCTCAAAACACGCGACTTTACCGACCTTGAACCCGATGTCTTTGAGTTCAAATACTATGCACCAGGCGTGGGCCAAATCCTGGCAGAGGAGGGGATTTCCGAGTCCGGTGGGGAGCCGGAAGCATCACCTGAATTAATTCATGTCGCAGCAACTACGAGCCGCATGGAATTTGGTGGGGTCGAAGCGGATGTGCTGTTTGGCTCAAATGCTTCAGAGGTACTGGATGGCG
>CALIJJ010000078.1 GCA_938017515.1 uncultured Pseudanabaenaceae cyanobacterium
GACAGCGATGGCGACGGCATTGACGACATCGACGAAGCCAGCAATGGTGACCTCGATACCGACAATGACGGCAGGATTGATGATCCAACCGATAACGACACTGATGGTATTCCTGATGTGATCGATGACTCGGATCTCGATGGCACACCTGATGCTGACCCAACAGAAGATGACCCCCAGCAGTATGGTGGCTTGCCGCTCGTCGATACGGATGGCGACGGTGTTCCTGACATCGAAGATCTGGATGACGACAATGACGGCATCCTCGATACGGTGGAAGAACTCGGTGACCCCGATCGCGATACCGATGGTGACGGCATTCTGGACCGCCTTGACCTCGACAGCGACAACGATGGCATCAACGACCTCATCGAGTCCCAGAGCGGTGCACCCGATGTCAATGGCGATGGCATGGTTGATATCCTGGGCAACACAGATCCCAACGACGATGGCGTCGGCACAGACGGTGTACCCAATGCCGTTCAGGATGACCCTGATGCTGGCACCGTCAACTACGGCGACCCCGTAGACAGCGATGGCGACGGCCAGCGTGACTTCCAGGACCTGGACTCGGACAATGACAGCGTCAGTGACCTGAGTGAAGGGGGTAGCGGTGGTGCTGATGCCGACGGCAACGGCGTTATCGATGGACCCGACACCGACGGCGACGGTATCCAGGACAGCGTTGATGGCAACCCCGCTGGGTTTGGTGATGCCAACGACCCAACGCTGCCGAATCAAGATGGCGATTCCAATCCGGACTACCTGGATGTGGACAGCAACGACGATGGCATTCCTGACATCCTCGAAGCGGGCAATGGTATTGCCGATAGCGATGGCGATGGCGTAATCGACGACCCCACCGACATCGACAACGATGGCATTGCCGATGTCATCGATAGCGATGACAACGACGGTATTGCGGACCCCAACGACCCCGCTAGCCCCAACGACCCAACCTTTGGTGGCTTGTCTGGTCCCGGTCCCGATGCAGATGGCGATGGCATTCCCAACGACATCGACCTCGATGACGACAACGACGGCATCCTCGATACAGTTGAGGAAGCAACTGCACCACCCAGTGGCGACACGGACGGCGACGGCATCCCCGATCGTTTGGACCTCGACAGCGACAATGACGGCATCAATGACGTGATTGAAGCGGGTCATGGCCAACCCGATGCCAATGGCGACGGTATGCTGGACGGTCCCTTCGGTGACAACGGCTTCCTGGATGTGCTGGAAGATGTCGATAATGGTTCTGCCACACCGAACTACACCCCGGTTGACAGCGACAGCGATGGTCAACCCGACTTCCAGGACCTCGACAGTGACAACGATGGCCTGTCTGACTTCCTAGAGGGCGGTGCGATCGATAACGGCGGCATCGACCTCGATGACAACGGCGTTATCGACGGTCCCGACAGCGACGGCGACGGCATCCCCGATTCTGTTGACGGCACACCCGGTGGCTACGGCGACAGCAACGGCCATCCCCTGCCCAACGAAGATGGCGACGGTCAGCCCGATTATCTAGACCTCGATAGCGATGAGGATGGAAAACTTGATGTTGACCCACGTTTAGATCTCGATGGCGATGGTCGTATCGACAACGATACCGACAACGACAACGACGGTATTCCCGACATCATCGATGACTCCGATGGCGACGGTATCTTTGACCCCGAAGATACTGACCCTCAGAGCTTCGGCGGCATCCCAGCCACCGACACCGACGGCGATGGTGTTCCCGATAGCCGCGACTTGGATGACGACAACGACGGCATCCTCGATACCGCAGAAGGCGACGGTGACCTCGATACCGATGGCGATGGCGTGCCTGACAGCCTCGACTTGGACGCTGATAACGACGGCATCCTGGATGTGACCGAAGCCGGTCACGGTGGTGCTGACAGCGATGGCGACGGTCGGGTCGATGGTCCTGCGGGCGACAATGGTCTACCGGATGCGGTGGAAACCACCCCCGAAAGCGACATTCCCGCCGTGCCCCCCATCGATACCGATGGCGATGGTGTACCGGACTTCCAGGACCTGGATTCCGACAACGACGGCATCAACGATGTGATTGAGAGCAATGGCAGTGACCCCGATGGCGATGGTATCGTCGGTACCGGTACCCCGGTTGATGTGGATGAAGACGGCATTCTCGATGTCGTTGATCCCTCAGAAGGCGGCACTCCCTCTCCCGTTCCTGACACCGACAACGACACCATCCCGGACTACCGCGACATCGACTCCGACAACGACGGCACCAATGACGTTGTTGAAGGTGGCAACGGTCTCCTGGACAACAATGGTGATGGCCGCATCGACGGACCCGACAGTGACGGCGATGGCATTATTGATGCTGTTGACCCCACCAACGGTTTCGGCGACAACGGCGATGATCTCTCCCCCGATAGCAACGGCGATGGCATCCCCGACTATCGTCAACCCGGCCTGGCCGGTGGGCCCACCGGTAGCGGTGGAGCGGACACCATTATTGGCGGTGACGGTGACGATATCCTCAATGGTCTGAGTGACCCAGATGCTCTCATTGGTGGGGGTGGCGATGACATCATTAACGCCGGTAGTGATCCGGATGTGGCTGACGGTGGCGCTGATAACGACATCGTCAATGCTGGCAGTGATAGCGACCAAGTGACGACTGGCACTGGCAATGACATCTCTAACGGTGGCAGCGGTGATGACGTGATTGACACCGGAGATGGTAATGACATCTCCAACGGCGGCAGCGGTATGGACACCATTGACGGCGGTATCGGTGACGATATTCTGAATGGGGGCAGCGGCAACGACACCCTGCTTGGACAGGCCGGTACAGATATTCTGCGCGGTGCATCCGGTGATGACCGACTCGTTGGTGGTAATGACGCGGACCTCATGTGGGGAGGACAGGGCAACGATGTCTTTGCCTACGGCAGCGTGAGCGAATTTGGAGACACGATTATGGACTTTGAAATCATCAGAGACCGCATTGACCTTAGTCCTATCTTTGGCGGCAATGCCGCTTTGGGTGCCAATGTTCAGGCTCAACAGATGGGTCTGCACACTGTCTTGATGGCGGATGCCGGTGGCGGTATGCAGCAGGTCGCGATGCTGCTGAATGTCAACGCCAGTACGCTGGATAACACCAACTTTATCCTCTAGGTCTGGGGTCATTGAGTTCTGAGGTCATTGAACAGTTAGAGAGGAACACTTCTCCAACTGTTCTTTGTCTTCTCTAGCGCTTGGCTTGGATTGATTTCACCACGGTGATTCATCACAGTTATCAAAATCCGGGTCACTCCGTTATGGAGTGACCCGGATTTTGTGCATCAGCCTACCCATCAGGAAAAATGGATACTTCAACAAAGAGTCTCAACGGAATGTCAAGCCTTCAGAAACATCCCAGATTTCAAGAGACTTCAAGACCTTGAGCATCATCAGTTGCACCCTCATGAACTGCGGCGCTAGAACGGTAATTGTCCGTTTCCCGCAGCCGCTTGCTGAGGAAACGGCACATCTCCAAAACAATATGGGGGCGCTGAGTTACTAGGCTCAGAAAACGATTCTTTTCGAGCTTTAATAGGGTGCAATCTGTCAGGGCAACCGCACCATCCCAACGGGGTGCTTCATCAAACAGAGCCACCTCGCCAAAATACTGCCCTGGGGTGAGCTGCTTCAGCTCGCGAGGGGTGCTGTCGATCGCTTTCATCAGTTGAATTGTACCGTCGGCGATGATGTACAAATGCGTGCCCCAATCCCCCTCAGCATAAATTTCTGCCCCTGCCAACATCTGAGTTTGCTCCAGACTTTTGTCGATCAGCAGCAGCTCATCGAGGGAGAGATTCTTAAATAGCGCCACACGTTTGAGCAGCAAGAGTCGATTCATGGTGGTACTCGCAGGCACAGCAGACGGGGTGGCCTCGCCGAATATCTGCCCCGCCACCTGCCTGACCAAAGGGTCTGGGTCATCAATCAGCGCCGAAGGAACCATGGACAGGGCAATCAGAGCCCCTGTTTTGATCCAACGGTCCTTTGATTCTAAGGCTTCAAGCAGCAGCGCATAGCCCTTTGTCCGAAACCATTGGGGCGTTGCCTGGGTACGCGTCGGCTCGGTTGCTGCCTCTGAATCCGAAACCCGGGCCTCGAGGAGAGGCATCAGGGGCAAGACAAAGCGGCGGTGGTTGAGCGAGGCTAAGACTTCGATGGCATTTTCCAGTTCGCGCTGCTCGCCTGTGGCCAATAAGCGATTGACGACGTTGACTGTGCGGGCATGACCGAGGGCAGAGAGGATGTAGAGCACCTCTTGAATCAAATGTTCGTGGTAGTCGGCGATCGCCCCCCGCAACGGCTGCCACCCCGCCTCATCGGCGGGAATCTGCTGCTGCCACTGGCGAGTGCGGGCAAGCTGTTTGTAACGTGGCGTTAAATAGTCAAACAGCAAATTGCTGGCGTATTTGGTCCGCACCTGGCCAATGGCCACAATCGCCGTCTTCGCCACAGCGGAGTCTGGATTATCCAGGCAGACCTTGGCAATCTCAAGACCGGGGCGACCATAGGTTGCGAGGGCATTGGCAGCACGCTGACGCACCCTCGGGTCAGGATCCCCAAGTCCGGCGCCAATGGCATCAAGCTGTGCTTCACAGGCTGTGACCCGCAGCAAATCATAGGCCGCCATGCGCACCATGGGACTGGGATGGGCCAACTTCTCCTGGGCGATCGCCGCCACTGTCTCATCCCCTTTCTGGGTCAGGGGTTTCAGCGCCTCTAGTCCAGTACGCAAAATTTCAGGACTGGTTTGGGTCAAGACCACTTCAGGGATGAGCGGCATGAATTCTGCGCTGCCACCGTAGGCCACCACGCGGGTGATAATGCGCGCCGTGGCACCGCTGAGTTGGTCGGGCCAAGCTGGGGCCACCGCTGCATCCGTCATCCGCTGGGCCAAGGTTCCCAGCACTCGCAGTTCATCCCGGGGACTCTCCTGCCAAATTTGAATGGATTCGGCATCGGGCTTGTACTGGTTAATCAACAGAATTTCCAGGGCAAAGGCCTGGAGTGGCAGATTTTGCAGTTGCTGTTGAAAGTGATCTAGCAGCTCTGGATTCAGTAAATCCGGGCCAGAGCGGCTGGGATCGGGGCTAAAGAGGGCGATCGCGCCTCCATACACCTGGGCATCCCCCTGGGTGGCCTCCCGAACCACCAATGCCTCCACCTCGACCAAAAATTGCTCGGGCTGCCCCATGCGACGCGCCAGCTCCAGCCCCTTAAGTAGGGAATAGCGATCGTTGTCCAGAAGCAGATCACGGACGGCTTCTACGGACTGGGGGGTTAGGGGAATGGGATAGCGATCGAAGTCATCCAGCTCAACGGTATTGGAGCGGATCATCGTTTCAAGGCCACTCGAATAAAACCGTCCCATGGGCAGTCGCACCAGCAACAGTGCCAGGGTTAGCCCTGCCACCCCCCAGCCAATCTGCACGAGGCTCAGTCGTGTTTCGCTAATCCAGAGCAGGGAGCCCGCCAGGGTCAAGCCGACGGCATAGATCAAACCATCGCTGAGCGTGCGAATGCGTCCGACAAACTCCCGAGGAATGGCATTGTAGTTGAGCTGATGCACCGGCAAGTTAATGGCCTTATAAAGGGCATCACCATTGATATGCAGACCAATGGCAGCGGGCAGCCCCGTCTGGAACAGCACCCCTGCGAGACTGGCCAGGGTGGTCAGCGGGTACACCGGGTTCATGCGGGCAACCCCAAGGGTTTTGAGCAGAGGCCGGGTGGCCCCGTAGATGACTGCAATTTGAACAACGCTGATGACGATGCGCATCAGCCCCAGAAAGCCCGTGAGGGCTTGATCGCTAAAGTTTTTACCGTAGATGCTAAACCACAAAAATTCCGAACTGATGTAGATCATCACCAGTAAGAAGCTGCTGCCTGCGAGAAAGGGAGCCAGGGGATAGCGTTTGGCTAACTCCGGGAACGTCCGCAGGGCCTCCAGCAAACCGCTATCCTCGGTCGATGACCGAAGCTGATTCAGCTTACGCTGGGAGCTTTCCAGATAGACCAACTGTGCCACCCCCAAGGCAAAGACCACAGGGAGGCAGAAGAGTAAATCTCTGGTCCTCAAATAGTGGGACAGTATTGTCGTCAGTCCCCCGCCCAACAACGTTCCTACGGCCTGGGCAATACCAATGTAGGGAGCGTAGCGCTTATATTCCAGCGTCGTGAAGTAGTCGGTCAGCAGACTGGGATAGAGCACATTGTTGTGAAAATCCCACTGGAAAAACACCACCACCAGCAAGACGTAATAGACATAGGGGGAGTCCTGGGTGAGCAACAACCGCAACCCCAACGCCGCCACGATGGAGCCCAGCAGGACGTAGCGAAAGAGCTGGGGTCGGCTATAGCGATCGACCACCTGGGAAAACAGCGCATAGACAGGCATCGAACAGACGCCAATCAGAATAAAGGCCAGGGGGAGATGGCTGGCCCCGACATAGCTAATAAACAGCGAATTGCCAATGGCCATGCCCAGGACGCTGTACACGAGAACCGTCCCTGCCAACAGCAATAACTGCGTCAGTCGGTTGGGGCGGAACGGGAGCCAGCGCGATGTTGTCATTACGGGCGCTTCATCCATCACGGGCGGCTGGGCAAGCATGGAAGACCTAGTAACAACGATTGATGTCGAGGCGGATGCTGGGGCTGATTGATATCGGGGCAATCGGTAGAACAAGCCAACAGGATGTTCTGTTTAGATCGACCTACCACGACGCTATCATAGGCCGCTTCCCAAGCGGAAACCACAGCATGGAGGATTGGGCCATCAGTCGGCGGGGCATGACGCTGAAGTTGTCTCCGTTTCCAGATTGAGCGCGCCGGTCACGGCCGCTGCCAGGAGCAGAAAAACGCCCCCCAGAACCACCGCTGTCAAGCGATTGTCCCCAAGCCAGTGCTCCATGATCCAGCCAAACCCCAGGGAAATAAAAATCTGTGGCAAGACCACAAACAAATTGAAAATGCCTTGATAAATCCCCTGCTGATCGGTCGGAATTGCCTGGGACAGCATGGCGTAGGGCATGGACAGGACGCTGGCCCAGGTCAGGCCAAACCCAATCATCAAAGGCAGGAGTCCCAAGGGATGCTGGACCCACTGGAGCAACACCAGGCTCAGACCGCCGCTGGCCAAGCAGAAGCCATGCACAGCCCGGTGGCCGATCCAGCGAGTGAGGGCTGGCAACCCAAAGGAAAAAACGACACAGACGGCATTGAACACAGCAAAGCAAAGACCGGCCCATTCAATCCCTTCGCTGTAGCGAACAGAGTCTAGGGCCGTCGCACCAAAAATATTGCAGGCAACAGCGGTTGGGAAGTAGAGAAAGAAGCAAAAGATTCCGAGCCAGGTCAACCCCTGGACCCAAGCGAGCTGTTTCATCGTTCGGGGCATCTCTCCGAGGGCTAACCGAACGGCTTTGAGGCTGTTCAGCACACCACCGTGACTCGCCTTCAACTGGGAGAAGTGGGCCCAATCTTCCGGGGGACGTTCAGGGGTGGTCGCAATGGTCCAAAGAATCGTGCCGAGGAAGAGGACGGCACCGAGATAAAACGACAATTCGACGGTTAGGGGAATCCGGCGCAGGGCATGGGTGACGGAATCTACCTTGAAGAGATGGTTCAGCAACCAGGGCATGATCGAGGCGGCGATCGCCCCCATCCCCACCATGATGCTTTGCATGGCAAACCCCCGCGTCCGCTGTTCTTCCGGCAGTAGATCACCGACTAGGGCTCGAAACGGCACCATACTCACATTGGCACTGGTATCCAGAATCCATAGCAACCCCGCCGCCATCCACAGCGTCGAGCTACTGGGCATCAACACCAAGGCCACCGAGGCGCACAGGGCACCGACCAAGAGGTAAGGACGTCGGCGTCCCAGCACGCCCCAGGTGTAGTCACTTAAATTGCCTACAATCGGCTGGACCACTAACCCCGTCAGCGGTGCCGCCAGCCACAGGATTGGAATCGCGTGGGCGCTGGCTCCCAAATGCTCATAGATGGCACTCATATTGGCCATCTGTAACCCCCAGCCAAACTGGATGCCGAGGAAGCCAACATTCATGTTCCAAAGTTGAAAAAAGCTAAACGAGCTGGCATCAACCGAGGCAAGCCGCTCTCCCTCCTGGACCTGGCCCATGGGCTCAGCATCAGTCCAAGCGTCGGTTTGCTGCATGATTGTCTCTGGCTCGTTGCCCCCCCAGCTTAAGCTCAATGGC
>CALIJJ010000079.1 GCA_938017515.1 uncultured Pseudanabaenaceae cyanobacterium
TGGCACTCAATCACCAGAGCACGCGGGCTGTGGTCAGTGGCAGCTTTCTCCAGTTTTTCACGGTACAGGATGGAACGGTGGATACTGTCTTGAATCAAGGGGAGGGGAGCGTGTCGCTGGCGGCGATCGAATATGTCGATACAGCGACCGCTCGCTTGGAGCTTGATATCGCAGGGGTGAGTCTGTCTGCGACATCGCAAGCAGTGGATGCGCCGGGACTAACGTTCCAAGGGATTACAGAAGCAGAAATTATTGACTGTTCTGACTTTTCTGATCCCATCACTGTGGCGTTCTCGCTTCAGCGGGAAGCGGATTTTGACAGTGTGGTTGGGTTCTATGTGGTGGATGACTTGACGGGGCAGATTACTGACGCTTCGGGCAATGTGACGACGCCTGCTGCGACAGCGGACTATGTGCAAGCCGCACTCAATCATCGTTTGACAGATATCTCACTCTCGGCGGAGAACAACAGCACTGCCATGGTCACGGCTCAGTTGGCAGCGGGACAAATCATTGCTCCCTTTCTCATTGTGGAAGGGACGGTGGAGCAGCTTCTCGACGGCAGCGCTAGTCCTGAGATTTACTTTCCGTTTATGGGGGCGAATGCTGATGGGGCAGACCATGTGCGCTTGTTGGGCAACCATACGTTTGGCTTTGAGGACATGAGGGGTGGGGGCGATCGCGACTTTGATGACCTGATTGTCCAGATGACCCTTACCTAGGTTGGTGGGGGGAGGGGGAGGCTTGTTCTTTGCTTTTGTGTTTGGTTTGACTTTCCCCTCAGCAGGAGACCGTATGATCGGTAGGTGCCGTCTCCTGAGTTCCCATGCTGCCCTTGCTCCCTTCATCTAAGTCTGCTTTTCAGTCCACCTGCATCGCCCTACTGGGCTGTATTGGGCTGTCTTTGAGTCTGTTCTGGAGCGGTGCTGCTGCGATCGCTTCAGGCTTACCGTTGAACGTGGAGCTGCTTGCCACAGATGCGCTCACATCGAATGCTGCAATCGCAGATGCCGGACTCGCAAAGACCGAACTGGTTGTCTATCGAACACCGACCTGCGGCTGCTGTGGCGCTTGGGTCGAGCGAATGCAGGCTAAGGGGTTTCAAATCCAGGACCATGTCATTGATGATGTGGATGCGATCAAAGTTCAGAATGGTTTGCCTGAACGTTTGGAAAGCTGCCATACGGCCCTGATCGATGGCTACGTCGTTGAGGGCCATGTGCCTGCCGAAGATATCCAGCGGCTGCTACGGGAAAAACCGGATGTCCTAGGCATTTCAGCCCCTGGGATGCCAGTGGGGTCACCGGGGATGGAGTCTGACGATGATACGGCGAAACCCTATGCCACGATTACGTTTGATCGCATGGGGAATCTGGCTTTATTTGCGGAGCATGGGACATAGCGGTATTCCCGGACTGACTTTGCTGCCTGGGTGCCTGGACTGGGTGCCTGGAGCATTTTGATGGGATGACTTTGATGGGATGACTTTGATGGGATTGCATCGTCTGAAGAGGATGCTGGGGCATATCAAGCTTTTTTATGTCCAAAAATTATGTCTATAAAGAATTTCGCACAAACCGTTACTATTCCCTGAGATTTTTAATCCGTTCTGATCTGTTTGTGTAGAATCAGCAGTTCTTTTGGGCTGGCTGGGTCGGTCGCTGCCCATTGCTCTGCACTGCTTTTTCGGCATCCATTCAACTCAGGACTCTCGGTAACATGGCAAACACATCGTCTGTGGAACAGCTTGGCACGCTGTCTGGCCCCATTGGTTTGGGGGGGCTGAGGGTTCTGGAGGGACGTTTGTTGTTTCCTGTTTTGGATCCGAACCAAGGCAGTGAGTTGGGGGTCAGCGATGGTACGGCTGAGGGCACTGGACTCTTGGCGGATTTGTTTCCGAGTGACTCCGGTGATGTGCCTAATTCTTCTAGTCCCGATCGCCTGACCCTGTTTAATGGGGCAGTCTTTTTCCAGGCCCGCAGTGAGCTGGGCAGCGACATTTGGTTCAGCGATGGCACCACGGAAGGTACGCAACTGCTGAGGGACCTGGCCCCCGGCAGTCCCCTCACGGTCACGTCACCACTAACCGTCGTCAACGATCGCCTGCTGTTTGAAACCTATCAATCCGATACGGTGCAGCGTGTTCTCTGGGCCAGTGACGGCACTGCGGAAGGAACAAGCCCCATTTCTGATCCCGAGAATCGGGTGTTTAACTTTGGTTCCACCCAGGCGAGCCTTGGGGAACGTCTATTGTTTAGCAGCGGTGGCCGTGAGCTGTGGGTGACCGATGGGACTGAGGGCGGTACGCAGTTGCTACAGGAACTGGCGGTGGCGACGATGCTCACTGTCGGAGATGTGGTGTTCATGGAGGCGAGCGATCGCAACCGGGGCTACGAACTCTGGGTCAGTGACGGTACCGTCGATGGCACTCGCTTGGTGAAAGACCTGCGTCCTGGAATCACCAGCTCTGCGCCGAACTTGCTGCGAGCCTTGAATGGCGAGGTCTACTTTACGGCCAAAGGGCTCGACGGTGAACAGCTTTGGGCCAGCGATGGGACGGAGGACGGGACTCGCCTGGTCAAGGCGATTAGCCCCCTGTCTGGGTTGATCTCTCGGGTGACGGCGGAGGTCGATGGCAAGCTGCTGTTTGTCACCCGGACGCCGGAGACCGGGATGGAACTCTGGGGGACGGATGGAACGGAAGCAGGGACGCAGCTGATTCAGGACATTAACCCTGGCGCTGCCAGTTCCCTGATTGCCAACATGACGCAACTGGGCGATCGCGTCGTCTTTACAGCCAGTGGCCCCGACGGCACAGAGCCCTGGGTGACGGATGGCACGCCCGAGGGGACAGTCCAACTGAAAGATATCTACGAAGGGTATCAGACGTTTAATTCCTACTCGTCTTCCCGGCGGAGCTCTCGCCCTGTTCCATTACCAGCTCCAGGACCGCTGCAAAGTGTTGAGCGCCCCCATAGCTCCGCCCCCCGAGAGCTAACCGTTGTGGGAGACAGGCTTTACTTCACTGCGGGCGTTGGGAAAAATCGGGACCTCTGGCAAACCGATGGCACGCCCGAAGGTACGGTGCAGGTGGCCTCAGCGGAGGAGCTGGGGGGAAGCCGCATTGAGAATCTGACGCTGTTGGACGGAGACTTGGTGTTCTCGCTGCGTTTGCCTGACCCCAGCCGCAGCCAGCTTTGGCGTGTGCCGTCTGTGGGCTCGGACCCTGTTAATCCAGAACCGAACAATCCAGAGCCCACTGAACCGGACCTTAGCAATCCAGACCCTAGCAATCCAGACCCCAGTAATCCAGAGCCCGCCGAACCGGAACCAGTCGAACCGGAACCCGCCGAACCCGTTCTGAATGAGATTTTTGGTACGGATGCTCAGGATAGCCTCAATGGCACCGACCAGGCTGATGTGCTTCTGGGCTTTGAAGCTGAGGATGTCCTGTGGGGCGATGCCGGGGCGGACCGCCTGGATGGGGGAGGTGGCAATGACCAGCTCTGGGGAGCCGACGGCGATGACCTACTCCTAGGCCAGAGCGGCGACGATATCCTGGGCGGTGATGCGGGGGATGATGTTTTGCTCGGTGGCGCTGGCTCAGACCAGTTGATGGGGGGACCGGGGGCCGATCGCTTCCAGGTTGATTGGCCTGAAGCAGGGGTTGCACCCGATCGCATTATGGATTTTCAGGCGGGGGTCGATCGTCTTCAACTTCAGGACACGCTTCGCTTCGAACAGCTTTCATTTGTGCCGCAAGGGAACGGCATCTGGATTCAGGTGAATGGCCTTACAACGGTTGAGGTTGTGGGCGCAAGTGAGATTACCGCAGTCGATTTTGTTGGTTTCTAGGGGTGTTTGCTCGCTAGCTCGTACCGTGGACGCTGGAGGGTTGGCTTCCTGATGTTGGAGGAATGGGGCTAGGCTAGAGTCAGGCCTTGATATTGTCTTGTGGGATATTGTCTTGTGGCTGTCTGACCCAGATTTATTTGCCCCAACCTATGCGCCATCGTGTTCGTGCTGCTACTCTCATCGTCCGTCACGCGCCGGAGCCAGAGGAAATTCTGCTGGTCAAACATCGATCGCAGCGTTCGGGCAGGATCATTTGGCTCTCGCCGGGGGGCGGTTTGGAACCGGAGGACGGCTCGATTTTTGACTGTGCCCGTCGGGAGGCTCGGGAGGAGTCGGGTCTCTCGGTGACGGTGTCGCGCATTGCCTATATCCATGAGTTTCGCGACAGTGTGCGCAAAATTCAGCATGTGGCGTTTTACATGGTGGCGGATGCGATCGCCGGAGAAATCACGCTGGATCATCTGCCCAAGGATGCCACCGATGCCCTCACCATTGTGGAAGCAACCTGGGTCAAGCGAGAAACGTTGCCATCCCTCACGGTCTATCCGGATTACCTCAAAACGGATCAATTCTGGGAAGATGCAGCCCAGGGATTTCCCGGCACGAAGTATTTGGGAACAATGACAGAACTGTAGTGTGCCAAAGCGGCATAGCTGTCATGATCAAAGCTTCTGTCCTTGCTTTTTTGTTGGGTGTGGTGAGTGCTGCGGGATATTCCGCGATATCGTCCCAGGGAAATTTGGGCAAGGTGGCGCCGACTCCCGGGACTGCTGCGGGCGAAGCAATGATGCCAACGCTGCAACTTCGCCGCTAGAGTCGGCCTCAGGTTCAGTGCAGGATTAGCTCCAGAGCCGGATTGGGCTCAGCAGGGGCAAACACGGAGAATGACTTAAGCTGAAAAGGGCGTCTGGGACCTCCGGGTCTGGGATGCCCCGTCCTGATTATTCGCATTTTCCGTTTCTGCCCCATGACCGAGCGCATTCTTTTTTGGCATCGCAAAGATCTTCGCATTTCTGACAACGCCGGTCTTGCTGCGGCCCGTCAACAAACGCCGAAAGTAACGGGGGTTTTCTGCTTAGATCCCGGCATTTTAGGGGCCGATGATGTTGCTCCGGCCCGGCTCAAGTACATGCTGGGATCTCTCAGTGCCTTACAACAGGATTACCGAGCTGCGGGCGGTGAATTGCTGATTCTTCAGGGCAAACCGGAACAGCAGCTTCTGGCCTTAGCCCAGGCCCTCGATGCCAAAGCGGTGTACTGGAGCCTAGATGTGGAACCCTATGCCAAGCAACGGGACGAAACCGTGCGGGATGCGCTCAAGGCCGAGGGGATTACTGCCTTTGCGGGCTGGGACCAGCTTCTCCATGCGCCGGGGGATGTGCGTACGGGCAAAGGTGACCCCTACACGGTCTATGGTCCCTTTTGGAAAAAGTGGATTGTCCAAGACAAGTCGGCTCCCGTCGAAACATTGTCAGGGTTAGAAGGACTGACGCCAGCGGAGCAGGCACAGGCCGAGGCTGCCGGGGCGATCGCCCTACCCAGCCTGAAGGACTTGGGCTTGAGCTGGGATGCGGAATTACCCCTCGCCCCCGGCTCCCAAGCGGCCTATGAGCGCCTTGAGGCCTTTTGCGACGGCGACCAAACCATTGTTGACTACGACGAACAGCGCAATTTTCCTGCCGTTGAGGGCACATCGTTTCTGAGTGCAGCCCTCAAATTTGGCACCATCGGGATCCGTCGGGTGTGGCAGTTGGCCGATGAAGCCTATGGCCGCTGCCGTAGCGATGAAGCCCGCAAGGGTATCCGCACTTGGCAGCAGGAGCTAGCCTGGCGCGAGTTTTACCAGCACGCCCTCTACTTCTTTCCCGATCTCGCCCAAGGCCCCTACCGCGAACAGTGGAAGGTGTTTCCCTGGGAGAACAACGAAGACTACTTTCAAGCCTGGTGCGAAGGGCGCACGGGCTATCCCATTGTGGATGCGGCCATGCGACAGCTCAATGAAACGGGTTGGATGCACAACCGCTGCCGCATGATTGTGGCTAGCTTTCTCACCAAGGACTTGATCATTGACTGGCGCTGGGGAGAAAAGTATTTCATGCAGAAGCTGGTGGATGGTGACCTGGCTGCCAACAATGGGGGCTGGCAGTGGAGCGCATCCAGCGGTATGGATCCGAAGCCTCTGCGTATTTTCAATCCCTATACCCAGGCCCAGAAATTTGATCGAGACGGCGAGTATATTCGTCAGTGGGTGCCGGAATTGAATTCAGCCGATACTTCGGATATTCTCAGCGGCCAGATCGGTATGTTTTCCCGAGGCGATTATCCTGAAGCCATTGTGATTCA
>CALIJJ010000080.1 GCA_938017515.1 uncultured Pseudanabaenaceae cyanobacterium
ATCAAGAACATTTGGTGCTGCGAACAGATTAACGTTCGTCAAGCCCAAGGGGTTGGTCATCAAAACGGTGAATTCACTGTTCAGTCCAGAAGTCGTGGATTGAGGGGTCGCCATAGCACTTTAGCTCCAGGGATTTTCACGGATACACAGTCGTGAGCCATAGGATTCAGAAATCATCGAGGCCCGGGAAGCAACCCCAATCACCTAAGTGAAATTGATTGATTGCCTGTGTATATAGCTACCTGAAATTGCGTACAATTCAGCAATTCCCTTGAGAAAAGTGAGAAATAAAATTCTGATTTTATTCACCCAA
Organism: uncultured Pseudanabaenaceae cyanobacterium; assembly: GCA_938017515.1. Lineage (GTDB taxonomy): Bacteria > Cyanobacteriota > Cyanobacteriia > PCC-9006 > JAAUQQ01 > JAAUOP01. The sequence continues at coordinate 314 of CALIJJ010000080.1, forward strand.
AAACGTATAGTTCCAATCAATCTGTTGAGAGAGAAATTGAGATCTTGACAGTGTCTGAATCCATCAATTTTCCCTGTCAAAAACAAGCAACAAAAAGGGGTTCCGTAGAACCCCCAAAGAATGTTTACTTGTTACGTTTCTGCAGAAGGAATACGCAGTTATCGTGAGATTGCTGACACCAGCGATCGCGCCAAGCGAGAGACCAGCGATTGCTCCACGTCCTGCACAACCAAAGGTCCCGCACGGACAGGAAGAATCTGGACGGCACAGGCCTTCAACTCCGGCTCTAGGGAAATAGGGCAGACCTCGGAGTGAGTGAGGGCATTAGCTTCGGCATCATTGCCCCACAGAAAGCCCCAGTGCATGGGGACAAACACAGTCCCCCGACGAATATTTTTCGTCACCTTGAGCGGTAGTTTGACAAAGCCACGTTTGGAACGAACCTCAACCACTTGCTCATCCTCAAAATTGAGGGTTTGGGCATCGTAGGGGTGAATTTCCAAAAAGGCATTGGGGTGCATCTTGGTAATTTTATCGATGTGCCCCGTACGGGTTTGGGTGTGCCAATGGCCATAGAGACGCCCCGTGGTCAGTACAAAAGGAAAATCCGGATCCGGCGGTTCAGCCAAGCCCTTGGCATGGAAGGCAGAAAACTTGGCCCGACCACTCGGCGTCAAAAATCGACCATTCGTATACAACCGCTTATCAAACCGGGTGGCCGCAGTGGCTTCGGTTTCCTGCTGGGGCAGGGGCCACTGGAGCGGGCCCAGGCCCAGGCGCTCATGACTCAGACCCGTCATATCGCAAAGGCGGCCCTCGGTGAGGCTGACAAATTCGTCATAAACCTGGGCAGACGTCGTCGCCTCAAACTGAGCTTCATAGCCTAATCGCCGCCCAACCTCAGCAAAAATCTGCCAATCCGCCCGCGCTTGCCCCCGCGCCCGCTTAAAGGCTTTACACAACGTGACCACCCGCTCGGAGTTCGTCATCACGCCTGTCTTTTCTCCCCACTGGGCTGCGGGCAACACCACATGGGCAAATTCCGTGGTTTCCGTCGGGAAATAGGCGTCCTGGCAAATGGTAAACGGAGAGTTTCTCAGGGCTTTTTTCGTGCGTTCAATATCCGGCATACTCACCGCAGGGTTGGTTGCCGCCACCCAAAACACATCCACATCCCCCTGCTCCAAGCCCAAAATCATGTCCCAGGCGGCTCGTCCTGGCACGGGCGAGATGGATCCCTCCGGCAGCTTCCAAACCTTTTCAACGGCTTGGCGATGCTCAGGATTTTTAACCACGCGATAGCCCGGCAGAATGTGGGCCAGTCCTCCCGCTTCACGCCCTCCCATGGCATTGGGTTGCCCTGTCAACGAAAAAGGACCGGCGCCAGGGCGACCCATATTTCCCGTTAGCAGGTGCAGGTTGATAATCGTGCGCACCGCAGCCGTTCCTTCAATGGACTGATTGATGCCCATGGACCAAAGGGACAGGACCCGCTTGGACTTGGACCAAAGACGGGCCGCCGCCGCTAGGTGTTGGGGAGAAATGCCGCATTCCTGCGCCACCACATCGGGAGTGTAATCCGACAGAATTTTGGCAAAATCCGAAAAACCTTCGGTACAGCTTTCAATGTATTGCTGATCGACCTTGCCCCACTTGAGCAGCAAGTGAGCGATACCGTTGAGCAGCATGACGTTAGTGCCCGGCTTAATCGCCAAGTGCAGCGTCGCTGCTTCCGCAGTCTTCGTGCGGCGGGGATCGACGACGATCATCTTGCCTTTATTCTTTTTGAGATGCTTTTTAAGGCGATTAAAGACAATCGGGTGGCAGTCCGCCGTATTGGTGCCGATCAAAAACGCACAGTCGGTTTCTTCCAAATCGGCGTAGCAAGGGGGCGGACCATCGGAGCCAAAACTCTGGATGTAGCCTGCAACAGCGGATGACATACAGAGACGAGAATTCGCATCAAAATTATTGGTGCCCAGACAGCCTTTCATCAGCTTTTGGGCGGTGTAGTAGTCCTCGGTTTGAAACTGGCCGGAACCGTACATGCAAACGGAGTCGGGGCCTTTTGTCTCCACGGCCTGCTGAATCCGCGACACAATCAAACCATAGGCTTCGTCCCAGGTCACTTTGCGGAACGGTTCATTGAGGGAGTCCCGCACCATGGGATAGAGCAGGCGATTTTTATCCAGCGCATCACCAATCGTGGCGCCCTTCACGCAAACCATACCTTGGCTAGAGGGATGGGCGCGATCGCCCCGGGCCTGCCAAATGGGGTTGCCCTCCGCATCACGCTTCACCGCCTTGCCTGGCATAGCAGGTGGCAGAACCTCTAATCCGCAGCCGACACCACAGTAGGGACACTGGGTTTTTGCGAACTGATTCTTTTTCGCATCGGACTTTGCAAATTGAGACATCACCTGACTCCAAAAGACAAGGAAAGCGATGGTGGGCATACCACCATCGCGGATTTAACGACCTTTAATCGAAATCAAATGCCGTTAGGGAAAACGTAACCGGCTCACTTAATAAGAAACAGCCGATTCACCCAGCGGAGCTTCCTCTTCACCTTCGTGGGCTTCTGCGAAGGAACCCTTAGGCTCTTCCAGAACGAAGAAGCAGAGCAGGCCAACAATCAAACCCATAACGCCCATCACCTGGAAGAAAATGATGTTGCGCTGAGCCAAAATTGCGGGGGTAGGATCCGCACCAGCACCCAGCCAAGTGGGAAGCATGCTGAAGATGGTCAGGTAAGCCACCGCTCCAACGTTGCCATAGGCACCGACGTTACCGGCAACCTGACCCGTGATGCGGCGCTTGACGAGAGGTACGAGGGCGAAGGTAGACCCTTCACCTGCCTGGACGAAGAAGGAGCAGAACATCGTCATCACAACCGCTAGCGGAATCATGATGGTGCTGCCTTCACCCAAAACACCCTTGAGGCTGGGAATCATGCTCATGATCAGGTAACCAATACCCATCATGCAAGTCAGGAAGCCCATGGTGTTCTTGCGACTACCCAGCTTGTCGGAGATAAAACCACCGCCGGGACGGGCAGCCAGGTTCATAAAGGCGTAACTTGCAGCCAGTGTTCCAGCCAAAGCCTTACTGATACCGAATGTTCCTTCGAAGAAAGCAGGCAGCATGGAAACCACAGCCAGCTCAGAACCGAAGTTCACGATGTAGGTCAGCTCAAGAATGGCCACTTGCTTGAACTTGTAGCGATCCTCAGGGGCATAACGCTTACGACCCGTCATCAGGTCGCGGTTGACCAAGAAGCAGTTGAAGGCTTGGAAGAGATACAGACCAATGAGGACAACGATGGCGATCGCGAAGGTGCCTTCATTCAAGAAACCAACCTTCTTCAAGCGCCAAGCAAGCACCATCAAAATGGCGGTCAACGGCACATTCATCAGCATCAAGAACCAGAAGTCTTTCTTGCTGGTGACTTCGAGACCCTTGGCACTCTTAGGCTTTTGGTAGACCTTGCCAGGAGGGCAATCCTCAACATTGAAGTAGTAGAGAACGCCGTAAAGTGCTGCGATAATGCCCGTTCCGGCGATCGCAGCTC
>CALIJJ010000081.1 GCA_938017515.1 uncultured Pseudanabaenaceae cyanobacterium
TTGCAGACCCGTCAACCTGCACTCGATCCAGCAGTTCTCCATTGCTGGTTTTGAGGATCTGGGTATTGATTTGTGCGATCGCGGTGACGGGTTCTTCCGAGTCCCGAGCATTGGCCGATGGGGATGCAGCCCCAGCCTCCGGGTTTCCCCTCAATAATTCCACCTTGGCAATCTCACCAAAAACAACGAGATCACCGTCCAACTGTCGGCCAATCTCAATCGCATCGGCCATCGTCGCCCTCGACTTCAAGCTAGATTGGCTGCTGTAGATGACAATATACAAATCCTCATTGGAGAGTTGGCTCACCAACATTTGACTGATCCGACGGGCGAGGCCCGACTCTAGCGGAGACTGGCGGGTAGTGGAAGTAGTAGGATTCAAATCTAAAACGACTAATCGCCGTTGTTGAGAACGCCCTTGCTGGGCTGCGAGGCGGATAACCCTCGGTTCGATCGCAACAAAGTCTTGCTTCAGTTGGTTGACCACCGTTTGAGTCGCTTCATTCGCTAAAGCACTGTAGCGGCCTTCAAAGAGATTCCCCATCACCCCAGCAATAAATTCTCCGGGCTGAGTCGCCTGGGCCGTGCCACGGGTCTCGATCGTTTTGAGGACGGCTCCGGTGACGGTGCTGACCAGATGGGCTTTTGCCGCAACGGTGACAATGACCTGTTTAGCGCGCAAATCGATATTGCCAAAGCTGCCTCCCGTTGACTCAGAGGTCAAATCAAGCTGCTCCAGTCGTCCCACCACCACCGCATCTGCCCCCACCTGCCGACCCAACTCAACGGCCTGGGCCAAACTCACATTCTCCCCCTGGCTGACTTGACTGGCATCCACAAGAACATAGGAGCCCTCCGCCACGAGTTCCCGCACAAGCCGTCGCCCCAGCACCTGCCCCGGCGTCAAAGTGGCAGAAGTTGACAATCCCCGGGAACGGTTTTTCCTGGTGGACGAGGGTTCCGCAAAGTCCAGAACCAAGACTCGCTTGCGCTGAGCCGCAGCGGGTCGATTGGCCAACGGTTCTGAAGCGAAAGGTGTCGCCGTTTTCGAGGGCTTCATCCCCTCCGGGGTAATAAAGCTTCGCCATTGCTGAGCGTGGGCGGGTTGCCCAAGGCCAACGGGGGCCAATGTGAATAGACAGGTCAGACCAACGGCGGGCAGCAATGGGGCAGAGAAGGTGGGGCGCATCAGAGTTAAGCCAAGGGAAAAAGCAGGTGTGTAGAAATAGCGTTACGACTGAGCAAGCAACCCAATCAAACCAATCAGCGATGCATTGTAGTCAATGGCATATTCATTTGTTGCATAGGATTTTTCACTATCTAAATAACTCAAAATTCCCTTGTTCTTAGGTGCAACATTGTCCTGTGCCGCTGAATTGGGGCCTCCGACAAAAAGACCCGGTAGATGAACCCCCTTCGCTCGGGAAAAGAGATGGTTAACATTTTGGACAGGTCGTTCACCTAGCCCCGTCACAAAGGTTTGGTTGAACGGATTACGGCCTAAGAGATAGTCGAGTTGTTCGATCGCAGCATCCCGGTAAATGTGCTTCTGGGTCAATTGATAGGCATAGAGCAATGTAATCCCCTCCTCAGCCACCATCTTATTAGAACCCCAAATAAAGCGCTGATTGGCTAGGCGAAATCTATCTTTTTCAATCGTTTTCAGCAGCTGATCGGCACGACCAATAATTTTTTTAGTAATTTTACTTTTGATTCTTTTGTTGCTGCGATCGCCGCTTTGAAACAAGTAATCTGACAAGGCCAAAGGAGCTGGATTTTTCCATTCAAACAGCCCATAGTCCTGTCGCTGAAGATGCCGGGAAAGATAAGCATCATAGGATGAGTCTCCTGTGGTCAACCAAAGTTCAACAGCAGCCCAGAGACGATCATCTCCGTCAGTTTTTAAACTCGCCTCGTTATCGATCTCGGAATAGAGATATTTGCCCGATCCACTATCATCCCCGGCTTGCCAGCCTTCCTCCATCTCAGGGTGCTGCTGAAGATAGTCCCAAGCAAGCACTGCCGAATCCAAATAGTTTTGGGATAGCGCCGAATCAAAGGGCTGATAGATACGGGCAGCCATCGCCATCACCGCCGCAAACTTAGCGGTTTCTGGCGTTGAAATGCCATAGACAAGGCGCGGTTGGGTATCTTCATGGGGGGCTTTTCCAATGGGCCATTCTTGCCCCGACAACTTTCGATAGACCCCGCCATCTCGACGCTGCATCCGCACCATCCAGTCCAGGCCAAAGGCCATCTCATCCAAGACATCTGGCTGACCACTACCGCTTTCTGGGATCGAAAGCTGACCATCGTGAAATAGCGTTGGAACCTGCTCATACAGGCTCAAGATACGCCCGATCGTAACGGCGGCCGTTGCAACGTACTTACCGTAGTCTCCGGCATCATGCCATCCCCCCTGGGCAGACAGTGCCGTTCCCTCCGTCATGTGGAAATCTCCCTGGGAGAGTTGACCATCTAAGCGATGACAAGGGGGATGATAAAGACCCGTCATGGGATCATCCAGTGTTACGCCACAGCGCTGCAAATAATAGGAACGCAGCAGCGTGATCAACGCATTGTCATAAACATTTTCTCCAATCTGAAACGGTGAGGATTGCAACCCACCTCGCTTCAAAATATAGCTACCAGATGCCCTAAGTTCAGAGAAATCGACCGTCTGAAGCCATAGATTGGTATCGGGATCTCGATGAGCCGGACTGGGCTGCTGATGCAACACCACAGCTTTTGTATTGAGGTCAACAACGGTGACTTCACTGGCATCGGGATCATTCGGGTCTGAGTTCGCAGCATTGAGCAAAAATGCATTTTTAGGCCAATCAGGCTGATAGCCCACTTGGTTGAGAACGAAGCGGACTGGCTCCGATTGTTGAGCCGACAAGGGAAAGCTGCAGCCAACAATCACGAAAAGACAAGAGAGGAGGCAAAGAAAAATCTGTTTTTTATTCGATTTCATTTTCATGCGATTCGAGACCTCAGCCGTGAAGTATTTTTTAAAGGAAGAAAATTCTTAACCCAAAAATCTCAATGACATACGCGTGTGGAGCGAGACAATTAAGCAAGAAGGAGTTTAACAGCGACAGAGAATACGAAGAAGCTTCTGAATAGAACTATTTTTCATCGGATCATTCGAGTACGAGTTTCTATGCCAATAGAGCCGAAACAGATAGGGTCAAAACAGATAGAGCCGAAAAATTCATTCTTTTCCGTCATCGCCTCACCTCAGCTATCCGTATTGGGAACATTTGGGGCTGACTCAGCCTCATCAACGGGCTCACCAACAGAAAATCGATAAATGTTGTACCCTAAGCGTTCCCCATTTTCATCAAAGAGTTGAACATTCAATTCATAATCTCCCATTGACTGGGGTTGGTAGCGAAATGTTTTGAACTGCTTCGAACTATCAACAGCAACATCAATCGGCCACTCGACTCGCTCTAAGATTGTTTTATCCTGGGTCAATTGGAGCTGCAACTTAGCGTGGGGATAGCGATGAAAGCGATCATTCACCACCCATAGGCCAAATTCAACGGGCTCTCCCAAAGCGGAGTCTTGCTGCATGGGTTCAATGCTAGGTAAGACAGGTTGGTAGGCTAGTTTCAGAGCCTCATAGCCTGGCTTAGGATTGCGCCAATAATCCACAATGCCCCAATTGACCGAAGGCCAGTTTTCCACAAACATGAACTGAAAGATGGAGGAAACGGGCTGATATCGCTGCCGCCGATAGCTCTCGGCTGCAAACTGCGTTAGTTCAGCTTGATATTGTTGGGTATTTTCGATGAATTCTTCTGGCGTATTGCCCATCTCAACTTTCGCAATTTCAAAGGTCTCTTTACGCTGGAAATTATGGTATTCCCACTTATCCCAATCCGCTTCACTATCAGGCCAAAGCTCATCCTCTCGGAAAATACGTTTGAGCGAGGCTAAATCAGGTAAAGCCTGGGCTCCATATTCAGAAATAATGGGTTCAGTCGTCGGTTCGGCATACTTTTCATAGGTATGGGAATACCATCCCCACCAGGGATGTTCACCCGTCAGTGAGGCAGCATGCAGATAGCGAGTGTCATCAAATCCCTGTAGATTTTTGAACAGTGCTTGGGTCAGCTTTTCATTATGATTGGGATCGTAGGACTTGTACTTATACTGCATCCAGTCAGCATCCCAGGGCGGCTCATTTTGAAGACTCCAAATGGCAATGGAGGGATGGTTATAGAGTCCGTCAATCATATCCTTAGCCTGGCGGGTCGCTTGCTTCAGAAATTCTGGTGTTTCCTGATAGCCCCACTGCAAGGGAAAGTCTTGCCAGACGAGAAGACCTGCGCGATCGCTCTGGCGATAAAAATCTTCGGCCAAAACATGGGCATGGACTCGCACAGCATTGACATTTGCCTGCTGCATCATATCCAGATCACGTCTATATTTCTGCGGCGTCATTTCGCTGAGCCATTGGGTCGGAATATAGTTCGTTCCTCGCAAAAAGATACGCTTGCCATTGAGAATCCAAACTTTTTCCTGCGCATCAAACGCAATCGTCCGAAAACCAAAGTCTTGCTCAATACGATCGAGAACTTGGTCTTCGTGTAACACCTCCACTGTCACACGATAAAGATTGGGCTGACCATGGTCCCACGTCCACCATAGGCGGGGTTGAGGATGAAATAGTTCGAACTCTAGTTCAGCTTGCCCTGGCGTCAAATCAATCGTTTTTTCCAATAGCGGTTGGGGCATCCCCGAAAAGTTGAGGGGTGAGAGCTGCAAACGCAACTTCACCTTCTCCAGCGGAATGGCGCCATCAACCAGCTTAAGTTTCCCCCGGGCCAGTCCAGAGCCATCCTCTAAAAGATGAGGCGTAACTTTCAACCGCTGAACCGCAAGCTTATCCGAGATCTGGAGGCGAACAGGGGCCCAGATCCCCCCGGTATTGTGGGCTTGACCCCGTTCCGTCCAAGCTCCACCCGGTCTTGTGTCGTGATGACTGAAAATCCCTTTAATTAATCGTTTATTCAGCGACCAGTCAGCCCCCGTGGGTTCTAGGGGACTATTGACCCGAACCACCAAAGTATTCTCTTGGTCAAAGCGAAGTTGATCAGAAACTTGAAACTGAAAGGGTTGGAAATAGCCTTCATGGAAACCTAAATACTGCCCATTCAGCCAAACATCTGCACTATAGTCAATGCCATCAAATTGAAGTGTAAAAACTTTTCCCTTTAGGGATGGAGTCACAGAGAAGTGACGTTGATACCACACCACACCACTCAAGTCTTGTCCCTCCAAAAACCAATTGGAGGGAACTTGAATGCCTTTCCAGGTTTGCTGGTTCAGATTTTCAGGTAATTCAGATACCGGGGATAGGTCTGTTGATGCTTCGGGGTCAGGCCAGAATTGCCATCGACCTTCCAAAGAGATACTCGTCGGTGTTGCAATCGCAGGATGCATTGCGTTTGAGATAATCTTCAGCGGGTTCATCGACAGGGAGAGTTGGGGAACAAGGATTCCGAATGAACCAATGACGATCGCCATTAACAATTTCGAGTTTATTTTCCGCTTACGGACCATCTCAGTTACCAACCCATTAAGTTAAAGACTGTTCAAATTCAAAGCGACTTGAGAAAATCTCAAAAACCTTATCTAGCCCCGTAAGTTGAAGCATCATTTTTAGGCTATCGTTCACCGAGCAGAGGCATAGACGCCCCCCCGCTGAACGCGCTAGTTTCAGAGCAATGATGAGTGAGCTAAGGCCCGAGGCATCAATGGATATCATATCCTTACAATCCACAAGAACCGATCGAGCACCATGCTTCAGTGCATCCTTAACAACAGAACGAATTGCATCACTATTAGAAGCATTTACCTTACCAAAAAGCTCTAAAACTTCAACATTGTCGAGAGATTTCATCTTCCTGTTTTCCACTAAATAGAGAGTCACATTGATGGATACAGAATGGGACTATAAATTACTGAAAAATATCGAAAAATCATTTCGACAATGATGGCTTCCAAAATGAAGCTCTGACAACAGAGAGTAAAAGGCTCACATTATAGACTGACCAAGCAACATTAATGACATAGGGTGAAACATCAGCCATATTCCCAGATAGATACTTTATCAGTCCCCATACAGCGCCCAAGACAGTTAGTCCTAGGGCAAATAGTTGAATACGAATGAGATGCAAGTAAACACCATCCTGACGCTCCTTCGGAGTCACCTGAAATTTAAGTGAAACCTTTGAGAAAACAGTCACCACGGACTGTATAAATAAAGGAAAGAGGGCGATCGCATATTGTTCAGAACGCCAAATTTCACGAGCAGGAATCCCCCAGGCAATTGCAAGAAATGTCAAGCGATTAATCAAGAAAACCGGCACAAAATGAATCGCGAAGGCTAGCCCCATGGCCTTTACAGGCACGATTCCGCTAAAGAAGTAAATAATTGGGCTTGTCAGATAAATAAGGGTTGCAAATCCAGAGAAATAGCTGTACATCGTACTGAAATACTGCAACTTCTGTCTCAGCGACAGTCCCGATTTTGTCAGTGGGTTTTCCTGGGTTAGCACCTGTATAGTTCCCTGGGCCCAGCGAAGGCGTTGCTTCAACGTTGAGCCGAGATCATCTGGTGCCAGACCAATGGCCAGAATTTCATTGTGATAGACCGACTGCCAGCCCGCCGCATGGAGCCGCATCGCTGTATTCATATCTTCAGTAATACTGGCGCTTGACATCCCTCCAATCAATTCGAATTCATCGAGTTTATCTTCATTTTCAATCAGCATCTTAGAAAAATTCTGAAGACCAACCGTCACGACGGCCTCTCGGCGAAGAATTGCATTTGTCCCGGTATAAAAAGCAGAGTTTAGGCCATCTTTACCCTGTTGAATGGGCCCATAGAATAGATGAGCTTGGTGACCAAAGGGATCATCATCAGGGAGATTGTAAAAATCTTGGGGGGTCTGAACAAAGGCAACTCGATTATCGCTATAGCAGCTATTGAAAATATCGTACTCGTAAAAATAGGGCAAAACTCGCTTGAGAAATTTAGGTTTTGGAATGTGATCAGCATCCAGAGTAATGATAAATTTCCCTGATGTTTCCCCCGAAAAGATAGCGTAGTTAATATTTCCAGCCTTAGCATGATGTGCACGTCCCGCTGGCTTTGGTCGTGCGATATAACGACAGCGCTTTACATCCTTGATTGCAGCATCTTTGCGGAGGATTTTAGCCTGAATCAACTTAATTTCTTCAAGGAGGTTATCAGTCACCGTATCCTCACCTGCCGTGAGGACAAACATAACATCCTTAATCGTCTTCAGCCACTTAGATTGCATCTTCGCCATGAGCCCCTGGGATGCACTTTTGGCGGGTGGCAGCGGTGAATGAGAAGGCCGATCGGAATAGAAATTGAGAAAGGTTTCTGCATCTGCGATGGTTGGTTCTAGCTTTCTCAGCTCAAAGAGACGCTTTGCTAATTTATTGCGCTCACGATAGAGGCGTTGAAGCTGTAACTGAACGCTCTTAGACAGCAAGTCTTCTCGACAAAGGCGCTCAGCCATGGCCCGCATCTCAGGAGAGTTACCGTCATCCAAGATATAGACTCGCAGGAGCCCCGGAATATAGTGCATGGCCAAGGCCGCCCGTGCTGTCTCTTCCACCATTTCAGGTGCTTCGTTGTAGCAGGTAATAAAAACATCCACCGTGGGCCACTGTTCCACCGGCATCTTAGGAAACAGCCGATCAAACGAGCGAACCTGACGTTCAATGGGCCGCCAAAGACCAATAATGAAAAGAACCCCCCCGACAAAGCTATAGATTTCGGCTAATAATAATGGAACCGAAAACCACCAAGCATCCCAGTTGACTGAATTAAGAATGCGCCAGTGGAGATACCACAGTCCCAAAAGGATATTGATCAGCGCGAGATAGCGGAAAAGAAGCGTACGCTTGCGCAGTTGCGATCGCGTATTGCCGAAAAATGCAGGTTGCTTCTCAAGAAGGGTGGAGGCGGCCATGATACCTTAACGTCGAGATTTTACAGGGAAAAATTAAGGCAATCAATCAGGCCTAAATATCGTTAGGCCTGATTGATTGGGGAGATTTAGGTGCTACTTTCGGTTGATTCGACCGTCGAAGGCTGGGCTTTAGCCATGTGGATCAGCGGCTTATTCCCAAGGGCCTTGAAGTAAAGAATTTCTAGCAAGAGACCATTGGTGTTCCCTGTCAGAATCTCATTGGTTTTACCATTCGCTTCGTAAAGCCCAGCAAAAAATCCGCCTTTCTCTGGGTCTTGAAGTGTCTTAACAGCATTGAAAATTTGCTTACCATAACTATCCTTGGGATAGAGATAGTGCCAACCAAAGGCCGCTTTTGTACTCAACGTACGAAGTTCGGAGTGGGCTTCATTATCTTCAGTAATCACAGCCCAAGGCTTGCCATTGGCGTATACCGTGTTGTAGAGGAAGTGGGGGTCTTGATCGACATTATCTTCAGACACTGCGGTAAGCTTTCCCGTTCGCTCATAGCGTTGCTTTTGTACATCAAAGACTTGCTTAGCCTGCTCTTTAAGGACACCATCAAGGCCAAATTCAATGCCTTCTAAAATGTAGGATTCACTCACAACATAGTTATTGGCATCTGTCTTTTGATAGTCGCGGCTGTCAACGGTTAAATCAATGCCTTCAACTTTGACTTTCTTAGAAGGGGCGATCGCCAAAGCTTTCTTTGGATCATAGCCCCAGAGTTCATAGCCCCGCGCTGCATATTCTTCATAGCCAAGACGGCCTTCCTGAACCAGCAGCGTAGAACCATCCTTCTGGATCATGGCGCCATAGAGTTGGCCCTTATCAATCGAACGGCCCAAATGCCAGCGTTCCACAATGCCCTCAACCCAGTCGGTGTATTGGGGATGGCAGGTTCGAATGACATCGAGTGCAGCCAACATTCTTCCCAGATCGAGAGCCGACCAGCCAATGCCTTTACGGCTGACTTGATTACTGTAGTCAACCTTATCGCCTGTTTCAGTGTTATAGACCTTATTCGGCAATGCCTTCTCAAATAGCGGTAGCTTGCCGAGGGTCGTTAAGAACGTATTGAGTCGAATATCAAATTCAGACTGATCAATCAACCCCATCCAGCGAGCTGCATTCATGGCCGTGAGATAATTGCCCATATCCCAAAGGGTTCCAGAGGGGAAACTATCGACAGAGTTTGTCAATCCCGTTTTCTCTTGCTCATTATTGACAAAGTACTGCCAAGCAACTTTGGCATAATCCTGCTCCTCTTGGGTCAACGGAGCCGTCAGCGTACCGCAGACTTTACCGGCTTGGAGCATCGCTTCCGTGGGAAGCGGTGGATTCTTTTCGGCGACCGGGCGCATGGCACACATGCTCAGCGTGAGGCTCATCAATGTACCTGCCACCACCAAGCTAAAAATTCGGTAGAAGCGTGATAAACGGAATGAAAATCGCATAGAAAATATCCTTATTTAGGGCTGACTCAAGATCAAAGGAGGAATAAAGGGGTGAGCAGAATGCGTGAGGAACAACATGACTCAACTTCCCCAGAACGTTCGGGGTTTTGGCGTTTGAAGCTCCACTTGCAGTTGGTCACTTTCAGGTAAGCCCTGACCGCTATCCCCCGAGCGAACACGCTCCCACCACACCGACTTGAAGTCGCGGTGGGGCTGTACTAAGGGCTGCTGCTCAGTCACTTTGTGGAGCAATGCCTGGAGAATCAGACTGTTGGTGTTGCCACTAAAGCCAATCACCGTTTGCCCATCGCGCTCCCGGAATCCTTCGTAATAGCCCAACAAGGGATTGTAGAGGTCCAGAGTCGCGCGCCATAGCTCCTGGCTGTAGGGGTGATCGGGATAAAGCGTGTGGTAGGCAAAGGCAACGGCTGTACTGACAACTCGTTCATCGCCTAAGGGCGTGCCGTCATCTCCCACCGCTAACCAAGGTTCTCCCTCCGCCACCAGCGTGCTGTGAATTACACGAGGGGAGAGGATGCCAAGGGTTGTGCCGGAGGCGCTAAACATCCCAGTCTTTTCGTAACGCTTGGCTTCCGCCTTGAAAATGGCGTCCACCAGTTCCCGCATTTGTGGGTCAAAGCCAAACTCTAAGCCGTACAGAATAAAGGGCGTACTGATGGTGTTTAGCCGTTCATTTTCCTTACGGCGCTTGGCTTGGGAACGATGCACGGGAATGTCTTCCCCCTCGACGTCAGCGGTCTCATAAAGTCCCCCCACCACGGACTTCGAGACATCAAATCCCCAGAGTTGAAAACCACGGGCGGCGTATTCTTCGTAGCCCAGGAGTTCGGCAGGATTCACCCGTAGGCGATCGCGACCCTTCGCATTTTGGGTCATCACCGCATTGAGCAATCGGCCATTGCGCACCACCCGCAGGTAGGACCAATCCAGCAGCGTATTGTCCACTGCATCGCTGTACTCGGGGTAGCAGGTTTTCACCATGTGCATCGCCGCAAGAAACCGACCCACATCAAGACCCGACCAGCCATCCCCCGCCGACGGATTACCACCGTAATCAATCGGTTCTAGGGTTTGGGTTTGATAGCCCCGGTGAGGGAGTTCACCGCTGAAGAGTTCCATTTGAGAAACAGCCCCTAGCAACTGTCGAACCCGTTGATCCAGTTCTTTATCACTAACAATGTCGAGGGAATGGGCGGCATGGAGAGCTGCAACGTAGTCCCCTAGCCCCCAAAGGGTTGCGCCATCAAGATCGCTGCGATCATTGACCAAGCCCGTGGGCTGGTAGTTGGCCTTGAAATAGTGCCAGGCATTTTGGGCATAGCGGCGATCGGTCACCGACAAGGCTTTGTCTGGAACGGGGCATTGGGAGGAGTGAGATCCCTGGCCTCGACGAACAGGGTCTAGGGGTGCGACAGCAACTGTCTGAGATGGAGAGTTGCCTGAAGGAGGAGATGAGCTTTGGGGCGGCGGACTCGCGGCAGGCGCCGGTTCCGGAGAGGGTTCGGGTGGTGGAGCCGCCGCAACCGGGGTAACCGGAACAGGCTGAGAGACCGGAGCCGGTTCGGGTTCAGCCACCCATTCAGGAGCTGCTTGAGGAGCGGGTTCGGGAGCGGGCTCGGGAGTAGGTTCGGGGACTGACTCTGACGCGGAAAGTTGACCCGAAGCCGTTTCAGGAGCATCTGCCGGTGCCGCCTCCGGTGGGGCTTCCGCCGCAGGCGCAGGTGCAGGTGCAGGTGCAGGTGCAGGTGCACCGCCTCCACCAATCAACGGCTGATTGCCCCGAGCCTTGTAATACATAATTTCAACCAGCAATCCATTGGTATTGCCAGTCAAAATGTCATTGACCGGAGGCTCAGGATCATAGAGACCCGATTCATAGATGCCCGCATAGTAGCCACGACCCGAATTACAGGTCTGCTTCACATGGTCGTATAGCTTCGCTGCATACTCACTTTCGGGATAAACAAAGTGCCAGCCAAACGCAGCCTTAGCACTGAGCGTTCTTAGCTCCGGGTGCAGCTCATTGGTTTCTGTAATAACAGCCCAGGGCACACCATTCGAGAAGACGGTGCTATAGAGAAAGTAGGGCGCCTGGTTAATGTTGTCCTCGGAGACTGCGGTTAGCAACCCCGTATCTTCAAAGCGACGCTTTTGTGCTTCAAACACCCGCGCCGCATAGTCGGCCTGATCGCCTTGAAGACCAAACTCGATCGCATCCAGAATATAGGACTCGCTGACAACATAGTTATTGGCATTGGTCGTCTGAAAATCCCGTTCGTCCACCGGGATTTGCATGCCATAGATATCAACAAATTTAAAGGGTTCGTAGGATTCTGCTTCTGAGGCATCATAGCCCCAGAGTTTGTATCCCCGAGCTGCGTATTCTTCATAGCCCAAACGGCCTTCTTGAACCGGAAGGGTACTGTCATCGGGGAGTACGGCGGCACCGTACATCATCTGATCCCGTAGGGAAGCATCGAGATTCCAACCACTTAGCAATCCAGCCATCCATTCTGAATATTGGGGATGACAGGTTTTGATGATGTGAAAGGCCGCCAGCATCCGACCAATATCCAGGGCTGACCAACCAATGCCTCGCTCTAGGACATTGTTGCCGTAGTCCACCATGTCTCCAGTGGCGCTGTTGTATACCTTATTCGGCAGCGTGCCTTCAAACAGCTTTAGCTTAGCCAGGTTGGTCAAAAAGAGATTGAGGCGACTGTCAAATTCAGCTTGCTCAATGAAGCCGAGCCAACGTGCTCCATTGAGGGCAGTGAGATAGTTGCCCATGTCCCACAGGGTCCCAGAGGGAAAGCCCCCAGCGGAGTTGGTAAATCCGGTATCGGGCTGGAAGTTATCGACAAAATAGTTCCAAGCCGAGCGCGCATACTCCTCCTCTTCTGGCGTGAGGGGATTGACGATGTTAGCGCAGCTCTGGGGTCCTTGCTCCTGTGCCAAGGTTGGCAGAGGGAGGGACAACATAATCTGGGCGAACAAGCTGGCCAAAAACAGCGCGAACAAACGCTTGGGCCGACTCAAAATGAATCGGCGATGCTGCAGGGCTCGACCGAGAAAAGTTTGGCGAAAGTAAGAACGGCACCGGGACAACCCGGCAAGGTTCAATCGGTGAATGGCAAATCGTTTCATCAGCTCCACTCTCCTAGGGGGACGAAGCTGACAGAAGTCGTTATCTTCCCATCCTCAATCGGTGGCGGGTTAAGTCGCCAAATCAGAACTTCTAGACCAACAATCAAGGCGATCGCCGTCACTATTCCGCCAATTAAAGAAAGGGCCGCCAAAGTCTGATTTGGGGGCTGAAAATCTTCAATTTTCACAGGTCTTCACTCGGTAAAATGCACAGCTCGAGCATCCCTCCAGCACAGCCAAGGCTGACGCTAAATAGGACTCAAATTGTTCTCTGACTCAGTTTTGCAAGGCTTTCACCCAACAAATCGATGGTGTTGCAGCTAAACCTGCTTGTCCTAATGCTGCCCAATTAGCCGATTAAATCTCACACAAAACATGACCTAAGGAGAGAAGAATTAAATACACAATTAATGGTTTAATTCAAGCTTTATTCATTCAAAATATCAGTCGAATAAAAGAACAAAATAAAAGAGCGAAAACACTGCGAATTGGCAGTGTTTTCGCTCCTGATTTATCACGAGACAGATCGAGTCTGTCCCGTTAATTCCCCTCAAACCGATGTCGAGGGTTTTACAGAGATAAAGCCCTAGGCCAGGTAGACAAATGCCGAGCCTGTGAGGTCGAGGGTTGCATTGTTCTGGACCACTGCAATCAGCTCATCGGCAGTACCGTTCAGCTTTGTATCGCGGTAGATACCTTGCCCACCGGAGGCTGCACCGATTTGGTAGAGACTTGCATCGCCTTGCAGATGAATGAAATCCTCCGCTGCGTTGAAGTCTGTGATCAGAGCATAGTCACTTTGTCCAGCCGTAGAATCACTGCCATCGTTATAGAAAACGACCGTGTTGCTACCCAATACAAACACGTCTGAGCCCGCATTTCCTGTCAGTGAATCAATCGAGCCAGTGCCAAAACCACTGCCGTCGTTTACACCAATCAGAACATCATCACCGGCACCACCTAAAAGCGTATCGTTGCCAGCTTGGCCCAACAGCAAGTCATCGCCATCGCCACCATCTAACGCGTCATCACCGGCCCCTGCAAAGAGGTTGTCACCCCCTAGGCCACCGAACAGTTGATTGGCGCTGCTGCTGCCGAACAATTCGTCGTTGCCAGCGCCACCATCGAGCAGGTCAGAACCGCTGTCGGCATGAAGCTCGTCATTCCCTTCTTCGCCAAACAGTTGGTCGTTTCCGGAACCGCCGTAGAGCTTGTCGTTGCCGATGCCGCCCTTGAGGGTGTCATCGTTGTTCTCGCCCTTGAGCGTATCGTCGCCGTCACCGCCAAACAGTTCGTCGTTGCCGGAGCCACCGTAGAGAGAATCCTTGCCAGCTTCGCCGTAGAGGATGTCGCTGTCGTCCTCGCCCTTGAGGGTGTCGTTGCCTGCACCACCGGTCAGGATGTCGTTACCGGAGCCGCCCTTGAGGGTATCGTTGCCGGAGCCACTGGTCAGCTCGTCGTCACCACCAAAACCGTACAGCTTGATAGTAGAGCTGCTGCTGCTGGTCAGTTTGTCGTTGCCGCTGTTGGCATAGACAATTTCCAGACCAAAGGCATCCACATCCATCACCAGGGCAGAAGTGCTCTGGAAGTAGGCGGTGTCAGTACCGCTGCCACCATCGACAACCGTGTCATCGGCATCGAAGTAGAGCTTGTCGTTACCGGCCCCAGCCAGCAATTCGTCAGCCCCGGCATCCCCCTTGAGCGTGTCGTTGCCGCTACCTGCATCCAGGACATCGTTGCCGCTGCCGCCTTCGAGGGTGTCCTTGCCGTTGGCTCCGGTGAGTTGGTCGTTGCCTGCACCCCCCGTGAGGGTGTCGTTGCCGCTGCCTGCATCCAGGACATCATCACCGTTGCCGCCGTCCAACGTATCGTTGCCGTTGCCACTGGTCAGGACATCATCACCGTCCAAGCCGTACATCTTGATGGCTTGGTTGGAGCTGGAGGTCAGGGTGTCGTTGCCGCTGTTGGCGTGGACTTCTTCCACGCTGACGTCATCGAGGTTGAGGTTCAGGTCCGTCGTGCTCTGGAACTTGGCAACGTCGGTGCCCTCGCCACCGTCAAAGGTATCGTCGGCATCAAAGTAGAGCGTGTCGTTGCCCGCTCCAGCATTGAGGATGTCAGCACCCTCGCCACCGGTGAGGGTGTCGTTGCCGTCGCCAGCATTCAGCTCGTCGTCACCGCTGCCGCCTTCAAGCTTGTCGTCACCAGCCCCAGCATTGATGACATCGTTTCCGGCATCGCCGTAGAGCTTGTCGTCGCCACTGCTAGCGGTAATGCTGTCGTTGCCGTTGCCGCCGTGGACTTCCACATCGAAGCTGTCAGCGTGGGTGAAAACGTCGTCGCCATCAGCACCATAGGCAACTTCGATGCTGCTGGTGCCCAGATCCATCACGACGGGCGTGTTGCCCTGGGCAATGGCCGTATCCTTCCCCTCACCGCCATTCACTTCCAGGTCATCCCCGGAGAACATCAGCCTGTCGTCGCCAGCACCACCGCGCAGGATGTCAGCACCGTCACCCGCTACCAGCGTGTCGTGACCGTCGCCGCCTTCGAGGATATCGTCACCGGCACCGGCTTCCAGCATGTCGTTGCCTGCGTCTCCGCTGAGGCTGTCGTTGCCCTCACCACCAACCACATGGTCATTGCCATCGCCACCAGCCAAAGTGTCATTGTCATTACCTCCATTCAAATAGTCATTGGCAGCGCCACCGGTGAGGCTGTCGTCGCCGTCCTTACCGAACATGACCGCCGTCGTTGCGTGCGCAACGCCATTGCCATAGGTGTGGGTGAAGACATCGTTGCCGACGTTGCCGTGGGCTTCATCAAAGCTGTTGGCTCCCAGGTCTAGGGTTGCGCCTGCTGCCGATTCCACCAGGGCAATGTCGTAGCCGTTGCCTCCTTTAACACTGGTGTCTTCGGCGTCGAAGAAAACCGTGTCATCGCCTTCGCCGCCATCGAGTTGGTCAGCTCCGGCGCCACCGCTCAACAGGTCTTTACCCAGGCCGCCGTAGATGATGTCGTTGCCTGCTTGGCCAGATAGCCACTCGTCATCACCGGCTTCCCCCAAAATCAGGTCGTTGCCGTCGCCCCCTTCAATCACGTCAGAGGCGTCACCGCCGTAGAGTTCGTCCTGGTCAGCGCCACCGTTGAGGTAGTCCTGCTCTGCACCACCAAAGAGTCGATCATCTCCGGCATCACCGAACAGAGAGTCGGTTCCGGCATTGCCCTCTAGGGTGTCATTGCCAGCCCCGCCACGAACCGTGTCGTTGCCATCTTCGCCCTGCAAAAAGTCCTGGCCTTCACCTCCATCAAGACTGTCATCATCGGTACCGCCCTTGAGAGTATCGTCGCCGGAGCCGCCTTCCATAATGTCTTGGCCGCTACCGCCCTCGAGGACGTCATTATTTTGCCCACCCAACATGATGTCGTCACCGTCGCCACCG
>CALIJJ010000082.1 GCA_938017515.1 uncultured Pseudanabaenaceae cyanobacterium
ACAATGCCCAAGACAATGCCCAAGACAATGCCCAAGCCCATTTTCAATCAAGGGTTGATCTATGGCCAAATGCAGCGTCACGGGATGGCGATCGCCAACCTCAAAGCTGCGAAACAGTCCTTTCATGGATTGGGCGATGAGGCAGCGGTTTTGCGATCGCAGCAGTGGATTGAGCGGTTACAAACCATGCCTTCCAAGGCACAAACGATAAGGGTTGAGACCGGGCTGGTTTGAGTTATTTGAACGACTCCAACTGCGCCACTGCCGCGATGCTGCGGATGATGACTTGACGTTGGCGATCGAACAGGATCGACCCGACTTGGGTGGCGACGGTTTGCTCCCCGCAATGTTTGCGAATGTAGTCCGTGGCGCGTTGATCAATGCGTTGGGCGATCGCGCCATAGACTTGCTCAGTTGGCGTGGGTGCCGGGGTTGGCGTGGGTACCGGGGTTGGTATAAGTGCTGAGGTTGGCATGGTAGGGACGAACAACGGTTCGTCCCGATGATGGGGTGGGGTATGTGCCCGCAGAAGCGCTAGACCGGCTTCTAGCGTGGCACTGTCATAGAGCTGTTTCAAAAGTTCGTGGGGTAAGCCCTGTGTTGAGGCGATCGCAGTCAAAATCTCCTGGCGTCCATCGGCGACATGGTGATGGGTATGGAAAATGCCGCCAGCTAACTTAATGAGTTTGCCGTGGTAACCCAATAGCGTGATGTCTTTCACTCCCTGCATGCCTGCCTCCACCAACAGCGGTCCTAGCCAGTTAGCGGTTTTGACTAGGCGCTCTTCCGGAAAGCCCAACGTGGGAGCGAGCGCCAAACCATTTTCGCCAATGCAGAAGACAAGGTGCTGAAACTGGGCTGCTTTCGCGCGGAGCTGCTGACGAAATATCTCCAGCTGATCCGGAGCGCTGAGGGGCTGGGCAATGCCGCCTGTCCCCAGGAGCGATAGTCCTTCCACAACGCCAAAGGCGGCATTGGAGGTTCGCTCGGCAAGGGCGCGGCCTTCGGGCAAAATCACAGTGACGCGCACCCTGTGGCCTTTGCGTTCAGTTTCGAGGTGATGACGAAGCAATTGCTGGGCATAGCGGTAAATGGCAGCGGGACCGGAGCCCTCCTGCTGGATGCCGATGCCTTCACCCCCTGCGATCGCCATCGCTTCTGTCTGCCCGACCGGGTCCAGTTCCACCAGGGACCAAATCGGTGTATTCCGGGTCAGATCGAGATTATCGCCGGGATCACTGTGGGTCATGGCCAGCGCTGTGGTGGCTGAAAGGGGGGCAACCTGATCGATGGCGATCGTTGCCATGGCATCTGGGTTGAGGAGATTGAAGGTAATTGCCGGGGGGGATGGCTGGGGAGCCGAGGGCTTTGCTAGAACTCTCAGGGCAGCGATCGCTCCAGCGCAGGCAAACACGGGCAAGGTATATCCAGATCGAGGCATGGGGAAATATTCAGGAGGGGCAGGGGAAGATTTCAATCCAGCCAGATCGCGATTGACTGCGATCCCGCCGGGAAAAACGGCAAAATTATGGAATTTTTTATTGTTACGCGATTTATCGCAGCGGAAAATCGTAATCTAGAAAGCCTAGGCAATGGTCCTCAATCATTTCCATAGACCATCGTCCCAGCTCAGATTTCGCAGGAAGGGAAAACCCAATGGATAACAAAATGATGCTCATGATTCCGGGACCCACCCCGGTGCCGGAGAAAGTTCTCCAGGCGATGGGCAAACACACCATCGGTCACCGGACGGCGGAATTCAGTGCGATCGCCAAGGACGTCACCGCCGGTCTCAAGTGGCTGCACCAAACCAGCAGCGATGTTCTGGTGGTGGCAGCCAGTGGAACCGGGGCCATGGAAGCGGGAATCATTAACTTTTTGAGTGCAGGCGATCGCGTCATTGCAGGCAGCAACGGCAAGTTCGGCGATCGCTGGGTCAAGGTCGCCAAGGCCTTTGGTCTCCAGGTGGACACCATCACGTCGGACTGGGGCAAGCCGCTCGATCCGGAAGCCTTCCGAACCGCACTGGAAGCGGATACCGCCAAAGAAATCAAAGCGGTGATCGTCACCCACAGCGAAACTTCAGCGGGTCTGACCAATGATCTGCAAACCATTAGCGGTTACGTCAAAGCCCACGGTGCGTTGATGATGGCCGACGCCGTGACCAGTCTGGGAGCCTCTAGTGTTCCCATGGATGAATGGGGCTTAGACGTGGTTTGCTCGGGTTCCCAAAAAGGCTACATGATGCCACCGGGGCTCGGGTTCGTCGCCGTCAGCGACAAAGCCTGGAAAGCCTATGAAACGGCGACGTTGCCCAAGTTCTATTTTGATTTGGGTGCCTATCGCAAGAACGCAGCCAAGGATCTAACGCCCTTTACGCCGCCGGTCAATCTCTACTTTGCCCTCCAGGCTTCCTTGGAAATGATGCAAGCGGAGGGACTGGAGGCAATCTTTGCCCGCCATGCTCGCCACACCAAAGCGGTGCGTGCCGCCATGAAAGCAATTGGCCTGCCCCTGCTGACCAGTGATGAGACCGCCAGCACGGCTGCCACGGCGGTCCTGGGCACTGACACAGTGGACGTGGAGAAACTGCGCAAGGGCGTCAGCTCCAAGTTCGATATGGCACTGGCTGGCGGCCAAGATCACCTCAAGGGCAAGATCTTCCGCATTGGTCATCTGGGCTTCATTTGCGATCGCGACATCCTCACGGCAATCTCAGCCATCGAATCTGTCGCCATTGAACTGGGCCACACCAGCACCCCCGGCGTCGGCGTCGCCGCCGCTGCCGCCGCCCTCCAATAACCCCTAAGGTGCGTTGCCTCGCCACGGGACAACGCACCAACGGTCTCTCCATCATGGTTGATCTCGTCGCCCAGGCAACAGCCCCTTTACTTCGCCTCCAACAGGTCTCCTACTGCTTCGCCCAGTCTGGCCCAGAGCCTGCTCTCAGGGATATTGACCTGCAGGTGAATCCCGGCGATCGCCTTGCCCTCGTTGGCCCCAGTGGCGCGGGAAAAAGCACATTGCTACAGCTGCTCAACGGGAGTCTCACGCCCAGCGCGGGGGCTGTCCAAGCCTTTGGCCAAAACCTGGTCCAAACGCCACTGCGACAGCGCCGCAAGCTGCAACGCCGCATTGGCACGGTGTATCAGCAATTCCACCTCGTGCCCACCCTGCGGGTCATCCACAACGTCAATGCAGGCCACTTGGGCCGCTGGTCTTGGCCCAGGGCGTTAGCGTCTTTAGTCTTTCCCCAGGCCCTTGACCAAGCAGAGAGAGCACTGACCCAAGTTGGTATTCCAGAACTGCTCTATGCGCGGACGGATCAGCTCTCGGGCGGACAGCAGCAGCGGGTGGCGATCGCCCGGGTCCTCATTCAAGATCCCCCTGTCATTTTGGCCGATGAGCCCATCGCGAGTCTGGACCCGGAGCGGAGCCGGGAGGTGATGGCCTTGCTGACAACGCTCTGTGCGGAGCAGGGGCGGGCGCTGGTGGTGAGTCTACATGACCTGGAGATGGCGCAGCGATTTTGCGATCGCATTGTGGGTCTACGTCAGGGTCGCGTGGTATTTGATGAGAAGGCAGAGGACTTACGGCGATCGCAGGTGAAAGCGCTGTATGAACTCACCGCGAATGGACCAACCCCAAACCAACACAATGGCCAATGACTTTTTGATGCATCCCCTTGCTGAAGCATCCGATGCGGATGTTGTGGAGAGCCCGTGGCGGCTGGCATCGATTTGGTCCAATGTGGCAGCGGGTCGGGTGCCCGAGGGAGATGTGCAGGAGGCGATTCAGCAGTGCATGGCCGCAGCGGAATATACGAAGCCAGGGGCGGGGCTGATGGCATTGGGGTTGGCGTCGCGGGCGGCCAACAACGATGGGGTGTTGATGCAACTCATTGGTTTAGTTGCCGAGGGGCTGCTGTGTCGGAAAGACCAAATTGCTGAACAGGATAGCGATCGCCGCTAAAAATCACGGGGCCCAGAGTCACCCCAATTCCTAGCCCGATTTAACCTGACTCTGAGTTTAAGGACCCGCATCAATCTCATCTCTACGAGGATTTAGCGACTCGGAGACCAAGGGGAGGGCAACCACTTGATTCCGGCCCTGACGTTTGGCCTGATAGAGTGCCTGGTCAGCCCGGGCAAGCAGTGTTTCGGTCGAAAATTTTCGGGAGACAGAGCAACAGCTTACCCCCAAGCTCATGGTGACGCGATCAGCGATCGCGGATGTCCGATGGGGAATATTGAGGTCATAGATTTGTTGCCGTAGCGCTTCAGCCACCTGCTGAGCCCCGACGAGATCGGTTTGCGGCAATACAATCACAAACTCCTCTCCGCCGTAGCGTGCGACCAGGTCCGCAGGCCGATTAATCACCGTTGTCATGGTGTGAGCCAGACCTCGCAAACATGTATCTCCAGCGGGATGACCATAGGTATCGTTATAGGCCTTGAACGAATCGACATCGCAGATAATCAAACTGAGGGGGTTATGCGTGCGCAATTGCTGCCGCCAGACTTCCTCTAAATATTCGCTCAACCGACGACGATTCCCGACCTGAGTCAGATCGTCCTTCCGAATCGAACGCTCCAGTTCCTGATTGGCCTGGGCCAAGGAATCTGTTCGCTCTGCAACCTTTTGTTCGAGGACCTCGTTGAGCTGCGCGAGTTCCGAGAATGATTGCTGGAGTTGCTTGGCCATCCGGTTAAATGCCTTGGCTAATACCCCCAACTCATGGATGCGCGGTTGGCTGACAGGCTGCAGGGACTGGCCCAGTTGAAACGTTGCCGGTGTCATTTGCTCGGCTAAGGCATGGGAGGCTCGGCCCAAGTTCTGTAGCGGTTGTGCTAACCAAGAGGATGTTCTCACCCCAATGGCTGTGGCTAACAATAAAGATCCGACACAGAGCAGCAGGGTGATTCGATTGTTATCTCGAATATATTCCGTGAAATCGGCTTCGGGAATCACCACGACCATGATCCAGCTCAAGCCATGTTGCAATTGAATGGGCGTTATCTCAACAAATTGCCGCTCTGATTCAACCGTTAACGCGAGTTGCTGTCTATCTTGGATTTGATCAAAGTCTGAGAATCGTTCTGTCAGTTGCTGGGCCGTATGGCGGATTAGGCGATCGCTACTTTGGCTGGCCAGTAGTCGCCTTTCTCCCTGATCGGTGACTTGAAATGGGGGGTCGGCCGAAGAACTGGCAACAATGTCCCCCGACGGTTCAATGATAAAGATATGGCCCGTCTTACTGACTTCTATTTGCTGCAGAAATTGGCTGAGATTCCATAGGGTAATGTCAGCGGCTAAAACTCCCGTCAACCGCTTGGCGTCATCAAAGAGTGGAATGACTCGGGTGAGACCCAGGGATAGCGGCTCTGAAAATACATAAATCGGAGACCAGGTTGCCTGGCCCTCTGTGACAGCCGCCTGGTACCAAGGTCGCTCGCGTGGCTCATAGGGCTTGCGAAACAGCCGTTCAACGCTTTGACCATGGCTATCGAGACGGTAGACATCTCGGTTGGGGGCGATCGCCGCCGTCCGCCGCCGTAATGTCGTCAAACTGTCGGATTGGCGCCACACCCCAAGAAAGTCTCCCTGGCGATTGGCATAGTAGAGATAGGGGGCAGCATCCGAAATCTGGGTTTGCTTCCAGAAGTAGCGAGCCATCCGGTCAAAGTCATTGAGGTCGAGAAGTCCAGATTGAACAGCCGCTTCATTGACTTCTAAAAACTGAACCGGTGTGTTGGTGTAGTTCTGAATGTGCTGTTCAATATGGGCTGTAACCTCTTCACTGAGGCGCAAGGCCATGGACTCTACGGTTTTTTGGCCGCTGAGCCAAGAGAGATAACCGGTTAGGCCAACCAGTACTGAAATCTGCAACAAAAAGGGTGCAATGAGTACAGTTCGCAAGGAAGCCTGATGTTTTTTTCCAGGTCGCCAAAGCCAGAATTTATAACGTCCTTGTGCCTTGATATTGAATCTTCCTCTCACAATGACCCGGCCAAAACACGAGTATTTTATCAACCTAAGACCCGGTTGCCCCCAGAATCTCTCTCCCACGGGGCCCGTCTCGTTGCAGTCTATATTGAAGCACCACAACAGGATTGAAGCACCACAACAGGATTGAAGCATCCCAACAGACTGAACCGTCAAACTCCAGACTGGAACAACATGCCTAGGATGCCCAATCCCTAACTCGCCTTGATCAGCGACTCTGCCCGGGCGTGGAAATTGGCCTGGGCTAATGCCGTTGCTGCGGCTTCCGGTTCCCGTACCCGGAACTGTGCGCCTAAGCGCACAAAATGCCGCTGTCCCATCGCATTGATGACCACCACGACCGGAGCCTTATTTTCCTCTTCCTCTGGACTCTGCTGTTGCTGAATCAACGTCTTCAGCCGATATTGCTGCTCAATATCATTGGCCTCTTGCACCGCCATCTCCACCATGACCATACGAATATCTTCCACGGGTTCCGCATCATCCACAATGAACTGCACTCGCTCATCGCGGCGATCGATCTTGCCCCAAACCATCAGCCGCGCATCCACCCGAATATGCTGGCCAATGCGAGCGTAGCTGCGGGGGAAAACCACGGCATCGACGCTGCCCGACAGATCCTCCATTTGGACAATGGCCATGCGCTCACCCTTCTTTTTGGTGATAACGTCCTTGACTTCAGGCAGCAGCACGATCGCACTCACCGTCCCTTTCTCAATGTACTGATCGGCATCGGCCAAACTAATGGGAGCCAGAATCCGTGCGGGCTTCTGCACCGATTTGAGCGGGTGGTCCGAGACATAAAAGCCCAGCAGTTCCTTCTCTAGCTTGAGCCGTTCCTGGGGTTGATAATCCAAGACGAGAGGCGCTTTGGGAGCCATGGCGAGACCACCGCCATTGCTCGCACTATCCGCTTCGCCACCGCCGCCCAACATATCAAAGAGGTTGCCCTGGCCACTGGCTCGATCTTTGGCTCGCGACTGGGCCCAGTCCATCACCAGGGGCAAGTCCTCTGCCATCTGGCGACGATTGGCATCAGGTTCTAGGGCATCACAGGCGCCAGAATGAATCAGCGCTTCCATGGCACGGCGGTTGACGGCGCGAGAGTCGAGGCGATCGCAGATATCGGCCAAGGACTCAAACGCTCCATCCTTGCTGCGGGATTCGATCAGACTTTCGATCGCCCCTTCGCCCAAATTTCGCACCGCCGACAAACCAAACAAAATGTTGCTGCCGATGGGGGTGAAGTCCAGTGTGGAACGATTGATATCGGGGGGCTCGACTTCGATGCCCATGGCGATCGCATTGGCAATATAGCGCTGCACCTTGTCCTGCTGACCACTGTTCACCGTCAACAGCGCCGCCATGTACTCCACCGGGAAGTGGGCCTTCATGTAGGCGGTTTGATAGGTCACATAGGCGTAGGCTGCTGAATGACTCTTGTTGAAGCAGTACGCTGCGAACAAAACCATGTCGTCCCAAAGGGCTTTGGAGATATTTCGAGCAACGCCATTCTTCTCTGCGCCATCCGAGAAAATACTCTCGTGCTTCTCCATTTCCTTAATTTTCTTCTTACCCATGGCCCGCCGCAGCAGATCCGCTTCACCCAGCGAATACCCGCCCAAATCCTGGGCAATGCGCATGATCTGCTCCTGGTAGATCATGATGCCGTAGGTCTCGTTCAGAATGGGGGTCAGCAACTGGTGAGCATAGTCAATCTGCTCACGCCCGTGCTTGCGATCGATGAATTTAGGAATCAGCCCGGCGTCCAACGGCCCCGGTCGATAGAGCGCCAATACCGACGAAATATCCACCACGTCGGAAGGCTTGAGGTCGCGAACAATCTGTCGCATCCCCGAGGATTCTAA
Organism: uncultured Pseudanabaenaceae cyanobacterium; assembly: GCA_938017515.1. GTDB lineage: Bacteria > Cyanobacteriota > Cyanobacteriia > PCC-9006 > JAAUQQ01 > JAAUOP01. The sequence goes on from CALIJJ010000082.1 coordinate 7,875, forward strand.
CTGGAAAACCCCCTCTAGGTCGCCCCGCGCCAAGAGGCCATACACGGCTGGATCATCCATATCCAAACCATCGGGGTCAACGGTTTTTCCCTTGGACTCTTTGACGAGGTCAACGGTCTTTTGAATCATGGTGAGGTTTTTCAACCCCAAAAAGTCCATCTTCAGTAGACCCACTGCCTCGACATCCTCCATGTAGTACTGGGTGATGACCGAGCCGTCGTTGTTTCGTTGCAGGGGCACCAGTTCGTCCAGCGGGTCCCGCGCGATCACCACGCCTGCGGCATGGACCCCGAAGGTTTTGTTGGTTCCCTCAATGCGAATGGCCATGTCGAGCCAATGCTGATAGGTAATGGGCGGCGTTGTCTCGGGAATCGTCAGGTTCTCGTCGTAGCGACGCTTGAACTCTGGGTCCGGCGAATCATCCCCAATCATTTGCTTCAGCTTGGCGGGCTTGCCTCGGGCCACCGGAATCAGCTTAGCCATGCGGTCTGACTCACCATAGGGAATGTTCAGCACGCGGGCCACGTCCTTGAGTACGGCCTTGGAGGTCATACGGTTGAACGTGATGATTTGGGCGACCCGCTCGGAACCGTACTTGTCCGTCACGTAGTCGATGACCTCGCCCCGCCGCTCAATGCAAAAGTCCGTGTCAATATCCGGCATGGACATCCGCTCAGGATTGAGGAAGCGCTCAAACAGGAGGCCGTAATGCACCGGGTCAATATTCGTAATTCCCATTGCATAGGCAACCAGAGACCCCGCTGCGGAGCCTCGCCCCGGCCCCACGGGAATGCCCTGGTCGCGAGCATACTTGATGTAGTCCCACACAATCAGAAAGTAGGCCGCAAAGCCCATCTTCTGCATCATGTCGATTTCGTACTCCATGCGCTCACGGTAGTCCGGCGTGAGATCGTCGTACTTGGCAATCTTCATGCGCTCGACGATGCCTTCCCGCGCCACCTTGGCCATAAAGGTTTCGTTGTTGTACCCGGCGGGCATGGGGTAGTTGGGAATTTTGGGATTGCCCAGGATGTCGTAGTCTTCCACTTTTTCAGCGACTTCGAGGGTGGTGGCGATCGCCTCATCAATCACATCCTGGGGCAAATGGTCGCGGAAAATCTGCCGCATCTCATCAGCGGACTTTAGATATTCCGTCCCGCTATAGCGCAGCCGCTTCTCTTCAGTAATCAGCTTGCCGGTTTGGATACACAACAGCGCATCGTGGGCTTCGACGTCCTTACAGGAGATGAAGTGAGAGTCGTTGGTGGCAATGATCTTGATATCCAGTTCACGGGCAATCTTGACCAGTTCCACATTGACAATGCGATCTTCCGCCGAGCCATGGTCCTGGATCTCGATGTAGTAGTCATCACCAAACAAATTCTTGTACCAGGCTGCCACCTCCCGAGCCACCTCGGGCTTGTTCTGCAAAATGGCCTGGGGCATTTCACCGCCCAGACAGGCACTGGTGACAATCAGCCCTTCGTGATATTGCTCCAGCAACTGCTTGTCGATACAGGGACGCGAAAAAATACCGCTGCCCTTCATCCCTTCCAAATGGGACATCGTGGTGAGCTTGACTAGATTTTGATAGCCCTGCTTATTCTTCGCCAGGGTCACCTGGTGATATTTCTTGACGCGCTTGGGGGCTTCGGCAATGTTGCCGTTGATGATATACATCTCGTTGCCGATAATCGGCTTGATGTTTTTGCCCTTGCAGGTTTTGAGCAGCTCCACCGCCCCGTACATGACGCCGTGGTCCGTGAGAGCGATCGCAGGCATGCCCAGGTCTAGCGCCCGATCAATGAGCGCAGGAAGTTGACTGGCACCATCCAGCAAACTGTAGTCCGTGTGGATATGCAGACCGACGAAAGACATGGGCAATCAATCCTGGGGAGAACGGAGTGTATTTGCGGCTTGTTCTTTGAGGCCTTCACCGATGCACGGCACGCAACATGTGGGGCTCAATGAGATACCTAACCCTAAATATAGCGTCAAGGTGGCGGTTCAAACCTCGAGCCCCTAGAACAGCAACATTACCGGTCAGATGGGATTATCTTAGTCTTTTTGTACTGGTTTTGTCCTTGCGCTGGCCTTATCCTTGCGCTGGCCTTAGCGTTCGTCGGCCTTAGCGTTCGTCGGCGACATCCAGGTCTAAGCAAGCCCCCAGGGCAAGCTTCATCTCTAGGGCTGAGCTGTAGCGATCGCTGACCTCCGTCGCCAAGGCCTTCTCCAAAACAAACCGTAGGGCAGGGGGAATCTGCGCCGCACCGTCCAAACTCATCTGGTCAGCCGCAACCAGGAAGTCCAGGGGGCTTTGGCGAGTCAGCAAGAAAATCAGCGTCGCTCCAACGGAGAACAAGTCTGACGCAATCGTTGGGTTACCCGCCTCCTGTTCCGGTGCGGTGTAGCCCTCTGCCTTAATGCAGGTGCCCATGACACCTGCCA
>CALIJJ010000083.1 GCA_938017515.1 uncultured Pseudanabaenaceae cyanobacterium
TCCTGAGGCGATCGCCGCCCCCGCCGGAATCGCCGTCCCCTCTAGCCGCACGGTGCCATCGGCATCCCGACTAAACCCTGAGGCCTGCGCCCCAGGCGTTTGCTGGAGCATGTCCGCGATGGTGGAAACATTAGGAGCATTCAAGGAGAGTAGCGGATTGCCGATGGCGTTCGTGCCGAGGGCGATCGCACCATCATCGCCAAAATTTACAGTCTGCGAGCCCGTGTTCGACAGCAGCGTAATCTCGCCCTCGGGGGCTGTCAGGATTCCGGTATTGACCACCGTGTCCCCCAGCAGACGGATGACTTGCCCATCACCAACCGTAATCTGACCTTGATTAAGGATATTGCCGGGGGTGGCAGTGGAGAACTGAAAGCGATCGGGCGCGCCATTGAAACCACTGTAATCCGAGCCTTCCTCCCCATTGCCGAGAGCATTGAGCCATCCCTGGCTAAAACCAATCTGATCGGCGGTGGTCGCCGTGAACGACCCCGACAGTTCGATACGGGCGTTGACCCCAGTAAGGATGCCCGCTGGGTTAATCAGAAATAGGTTAGCGCTGCCGTTGCTGACCTGAACCCGGCCATCAATATAGGATGTGTCCCCCCCCGTAACGCGACCCAGGATGTTTTGAATCTCGGGAGCGGCAATGAAGTTGGCGGTTTGGCTGGCATCGAGGCCAAAGGTTTCAAAGCTATGGAAGAGGTTCTGGCCATTGCTGGAGCGGCTGCCCCCCGTGATATCGAAGCGATCGCCCCCCGCAGTGTTCACCAATGTCCCGGTAGCGTCAGCAGCCGGAATGATGGGGGCCGCTCCCAGAGATTGTGCCAGCGCAGGAGCCAAGGGCAGAAAACTGAAGCCCAGTGTTGCAATTGAGACGCCTAACTTTGACATGTTCGTGCCCTCGCTTCAGCCCTACTGGTCAGTTATAGCCGCGATGTCATCGAATATCGGCAGCTTACAGATTCCTAGGGTTCCCATCCGGAGAGTATGCAGCTTTCCTCAGGGAAATATTGAGTTGACGATATTAAGTCGCACGATTGAGAAGTCGGTGACGGAATTACTCCACTGTGGTCCCTTGGGTATCGATGCGGAGGGGCTTGATCCGTGCAGTCACGCCTTCACGCTTCCAGGCCGTTTCCATGGCTTGGGCAATGGCATCCACAGTCTCATCACTCCCCAAGGCCAGCAGCGTCGGACCCGCTCCACTAATCACGAGGCCATGGGCCCCGGCTTCCAGGGCCGCAGCCTGCACCGCATCAAAGCCTTTAATCAGTTGCTTGCGATAGGGCTGGTGAATTTTGTCCTGAAGTGCGGCTTTCAGATACGCCGGATTCCCCGTCCCCACCGCACGGATGAGCAGCCCAAGATGCGCGGTATTGAAGACGGCTTCAGCGCGACTATAGCGTTCGGGCAGGACACTGCGAGCTTCGGATGTGGAGAGTTCGAAGTCTGGAATCGCAACGATGGGGATGATCGTGTCATGCCAGGGCAGATCACAAATTTCCCAGGGATGATCACTCCCGGCGGGCGTTGAAGCGGCAAGCCGACACCCTCCCAAGAGTGCAGGGACGACATTGTCGGGATGGCCTTCGATCTCGGTGGCGAGGGCGGCGATCGCCTCCTCATCCAAGGGCTTTCCCGCTAAGACATTTGCCCCCACCAAGCCCCCAACGATAGCAGTCGCCGAACTACCTAATCCCCGTGAAAGCGGAACATCGGCATCAATTTTGATCTGCACCGGTGGGACGGGTTGGCCAAGATGGTTAAAGAGTTTGCAGAATGCTTGGTAGACAAAATTACTGCTATCCGTCGTTATCTTGTCCGCCCCTTCGCCACTGGCTTCAATCCGAAGCCGGTCCTGTTCCTCGTCACTGTCGCTATCCGCTAGCCGTGTAAATTCAAAGCGATTCGCCAGGGTTAATGCCGCACCGATGCAGTCGAAGCCAGGGCCGAGGTTGGCAGTGGTGGCAGGAACTGAGACGTGAACGGTAGGCATGACGGATACGGCTCGATGAATAAGGCGAATAGACTAATTTTGAATCTGCAAATATTTTCAGTTGCAGCAAAATCTCGTAACTGTAAATCTTTTCAGTTCACTTGTCACGCTTTCATTACCCTTTTCTTCTGGAGCCCTGAATATTTGAGCCTGAAGATGGAACGGGTTTGGTACTCAGGGGCAGCTGTTCTTCGGCCTAGTCTTCTAGAACCTCGTCTCTCAATAGATTGGGGGCTTGAGCCTCCAAAATTCGACGCATCAGGTCAATGCCTCGGGCAGCTCGCTGGACATCTTGACGCAGATCCTTGGCCGGTCGTTCTGGATCCAGCGCTTCGCGGATGGTGCCCAGGCCGTCGTAGATTTGCTGCATCAGTGCTTCGTCATCCGCGAGGGCAAGTTCCAGTTCGTCGTTGCGGCCCAGTAGCGATTCAGCGGTGAGTCGTTCAATTTCGTTTTGGTGCTGTTCCTGCTGAAGCGCAATACGCTTCATCAGTTCATTGCGTTCCTTGAGGACTTCGGCATAGGCGGGATCTGGGGATGCCTGGTGAGCAGCGCTCTCTGAAGCAGGGTTGGTTGCTGTTCCCAGACCGCTGAGACTCGATTCCGCATCGCGACGAGTCGATTCGGGACGACTGTCCTGGTCTCCTAGGGCCTGGGACGACCCATCTGACGATGGACGATTTGATAATGGACGATTTGATGATGGACTATCGGCCTTGACCCGGCCAATTTTGGTTGTGTCGCGGATTTTGCCATCCTTGCCCTTGCGTTTGCGATCGCCACTAATCTGATTCTCCTCAATCAGCGCCTTACGAATCGTGCCAACAAAGGGAGCCGAGACACCACACTGACGGGCGATTTCGCGATCGCTCATCAACATCCATTCTTCGTCCAGCAGCAAATTTTGCACCCGGTTGCGTTTGTCCTTTCGGGTGAGCTGTTTGCCATGGTACTTGTTGGCCTCGGTGTTGCTGTAAAACTGAGCATCCCGATGGCTACCCGGCTTCACATCGCAGATGAGTTCTGACAAACCACTCATGAGCGCCGCTTGAATGCGGTGATGGCCGTCGCCGGGATAATAATGCTCACCGTCGAAAAAGAGCAACGGGAGGGGCGATCGCCCAAAGTCCCACATTCCCCCCTGCATGTCTTCAGCGTAGCGATGCACGGTATTGGCATCATTGCCGCCCAGGCGGGATTGGGTCCCCGCGTCAAAGCGAATTTGGTTGAGCGAGATAGTAGCTGGGGAGGAGTGACTGGACATGGCTGACTGGACGAGGAAACGCCTACGTGTCGGCTGTCATTTTAGTCCCTCAGGTGGCCTATAGATTCCCACCCATCGATACTGGCTTGGAATCGACAGGCCAGCATGAACCCGGCATGAACCCGGCATGAACTAGGGCTGTCACTTTGGCGTGGCTGGCTGACTGAAGGGCTGGGGCGATCGCGCCACGACCAACGCCAGCAAAAATCCAATGACCAAGCCCGATAAATGAGCCGAGGCGCTCACCTGAGGAATCAAAAAATCGGTCACGGTTTGGAGCGCCACAAGGGTCAAAAGAAACCGCAACGTCTTGCCATCGGGGGTGGACTTGGAACTGCGCCAACGCCGTAACACCAACGCCAACATCGCCCCCAACGTCCCCATCACCGCACCGGAGGCACCGACCCCAGCAAGGTTGAGCTGCCCCTGCAAAATCGCCACGCCCATCATGCCCAGCATGGAGCCCAAACCACTGATCCAATAAATCAATCCGAAGCGCCAGGGACCCAGACGTGATTCGACGTAGGCTCCGTAGTAAAACAGGGCCAACATATTGGAAAAAACATGGACCAGGTTGGCGTGGAGAAACATGGCGCTGACAATGCGCCACCACTCCCCAGCCAAGACTTCGCTCGGAATTAAAGCACCTGCTTCAAAAATCGTCTGGGAATAGAGCCGACCCAGATCAGCAAACGGCAGCAGCTCTAGATTGCCCGTCACCCAACCCAGTCGATTCAGACCCTGGCCCAGCAACACTGCACCAAACTCCGACAGAAAAATGAAGCTATTCAGGCCAATAAATCCCCAGGTAAGCCGAGATTTACCTTTTTGTCGGGAAAAAGGTCGCGGTTCTGCGCTAGATTCTGACTTAATCTCCCTCTCAAGCTGATTAACAGTCGATAGCTCCGTTTGAGAAAGTTTTACACTGCTTAGGGGATGTCTGAGACGATATCGAATGGCACCTGCCATCAGGCCATTGGCCGTTGTTTGTTGTTCCTTCAACCAGGCCCTAGTCTGCTTCTGGTTTTTCTTCGCATGATTGGGCTGGACTTCAAAGGCTGACTGCCCAGCGGCCTGAGTCCCTAAGTCCTGATGCTGGGACATGGGTGCCGCCATTTGGGCGGTGGCCAGCCAGAATGCTTTGGCTTCTTCGGAGGACGGCAAGACGGAATCAAAGAGTTGGTGGACCGCTTGGGTCCGCCCGCAAAACGCCAACACCATCATGCGCAACAAGTTGAGGGAGTAACGATCGCGCTGCAATGTCCCCTCCTGCTGAAATCGCTCGAAGGCTTGCACCATCGCCTCGGTCTTGCCCAGTTCACCGAGGGCACGAATGTAGGCAATGCCCAGGGCAGACGGCGTCGAAAAAATGGCTTGTTCGGAAAAGTTGAGCTTGACCCAGGCTAAAAACTCAGGCCACTGGGCTGTGATGCGGTAGTAGATGACATTGGCATTTTGGCCAATGATGCCGGAGGTGGCGCGATCGCGACCCAAGAGTTCCAAAGCCTGCACGGGACGATGCTGCTGAGCCAGGGCCAAGGCTTTGACTAAGCTCGGTGCCTGCAAGTATCCGCCGGTCCACCGCAGCCAGCTCAATCGCTGCACGAGGCGATTGGCGTCCACATATTGCTCCCGGGTGATGAGCCGACGAATGCGGGTGGACATGATCAGCGGAAACAGTAGCGTAGCTGTCCACACACTACTGCTGAGCCAGCCAGAGATAGCGGGGGCGAACCAGAAGAGGAGGCCCAGGATGACCAAATTCAAGAGGGCGGCGATCGCATACCCCGGCGTGATTTGTCGAATCCGCAGCAGTAGGGCTAGGCAAGAAAACAATACGACTTGGATCAGCAGCCCATTAAAGCTCATGCGGTCTGGAAATAGTGCGAAGGAGAATCAGCAGATGCGCTTCCTATCAGGGTAACCGCTACTTTAGGCTGCTGGAGGTACGGACACCCGGTGTCTTAAACTGGTTGGGGTATTTTTGGACGCTCGCGAAGAATTGAACAAGACCAACGTGTTTTGCATCGGTAGGGACGAGCCGCGCTCGTCCGGCTGTGGGCTCTAGTCTGACCTTGGCCCTAGTCTGACCATCGCTGGACGAACCGCTGTTCGTCCCTACGGGGTTTCAATTTCTGGTCTATTACGAGGTTCAAAATACCGGGTGTCTGACGGCGGCGATGGGCTCCGCCACGTTTCGGAGAATCGCGCATATTTATGAACAACCAGCAGCTCGCTCCTCTCTTGGCCTGGGTCGCGGCCAAATATGCGGAAGAATTGGATCCTCAGTTTTTGCAGCAGCCCGTTGAAGATCTGTGGGGACGCCACGTTATCTGGCTCTTTTTGTTGACGAAGGCAGATGATGTAGATCCGCGTGACCCCGAGGCGGTCAAAGAATTTTTGGGCACGATTCCCGATGAACTGATGGCATCCGCACGCAAAATATTTTTTGAAACCGTTGCCAGCCGAGCGGAAGTCCTAGCGTCCTACCACGACAAAATAGAAAGCAAGGATCAGTAGGAACAAGGCAAGCATGGGGAATTGGTTCGGCTTCTGCTGTAGATCTGGGCAGTGCTGGATGAAAAAACGTGGATACTGCTCCAAGCCAACTAACCGGGACGATTCCTGCTGAGATTCTTACAGCGCTAGAGCAAACTGGTCGCTACGAGATTCTGCATCAAATCAGCCAAAATCCAGGCCGAAAAACCTTCCTGGCTTTGGATCAAACGCATAACCAGCGCGTCATTCTGAAGCTCCTGACCTTCAGCCAAGACTTTGACTGGCAAGACCTAAAACTCTTTCAGCGAGAGGCTGAGATCCTGCAACAGCTCGATCATCCCGCCTTACCCCAATATCTGGATTCCTTCGACTTTGAGACACCCCGAACCAAGGGCATTGGCTTGGTACAGCGCTACATTGAGGCGCGATCGCTCCAGGAACACCTCGGTGCCGGACGCAGTTTCAGTGAAACCGATCTCCAGGACATCGCCACCCAACTGCTCGATATCCTCACCTACGCCCACGACCTTGGCATTGTTCATCGCGATATCAAACCCAGCAATATCCTGCTCGGAGACGATCGCAGTGCCCATAGCGTCGGCCAGATTTACCTGATTGATTTTGGCTCCGTCCAAAACCTCGCCGCAGTTCAGGGCGGAACCATCACGGTTGTGGGCACCTATGGTTACATGCCGCCGGAACAGTTTGGCGGTAAGGCGGTCCCTGCATCGGATCTGTATGGTCTGGGTGCAACGCTGATTTATTTGTTGACCGGGTGTCATCCCGCTGAACTCCCCCAGGATGAGTTGCGCTTGCAATTTGAGGCGCAATTGCAGGGGGATGGCTTGAGCGATCGCTGGGTGACGTGGCTCCAGCAGATGGTCGAGCCCAACGTGGCACAGCGATTTCAGTCCGCAGCGAAGGCAAAAGCAGTTTTGTGGGAGGAGATGGCGATCGCCGATGCCCTTCCTTCAGTCCTCAGCCACTATCCATCGCCGCCCGCGACCAGTGCCATCCAACTCAGCCTGGATGAGCAAGAGGCCCTGATTCTCGAGATTCCCAAGCGACAGGTTTCCCTCCAGCTTGATGCTGCCGCCAGACCCCATCGCCTGAAGTCCCTGGCCGTTTGGGCAATCATTCTGTTTCTCTTCAGTGCCACAGTTACTCCCCTCATGATAGTTGTGGCTGGACTGACGATGGCCCTGGGGCTTCTCTTTTCCATGGCCGAAAGCCATCCGCTCGTTCTTGCGGTGATTCTGACGTCCCTGGGGGCTGTCGCGATTGGGGCCGTCATCCAATATCTCAAGAAACGCAGACGAGCCAATCCCATGACACACATTCGCATTGATGCTGCTCATCTGATCTTGTCGAACTGTCCGAGTCAGCGGATTGTCAAGCAGCTCCAACAACAGAGCGATTACACCTTTCAGCGTCACCATCTGTGGGGGTTAAGGCAAGAGACCCAAACCTCCCAACTCATCCTCAGGGCAAAAAATCTGAATTTAGTGATTCATGCCCGTCATGATGAGCTCGATTGGCTCACCGAGGTTTTGAGTCAAGGGCTGAACCTCGCCATCGAGGAGGAAAGCGTCAAGACGGGAGATGGCAGCCAGGGAGGTGTATCCCGATGAGCCACGTTTTGAATGGTCCTAAGCAACAAGACTTGCCTCAGCAACCGCTGCAAGCGGAAGAAATCCAGGTGCTGCTGCCAGTGTTGGGAGAGCGCTATCAGCCCACACATCTCCTGGGAAAAATGCCGGGACGGCGTACCATCCTGGCCCAGGACACCACGACGCTGACCCCGGTCGTGATCAAGCTGCTGGCCTTTGGCGAAGAGCTGTCCTGGGATGATGTCAAACTGTTTAAGCGAGAGGCCGAAACCCTCCAAGGCATTGAGCATCCGGCTATCCCGCGCTATGTCGATTTCTTTGAGTACCAAACGGAGAACCAAGCGGGCTTTGCTTTAGTTCAGAGCTATATTGAGGCGCTATCCCTAGAGCAGCATGTGGTCCAGGGTCGATCATTTCAAGAGTTAGAGCTACGAGAGTTAGCGAAGCAACTGCTGCAAATTTTGACGATCCTGCACCGCAGACGTCCTCCGCTGATTCATCGCGATCTCAAACCCAGCAATATTCTGTTGGGTGATTCTGTTCACCTGATTGACTTTGGTTCGGTGCAAACCCTAGCCTCTCGCGAAGGGGGCACCATGACTGTCGTAGGGACCTATGGCTACATGCCGCCGGAGCAGTTTGGTGGCAAGGCCGTCCCAGCATCGGATTTGTATAGCCTAGGTGCGACGTTAGTTTATTTGGTGACGGGTCAGCATCCTGCTGAGTTGCCCCAGGTCAACCTCAGGCTTCAATTTGAACCGCTGGTGCCCCATCTGAGCGAGGGCTTTGTGGCATGGCTACGGCAACTGATCGAGCCCAGCCTAAGTAAGCGTTTTGACTCAGCGACAGCAGCTTTGCAAGCGCTGGAAAAAGCACCCATCTCGGTGTTTCTGTTGCCGAAAGCACAGCGATCGCTCCCCCCTGAGCCCGTCTCCAATTCCATGCGAGCAGACTGGCTGGAGCACAGTCTGATGATTGGTATGCCGCGCGATCGATTCACCATTTATCAGGAGCGTGAAGCGATTAATAATCCCCTGCTGCGTTGGGTGACTCAGGGCAAGATCGGCTGCGGATGGGGCTGTTTGATCCTGATGACAGTGATTCCAGGGCTGTTTATGACGGCTGGATTGCTATCGCTTTGGGCAAGCCTGGCGAGTCAGGGGGGATGGTTGACCTTGCTCGCCTTCTCTCCGTTGATTGGGGCGGGTCTGATGTTCTTGCGAAAATTGGTGTTGAACTGGCTGCATCAGCGGCAAACTGCCACGGTGGAAATTGATTGCAACCATATCAGTTTCTTTTGTGAGGGGCGTCTCCTGCATCGATTTAAGCGGCAGCAAATTTGGCATTTGAAGTGTCTTCGCTCACCCTATTCAGGAACGATTTATCTCAGTATCGGAACCCAGACGCTGAAAATCACCACGATGTCTCCGGCTGAGCGGGATTGGCTGGCCCAGCTCCTCAGCGAAGTACTGGAGCTGCCGCTTGAGGCTTGAGCTGGGGGGGGGCTAGAAGTCAGGAGTCTGGATAGATCCCGAGCAAAGGCGAAACCCACAGCTAATTCCGGTATCATACGGCCCGTGGGAACGGAGCGTGAGAAAACATAATGGCGATGCCTTGGTATCAACCAACCTGGCCAAAACTGCTCGGAATTTTGGCTGCACTGCAGCTGGCGTCCTTTGGGGCGTGGGCATTGACTTGGCCGCCCATTGTCCTCTCCGTTGTCGTGCCTAAATCTGAAGCTGAGGACTGGAATGCTGCGATCGCCTCTTTCGAGCAGGCGCATCCCCGTATCCAGATCAATCTTGTCAGCAGCGACGATAGGCCGGAGACCCTAGAAGCCATTTATCGCGCTGACTTCAAGGCTCCTGATCCGCAATACGATCTGGTCTACACCGAGATGACCTGGACGGCTCCCTTTGTCGCAGGCGGGCTGCTGCAAGATCTCTCGCCCTACGTTGACTTTGAAACCCTGGAAGGATTCTTGCCCAGTGAGATTAAGGCAGGGCGACAAGACGATCAGTTGTATCGTCTACCCATCAGCTCAGACATCGGCGTGCTGCTCACTCGCGGAGATATTCTGCAATCCACGGGGCAAAAACCACCCCAAAGCTTCGCAGCATTGGAAGGGACGGTAAAGCTTTTGGAAGAAAAAAAGATACCTGCAGAGTATTTATGGTCAGGCAAGCAGTCAGAAGCTTTAGTGGAGCACTTTGTCGAAATTTTGGATGGATTTGGTGGATTTTGGATTCATTCCGAGAGTCAAGAAGTGGGCTTA
>CALIJJ010000084.1 GCA_938017515.1 uncultured Pseudanabaenaceae cyanobacterium
TGGGAGAAGCATTGGCAACAAGGTAGCTCGCTGTCCAAGAATCAGTGCCAGTCGCTGCGCGATCGCGCCTTCATGCATCGAGATTTACTTGAAACAATTCTTCTGGCGAACTGACCCACCGTCTGAAAGCTCCCCAAAACACCAAAAAATTGTGAGGGGTGACCCACCCTTCGACTTAGGGGGCATGACCCAACATATCCGTGTCTTTGCGCACAGCAAAATCAGTAAATTGCTCGTTTAATGCGCTATAGAACGGTTTACAGAATCTAGGCTTTCGGTTAGCTTTAGCTAATCTTGTGGGATTCGTCCGTAAATGGACGGTGCTATCCCTTGGCAAGCTCTCAGCCCGAACGTCTGGCCTCAAAAAGCAATCTTGTTAAATTTAGGTAAAATTACGGCTCGATATTTCTAGGGTTCTGATATTAGCTAGTAGACAAATCAATTAATCCTTTTCCGAAGAGAGTTTCTGACTGGATTCTGGCTAGGGCAGTAAGCATGTCTGTTTCTAGATCAACGCTCTTCGCATCTCGACTTCCCTTGGGTCCTTGGCTTGAAGGTGCTCCATAGAGTACCCAGAGCCTGGGAACCGTTAGGGGCAAGCAGGCAGGGAAGGACGTGAGAGTCAGGTTTCGCCAGAATTTCAGTAAAGTATCAACGCGTGGGTGAGTCGTGATGAACGAAACCGATAAGCTGAGGGACGAGCAAAGCCAGAATCAACAGGTTGCTGAAGCGCTGTCGATTCAGTCCGACTCCGAGCGACCCGACTCCGAACGACCCGACTCCGATCGGCCTAACGACGCTCAGACCAGCGGCGAGGCTGCTGGTCTGCAGCCGCAGGTTGAAATTATTGACCTCAATCAGAGCAACGCCAACGGCGATGAATCCGTTGTTGAGGTTGCCGCCGTCGAAGTTTCCCCCGTTGAGCTGGATGCCTCTGGGTCTTTGACTGAGCCTGCTCAAGGTTATGTCTCTGAAACGCCAGACGAGCAAAGCTCCGTGGATGTTCTTGTCGCTTCCGAAGCCATGGAAAATGGCCTGCTGGCAGACGATGACATGGCCCATGCAAGCCGCGAGGAGTTGCTGACGCAGAACCGCGAACTGATGGGCTGGGTTAATCAGTTAGAGCACGCCTTGGCAGAATGCCAAACGGACTTTAAAGCCCATTTGGTTCAGTTCCAAAACCAGGAAGATTTGCTAGAAGCTCGCTCCGCTGAGCTACTTGCTGTCCAGAGCCAGAACGCCTCCTTCAATCGCGATGTGGAAGCGGCACAGAAGTCTGGCCAGCGGCAACGGATTCTCATCGAGACCATTACCGCCCAGTTGGAAGCTAGCCAAGAGCGTATTGCCCAGATGGAGCGGGAATGCACCCTCTCCCAGCGTCGCTGCGCGGATCAGGCCCAGCAGCTGCTCCAGGCGGAAAGTCTCTGCCGTGACCTCAAGAGCCGCCTCAATCGTCAGCAGCGCCACACGCTCCAGTTCAAAGCTGCCCTGGAGAAGAGCCTGGAAGTTGCCGTCTCCCCGACAAACTTTGACCTGCCCGATCTGGACGTTGAGCCCATGGATCAAGCGGACGACTTCTTTCCGCGTCCCAAACCCGTGAAGCCCTGGTCGCAGCAAATGGATGAAGCGGACTTGGCAGAACTGGTCAATACAGATGGCCAGGACGAAGACACGGAGATTGTGATGGATAACATCGAGCCTGTCTTTGACCCCAATGCCGCGGAAAATTTGGAAGCGACGTTCAAGTCTGGGACAACGCCTTGGCGTGATACAGCTACGGATGACGCTCGCTCACATGGAGCCCCATCCGATGTTGATGGAAAGGCTGCGACCCGCGTCTCCTTCGTTCCCCCCATTGTGCCGACGGCTCCCATTCCTAGCCCTGCGGGTTTGACGGCGGCGGCGATGGAGTCAGCTCCCTCGGAGCAGGAAGAGGTAGAGAAATCTGCTCAACTCGAAGCTTCGGTGCCGAAGGCTGGACCTAGTCTGGATGCCGCTAGGGTTGCTGCACAGTCATTGGATTTGGGTCATGGAGCGTCCGCTGAGCCGCACACCCCTGACGTGAAGATTGCTGTCACAGCCGACGCTGCTATTGTCTCGTCTTCCGCGGGCGCAGCAGCTTCCGAGACCTCTTCAGGTGATGAAGTCCTGGTCCCCGCCGCCCAGGCCAACTGGCCAGCCCCCTTGGTCAATCCCCTGCGCCCGGCGAAAAAGATTGGTTCCCTGGCCGCCATTGATTTGCCAAGCTTTCCCAAGGCCCCCGCTTAAGGCTTAGGCTTCGGCGTTCATCAGCATTCAAAAGCTCCTGCCCTTGGTAGGAGCTTTTCTGTCGGGGCTTTTTCTCTATTGAACTTTTTTGGCTTAAATGTCGTATTGTCAACCGGAGCATCATCGGGGATGCTGAGTGCAAATTTTCGCCTCTCTACCGCCAAATCATGGGTAATTCCAACTTCGTTAAAGTCCTTTCTGCAGCCACGGTGGTAGTTGTCGGCTTGGCCGCAGTCAAGGTGGTGATGAATCGGTCCCTCAGCCAGGCTCCTCAGCGTGATACGCCGGGCCCTGTTGTCAAACGGTCAGAGCCTGAGGCTCCGGTGCTGCGCTATACCGAAGTGAGTGAAGCCAGTCTAGACCCGCAGGTTCAGGCGGTGGTGCAGGGGTATGTCGATCGATTGGCCGGGACGGGGCTGGAGCGCGATCGCCAAGGTGTTTGGGTGCAGAGTGGCGATCGCCTCCTGGCCCAGCACGAAGGCAAAACCCGGATGCCCGCCGCTTCGTTGACCAAACTGGCCACGACGCTGCTGGCGCTGGAGAAGTGGGACCCGGACTATAAATTCATTACCCGTATTGGCGTTGCAGGCACCGTCGAAAATGGCGTGCTCAACGGCGACCTCGTCTTCTTTGGCGGGGCGGACCCCATGTTTGTGTGGGAATCGGCGGTGGCGGTGGGCAATAGCCTCAATCAGCTCGGCATTCGTGAGGTGACGGGCAATCTGATTGTCAGTGACATCTTTGTGATGAACTTTGAGCGCGATCGCGACTACGCCGCCGAACTCCTGCGCCAGGGTCTGGACTCGGACAGTTGGGGCTGGGAAGCCTCCGCCCAGTTTGACAAACTCCCCGAGGGCACAATGCGGCCCACGCTGAAGATCAACGGGGAAGCCGTGGTGATGGACGGCTTGGATAAGTCCAGTCTCTCCATCGTGGCGGAGCACCATTCCTTTAAGCTCCAGGAATTGCTCAAGCGCATGAACATGTACAGCAACAACATCATGGCGGATCTCTTGGCGGATCTCCTGGGGGGACCCCCTGCTTTAGAGGAAAAGACCGTTGCCTTAACAGGGGTCGAGCCAGGGGAAGTGCAGTTCATCAATGGCTCTGGCCTAGGCCAAGAGAACCAAACCTCTCCCCGGGCATCCTGCCGCA
>CALIJJ010000085.1 GCA_938017515.1 uncultured Pseudanabaenaceae cyanobacterium
CCCCACCTGTGCTGTTGGTTTCGAAGGCGAGGGGCAAATCGCCGTCATCAAAGTTTTCTTGGAAGGGGAGTGAGGCCGGGGTGGCGGAGCCAAAGAGAGCGTCGTAGGCATTGAGTAACTCCGCTCCCGTTTGATTATCAAATCCGGGCTGGCCCACATCAATGGTGCCTGCGAGCAGTTGCTGGTAGAGCTCCTGGGGAGAGAGGTGGGGCTGTTGCTGAAGCAAGAGTGCGGCGATCGCGGCGGCATGGGGTGCGGCGGCGGAGGTGCCAAAAAAGTTGGGAAACTCATTGCCATCGTTGAAGGGAAAGCCGAAGAACGTTGTATCCGTGCCCTGAATCGCCGCGAAATCTGGGGTCTGGCGGACTTCGGTCGCGGGGAGGCGATCGCCCTCGGGCGTAAACAAAATGTTGCTGGGGCCAGAGGAGGTAAAGTCTGCGGGCTCGGTCTGATTGAAAAAGTTGACGGCGGCAACGGCCTGGGCGCCAGTTGCAGCAGCATGGGGAATAATCGTTCCACTATTGGGGCCAAATTCATTGAACTGAACCGGACCTGAACGGTTGCTGCCGTTGTTGACGTATTTGATGCGACCCGGAGCCGGACCTTCGTTCAGCAGAATCACGACTTCGACGTCTAGCGGTGCATCCGTTGTATTGCTAAAGGCAAAGCGTTCGTTGGGAATTTGGCTGAGGAGATTGTTGCTATCGGATCCGGCTAAGAGGCGATTGGTATCTGCTTCCAATAGGAAAATGCCGAGATCGGTATCCACACCAGACATCGTATAAAACGGGTCATCCCATTGCAGGGTTGGCACAAAGCTTTGGTTCGGGGCCAGGGTGATCCGCTGGCGCGTGTCGATGCCATCGCCGGGATCAAAGTCGTGGAACGTGCCGAAAAAGACGCGCTCGGAATCGGATGCTCCGGCAAAATTGGTGGATTCGTAGGCTTGATTTTCCTGATTACCCGCCGAGGAGAAATAGGCGACTCCCTGACGTTGAACCACGTCATCAATGGCCTGGGCAATCATTCCGTCCTGGAACATGGGTTCATCCAAGTAGAAAATATCGTCTACCAAAATGTCAGCATTGCCGATGTGGGGATCGGCCAGATCGTGAATTTGCTGGGCAAAGTTGGCCTCGCCAAACAGCACGGACGAAAACACCAAGTCACTGCCTGGGGCCAGATCGTGGATGAGCTGGGCCATGGCCCGACCTTCATCAATTCCGAAAACATCGAGCCCTTCTTGCAAGACCTGCACGCCCCCGCTGGGCAAATCGCCGGAGGCAATGTCTTGGGCGGCGGAGCCATTGCCTGAGACGTCGTAGCTGTCGCTCATGATGCCAATGCGGACACCGTTGCCGTCAAAGCTCTGGGGGAGGGCTGCGCGGACGCGATCGCTTTCCTGAATCGCATCCGCCTGGCTGGTGACCCGCCCCACCACCCGCTCGGGCCGTGCCACCGAAACCACACCGAGCAATCCTTCCGGCGTGCTCTCTTCCAGTTGTGCCAGGGCTGCAATGGGCAAAAATCCCTCGATAAAATTGAGTTCTGGGGCCAGACTTTGGGCCGTAAATCCCATGGCCTCCAAACTCGCCAGGGTTGGAGCCATGTTCTCCGTTGTAATGCGAACCATGACTTGGCTCTCATTCTCCGCGAAGACCATCAAGTCCAGGTCGCCTTGGGCTTCTGGGGTGGGAATGCCTTCTATTGTTTCTTGATGGAGGGCGAGGAGGTCGTTCGAAATGCGCGAACGATTGTCGCTGAGCGAACGAAGGGCTGTTTCTGCGATGCTGAGTGCCATGACAAATCCCTGAAAATGGTTGTTTCCAAGGGAATGCGATGGAGGTGCGGTCTGGAATTTGCAACTCCAAGCGTCCCCTGGGCAAAAGGCGATATCGGTAGATGATGGATTGCAGAAAACCCGTTGAGCGGTATGGCCGCGCACCATGGGGTCCGTTGATTCACTGCTGCCTCAAGGGCTCTTTCTCAGCACAAGCCGGGGGCACACGCAATTATCATACTGAAGTTACGCAGATGTATTACGTTGAATTTGCGACGGTCGTTGGGGCCGAATGGGAGTGGGGACAGCTGGGGCAATTACTACCCCAAAACTCTAGATTTCCGTCCCTGTTCAAATCTAAGTCCGGCGGCGATAATAGAGGAAATCAATCGTCAGCTCGGCCCCAGGAGGCTTTTGGGAATGCAAACCACCTACGATTCTGATAAGCGTAAGTTGCTGTCTGCCGTTTGCCACGCCATGAGTTTCTTCGGGTTTTCGATGGTCTCCATCGGCGTTCCGGTAGCCATCATGCTCGTTTCTGACGATCCGGTGGTGAAGGAGAACGCCAAGGAGTCGATTAATTTTCACATCAACCTCTGGTTCTGGGGTGGGGTGACGGCGGTTCTCTATTTCCTCATCATTGGTTGGCTGCTGTCTCCCATCATTTGGCCCCTCGGTCTTGTCTATAGCCTGATCCTGCCGGGGTGGGCGGTGTTTAAGTGCTTGACCAATCCCGATGAAGCCCATCGGTATCCGTTCATTTTCCGGTTGCCGCTGTAGGGCTAAGCTGCTGCTTGCAGTGATGTCATTGTCCTTGGAAAGCAGGCGTTGCGGGCTGTAACAACTGTTGCGACTCATGTGTTGCGACTCATGGTCTGAGTGCTTCATCATGTCCGAGAAAGTCAGTGTGGATGACACTGGCTTTCTCGGATGTTTTTGTTCTGGGCTAATTTTGATTACTTGTCATGCTTGTTTGATGTTGGATATCTCGTTAGATTCCCTGGGTATTGACTGTAAATTCCGCAAAGATACGGGACTTGTAATTCCGTGGGGGTGCTGAATGAAATACTTGGGCTCCTGTGGGTTAATGAAACTATCTAGGACTGTTACTCGCCTGTGATGAGAATGGAATTCTAGGTGCCCTTTGTTTTTTATTTTCCAATTCAATGATTGATGGCCCCACGGCTGATTTAACAGAGTTGCCTTCATCCGTGACACTCTCACCTCAGAAGACAGAGGCGGTTAAATTGGCTTCTGAATCGCTTCTGCGGGGCGTTGCATTGGCGACGAATGCGTTGCTGACCATTCCTGAATTGGGCTCTGCCATTGATCAAGCGCTGCATGTCCTGGGACAGTCTATTTCCCAGGTCGATCGGATTTATATCTTTCAAAATAACGATTGTTTGCCCGCTGGTGCTCCCCTCCAGTCTTGTGAATCTCCTAGGGCTATCGAGAAGGCTATCGAGAGGACTATCGAGCCGACCATGAGCCAGCGATGGGAGTGGGTCAATGAGGGCATCGAACCTGAAATTGATAATCCTGAACTTCAGAATTTACCCTATCGAGATTTCTTTCCGCGTTGGTATGGGGAAATGTGTGAGGGTCGTGCCATTTATGGGCGGGTTGAGAACTTTCCTGCCTCTGAACGTCAAATTTTAGTGCCCCAGGGCATTCTTTCCATCCTGGTGGTACCCATTCAAATTCAAGAAAAATTTTGGGGTTTTGTGGGCTTTGATGATTGCCACCAGTCCCATGATTGGACTCAGACTGAGATCTCTGCCCTCTGGGCTGTGGCGGGGTGTTTTGGGGGTGCGATCGCCCGCACTGAGGCTGAGCAGGCTCTCCAAGCGCTCAATCAATCTCTGGAAGCTAGAATTGAAGCAAGAACAAGGGAGCTAGAACTGGCCCGGAACAGTGCTGATCAAGCGAACCAGGCCAAAAGTGAATTTCTGGCGAATATGAGTCACGAGTTGCGAACCCCTCTCAATGGAATTTTGGGTTACGCGCAGATTTTGGAGCGTTCTCAAGCTCTGCCC
>CALIJJ010000086.1 GCA_938017515.1 uncultured Pseudanabaenaceae cyanobacterium
GGTGCCGGTTAGCCAGCCGCCCAGCGCCATGTAGGCACAGGGGAATAGCAGCAGTCCAGACCAGCCCACGAAGACGAAGCGGTCGCGTTTGAGCCAGTCATCGATAGCATCGAAGATGCCTCGCTGCTCGCCCACGCGCCCTAGAGCGATGGTCATTTAATAAAACCTCTTGCCTAAATAATAGTTGCAAGCATTGCAGCAGGTTGTCGTTTTAAATATGATACGGACTTCATAAAATGTTGCAAGTAAGGGGGATTGAGGCGAATTAGCAAATCTTCCTGGAAAAATTTAAATCTCCCAAAATTCCCCTCCATAAGCATTTGGCTGATTTTGGCCCAGATGGCAGTGATTGTCATCATTTCTCATTTTTCAGCTCCCATTTCTTCGCCCCACCCCATCGCCAAAAATGACGCTTAACTTTCATGAAAGGACGTTAACAATCTTTAACAAAGGTCGCTTGACCTTCAATCCTGGATGGGAAGGGCTGGTTCTATAGAGGTTTGTCTGCCCCAACCGATTTTCAAAAAATCGGGACGCCCAACCAGATGTCCCATTTTTCAAGAGACCTGGGGCAGTCTGGCCCCTGAAGTCGCCATTCCCCTTCTAAGATTGAGGATGGAAGCAACAATTAAGAAGTCCCTTTAAAACACCATGACAGCGACAGCCGTAAGCCGCGTTTTACGCCAAGACGTTCTTGGATCTCGACGGCCCAGTAACCTTTTTTTGGCCGTGGTCGTGACGCTAGGGGGTATTGGGTTCCTGCTTTCTGGCATTTCGAGCTATACAAAGATTAATTTTCTGCCTTTTGCTGATCCCACGCAGCTCATTTTTATCCCACAAGGGATTGCGATGGGTTTCTACGGAATTGCTGCGATTTTGCTCTCAACATTTCTCTGGTTCCTGATGGCTTGGAATGTTGGCGGCGGATACAACGAGTTTAATCAGGAGACTAAGAAGATCACGATTTTTCGCAACGGATATCCCGGCAAAAATCGTCGCGTTGAGCTGTCCTACGACTTAGATGAGGCACAAGCGGTCAAAGTCGACATCAGAGAAGGGCTAAATCCGAAGCGCGCACTCTATCTCAAGATTCGTAAGCGTGGCGAGATCCCCTTGACTCGCGTGGGTCAGCCCGTCGCCCTATCGGAGCTAGAAAACCAAGGCGCTGCTTTGGCGCGCTTTCTACAAATTCCCCTTGAAGGGTTGTAGGCCGTTTTCGTAGATTGCAGCGACACCCAATAGAGATGGCGAGGTTAGGCTTCGCCTCGTGTTTTCTGGGGGTTCCTATTGGGAACTCCCATTTTTTGTTGCTTTTGGCCTAGAGACTTCTCTATGGATGTGGGTAACTTAAGGACGAACGCACCAAAACGTTAATACACCATCTGAGCTGATCAGGAAGACAACAAGGTTGGAGAGAAGAGAGGAACGCTGGTGCTGTTCCAGGTAAGAAGTACCGAACTTTGAGCCAAGCTCTATTTTTCTTGGGTAGCAAGCACAATGTCAGCAGTCGCATCCACCATTTATTCGGGTCAATTTCCTGTTATTCAGGCGATCGCCCAACAGATTGAACGGGCGGGGCAGTCCAACCTTAGCGGCAGCTTGAATTTTGATACGGTGCACATGCCCAGAATGCGCCTCTTTTTTGTCATGGGGCGTCTGATTTGGGCCAGTGGTGGCCAGCATCGCTTTCGACGCTGGCGACGTCTCCTACTGAAGTTTTGCCCCAGCGCGATCGCCCATTCCGAGCATTTCTCAGCCATTACCTATGGCCCCTGCTGGGAATATCAAATTCTGAGTCGGCTCATCGACGAAAACCATATGAGTCGAGATGTCGCGCGATCGCTGATCTGTCACAACATCACCGAAGTCCTCTTTGATATTGTCCAGTCTTCCAAGCTCATCGAGCGGTTTAGCTGTACCAAGGATGACGAGCTAGTAACGGCCCAAGAAACCATCACACTCCTCCCCATGAACGATCTCTTCCAGCCGTTGGAACAGCTCTGGCAGGGATGGTGCGATGCGCGTCTGGGCCAGTATTCCCCCCATTTATGCCCCGTCTTAGAGCAGCCCGAGCTGCTCAAAGGCAAGGTCTCAGCAGACAACTACGACAAGCTGGCGAAATTGCTGCAGGGCCAATATTCCCTACGAGAGCTATCCAGCATCATGCGTCAGGATTTGACCCAACTGAGTCAGAGCCTGATTGCCTATGAACAACAGGGATGGATCAAGCTCTTGGCCACTGACGATTTATCCGTCTCGGGGCAGGTGGAGACACCCCCAAGCGTCCCAGCAAGGCGACTCCCCAAACCGACGAGCCAAGATCGTTCCACCCAGCCCCTCATTCTCTGCGTTGATGACAATGAAGCAATCTGTCAGCAAATGGGCAAGGTCATTGAATCCGCAGGCTATCGATATCGCAGTATTCAAGATTCTGTTCAGGCCCTGCATGTTGCGATCGAAGAAAAGCCCGATCTCATCTTTGTAGACTTGGTCATGCCAGTGATTAGCGGCTACGAACTCTGCGGGCAACTCCGCCGGGTGGCAGCCTTCAAAGAAACGCCCCTCGTGATTCTGACGGGGAATGACAGCATGTTGGATCGCATGCGGGGACGAATGGCCGGAGCCAACGAATATTTGACCAAGCCTGCCGCAGCGGAAAAAGTACTGGAAACGCTCACGCGCCTACTCCCCCAAAAAGTCAAAAGCTAAATCTCTCCTCCGAGGCCCTCCGCCCCGCCATGGGCCAGCCTTTCCGCTATGTTGATAGGGTTCTAGGACAACAGCGGTGGCAGAGTCTCCCCGTTTAAAAACAGTTATGTGGGCAGCCATCCGCTCAACCTTCCTCAGTTCATTAATTCGGCAGCAGAGCTGGCGATGGCGAGGGGTCTTGATTACCGTCCCGTTAGCCGTCCTCTCCCTAGGGGGATTACGCTATGGCGGCTTGTTGGAGACCCTGGAGCTAGCGGCATTAGATCAGCTATTTTTATTGCGCCCGAGTGAGCCCCCAGACGATCGCATCGTATTGGTCACCATCGACGAAGCGGACATTCAGTCCGTGGGAACTTGGCCCATGTCCGATGCCACCCTGGCTCAACTCCTGCGCAATATCCGTCAGCAAAACCCTCACATCATCGGATTAGATCTCTATCGCAATCTGCCCGTTGCCCCTGGGGAAGCAGAACTCCAGCAAATCCTAGAAGCGGCCACCACCCAGCCCAAAATCATGGGCGTTCAGAAAATCGTGGATAGTGAAGACAGTGCTGCGGTGGCTCCCCAGCCAATCTTGGGGGCAGCCAACCAGGCTTGGGCCAATGATTTCGCCCCGGAGCCGGACGGCAGCACGCGCCGAGTGCCGGTTTATCTCAGTTTGCCGGAGCAACCCTCGATTTTCAGCTTCAGCTTTGTCCTGGCCTGTCAGTATTTGGAACACATTGAAAATAAATACTGCCTGCAGGAAGGTGAGCCTCGCCCCAAGGAAGTACAAACGGTGACCGTGAATGGCGTACCGCTTCCTCGGCTCTTAGCCCATAGTGGTGGCTATCAGCGGGATGATACCGAGGGCTATTTTCTACCCATCAATTACCGAGGGCCCAAGGCGTTTTCACGGGGGGATGTGCACTGCCGCCGTCACGATGTCCCTGCCCGCCCCCAGACCTTTCAAGCAATTTGCATGGAAGATGTCTTGGCCAATCAGATGCCTGAGGGGGTTGATCTGCGCGATCGCATTGTCATCATTGGCCCCACTGCCCAAAGCCTCAATGACCTGTTTGAGACCCCCTATAGCCATCGCATCATGAGTTCGGGGCAGGAACGAATGCCCGGTTTAGTGGTCCATGCCAATGCCACGAGTCAGCTCTTGGCCGCAGCTCTGGACGGGCGACCTCTGCTCAAAACCTGGTCAGTTTTGAGCGAAGAACTATGGATTGTTCTATGGGCCTGTCTCGGGGCCGGATTGAGCTGGCAACGGGGTTATCTCGACAGCCGACAAAGGCAGGGACAACGCTCCAACCGTTGGCGAGGCCGACTGCTCCTCGAAATCATAGGACTCATGGGGGTGCTCGGGTTGGGCAGTTACACAGCCTTTCTCTGGGGCTGGTGGATTCCGCTGCTGCCTGCGCTACTGGCTTTGGGGGGGACCGCGATCGCGGTCAATGCCTACATCGCCCGCACTGCGACAGAAATTCGCAAGATTTTTGGCCGCTATGTGACGGACCAGGTCGTCGCGACATTACTTGAAAATCCCGAGGGCTTGAAAATTGGGGGCGATCGCCGTCGCGTCACGCTTCTCACCTCAGACCTTCGGGGCTTCACTGCCACCTCCGAACAACTGCCCCCTGAGGAAGTCGTAGAAATCCTCAATCTCTATCTATCGAGGATGACAGACGTCATCGAAGCCTACGGTGGCACGATCGACGGTTTTATTGGAGACGGGATTCTAGTACTTTTTGGGGCACCCACCGAAACGGAGGACGATGCGGCTCGGGCCGTCGCCTGTGCCGTGGCCATGCAATGTGCCATGGCCGACGTGAACCGAGCCGTAAAAGCCCTCAATGAAAACATTCAACTGGAAATGGGGATCGGCCTGAACACCGGTGAGGTCGTCGTCGGCAATATTGGTTCCGAAAAACACACGCAATACAGCGTGATTGGCAATCACGTTAATCTTGCCTTCCGCATCGAAGGCTTTACGGTGGGAGGTCAGATCCTGGTTTCAGCATCAACCCGCCAGGCCGTGGGTGAGGCGATCGCCTTGGGAGAATGCACCAAGGTTGAAGCCAAGGGGATTCGTGAGCCCATTACCGTCTGCGAAGTTCTCGGCATGGGCAAGCCATTCAACCTACACCTCCCTCAGAGTGAGGAAAAATTTGCCCCCCTCTCGCCCCCTGTCAATGTCGAATATATCTTGCTAGATGAAAAACGCATTGAGTCCAACATTGATGTGGGCCAACTCACAGCGATTTCTCCCCAAAGTGCCTGGTTACTCGTGCAGAAGCAGACGGACGTCGATCCACGCGGAACAAGCCCTTTGACCAAGTTGGACAACCTCAAAATCAGTCTGACGCAACCGGATGCCATGGCTTGGGGCAACGATGACCTCTACGCCAAGGTGATTCGCTGTGAAACCCATGGGACCGAGCAACAACATTGCCTCATCCGCTTCACCGCATGCAGTGCCACCATTGATCATTGGATCAATCATTACCAAGCCTTGGGTCATGCCAATACCCAATCGAGCCCAGCTAAACCGAGCCAAACCAACCCTTCAATTCAAAACTAAACGCTCACAGCTAATAGGCAAGAATTTCGGTAATGCGGACAGACAGAAGGGGAGCCGTCGCCAATTCTCCCAAACCAACGGAATGGAGAAAGGTACGCCAGTTGTCTTCCACCTGAACACTGTTAGGACTCGTTTCCCGCAAACGAATTTGAGTCATCAAGGCATCCTGCCAAATGCCTAAATCAGCCAACAGACGCGCCTGCTCAGCCAACGTTGCACGACTGAGCTGTTGGGACAGACTCGTCGAAGGCGTCATCAACTCAATCCACCCCGACAGATGTACCTGACTGTCGAGGGAAATCGGATCGCAATTAAAACTGAGAAACCATTCATACTGGCGATCCGGCTGAAGCGCAGGAGCAGCCTCGGGCAAATCCAAACGAACAATGCCAGGAGAGCTCGGCAAGTCCAGCTCTGCTTCGTACATCAAACGGACCTGTTGATCTTGGGGAGCCGTGCTGTCTCGTTCTACCAATAAAAAACTAGCCGTAGAGTCTGTCGTTTGAGGCTTCACATGCCAAAAAAAACTGGGACGGTCTTGAAGCGTCAAACTGAAAGGCGCTTGGCGCTTGGTGCGTCGCTTGCGCGACTCTCGCGACTCTGATGATGCTGAACGATGGGAAGTCGCCTTCGGCATGAGCGGCGTCACCACGGTTTCATCCGTATGGGCCTGACATTCAGCGCTACGACTGGCACCAGCCGTCGTGCTCGATGGTGCACCGGAGTTCGGTGGTGGCGTAAAGGACTGACTGATCAAAATGGGAGATGCCGCCACTGGTGCGGCCCAGACGGGCAGCATTCCGAGACAAAGGGCAAAATGTGGCACAGAGAGACGGCTAATCATGGTTCTATTTACCAAACTGCATGGGGAGAGCCTACGGGGAGATGACCTGGACGCTGACCTTCAGTCAGCGAAGGGTGCAAGCTTTGGCTCAGCAGGCTAAGTCTGCACATTACGATTCACGACTCATTACTCAAGCCCAGTGTAACTGCCAGTTTTTTAAAAAGTTGGGTTATATAAGTCACAAAAAGAATAAATTTGCAATCCCATAAACACTGCGTAAAGGATTTGGATTTGCACGAAATTTTTCTGTCAGAGATTGATATTCCCCAATTGGCACTCCCCTCGCGGTTGTGGAAATCCGCTGATGAGTCAAATATTGCTCCAAAAAAGGTTGAGCCCGTAGGGTTCAATCGCTTACGCGACCCCTACGGGCTCCTTAAAAGATTCGATATAGTGTGGTCCGTATAGCTACATTTTGACCATAACTAACCTAACCGACGTCAGGAGAATTCCTGAGGTTTGCTGAACGCTTTGAACAAGCTTTACGGAAATTCCAGGGCCCTAACATTATTGCTTTACGCAACTGTCGGTTTTGCCCGAATCCGCATGGTGGAGACTACGGATTTTACTGTGAAAAACGGATGATCGTGAGGCCTGTCGAGGTCAACGATGCCTACACTATCGCGAGTCTGGGCGAAAAATCTGGAAACCATAGACCCATAGAAAGGGATGAGTTGCCTCCAACCCCTCTCTGCTAGACCCCGAATGTTGGAGAATCAAGCGTAAGACAACAAGGTGACATCATGATTGCGCTGATTTGGATCTACGCGACGCTCGTGCTGCTGGGTGGCCTGGTGGGATATCTCAAAGTAAAAAGCTTGAAATCCCTGACATCCGGCATCATTTGTGGCGGTGCTTTAGCGATCGCCGCCTACCTAGGACAAGCAGACCCCCGCACCGGCTTTGGTCTCGCCGCCATCATTGCAACGATGCTGATCTTGATTTTTGGCGTTCGCTTCCGCAAAACCCAGAAATTCATGCCAGCAGGATTCCTCGCCATGCTGAGTCTAGGCATGGCGATCGCCTTCATCACGGCTTACATTCGCCTCGCCTAGGAATTCCAAGGCCGCTTTTGTCAGTGATGCCTTGGCTTACGCCCCCGCCAAATCGATTCGATACACCCATTCCTTGAACTCAGGATAACGATCCTCAGTAATGGCCGTAATCGCCTCCTTCAGCTTTTCGGTGACCGGGCGTTCCGTCGAGAGCTGATAGTTTTCGATCTGCTTCACTGGCGTGACCTTCGCCGCCGTACCGCAGAGAAAGACTTCATCGGCAATCAGCAACTCCGTTTTATCAATCGGGCGCTCAATCACTTTGAACCCAAGACTGCGTGCCACCTGAATCACGCTATCGCGCGTAATCCCTTCCAGGATGTCCTGCTCGACACCGGGGGTGAAGATATGACCATTGCGCACCACAAAGATATTCATGCCTGTGGCTTCGCAGACCTTGCCCTGGGCATTGAGCAAGATCGCTTCATCAAACCCGGATTCAACGGCCTCGGTTTTCGCTAAGGAAGAGGTGATGTAGGCCCCGCTAATTTTGCCCCGTAGCGGGAAACTACGATCCTCCTGGCGACACCAGGAGCTAATGCGACAGCTCACCCCATCGGCAGAGAGATAGTCGCCTAACTCTAGGCCATAGACAAAAAAGTCTTTTTCGATTTTGTGCAAGCGCGGCGCAATACCCAAGTCTGAGGTGTAGACAAAGGGACGCATATAAAAGGACTGCTGAGGCTGATTCGCCTGGACGAACTCAGTAATGACCGACTGGATTTTGTCCGGCGAGAGGTCAAACTTGAGAAAACGAGCGCTACTGCTGAGACGCTGGCAGTGACGATCGAGGCGAAACAGCAAAATTTGACTAGGATTCTGGGGATTGGGAATACCGCGCAACCCGCCAAAGGCCCCGGTGCCATAGTGAAGGGCGTGGGTGGCGATGGAAAGCTGGGCATCAGCAAAGGGAACAAACTGTCCCTTGAAGTAGGCCTTGGGCAGGAAATTGTGCATAGTCGTCGCGTAAAGGTATGTCGGTGGCTACAGCCCCGGAATCCAGTGCGGGACTATTGTCGCACTTTCATAGCGGTATCAGGTCATACCGATATCACGAATG
This sequence comes from uncultured Pseudanabaenaceae cyanobacterium, assembly GCA_938017515.1. Lineage (GTDB taxonomy): Bacteria > Cyanobacteriota > Cyanobacteriia > PCC-9006 > JAAUQQ01 > JAAUOP01. The sequence goes on from CALIJJ010000086.1 coordinate 8,238, forward strand.
GCGTTCCAGGGTTCCCGTGGAAAAACCATCCCCCCTCGCCAGGTATCGAGACCTAGGTATCGATTTCGCCGCGCATCCGCTCTAAGGTTTGGTTCATTTGCTCAAACATTTGCTGGGGCGTCATACCAAACTGACCGAGCTGCGTCTTGAGCTGTTCAACGGTCATCTGGGCCATAAAATCCTCAGACAGCTCAAACCGCTTCATAAAGATGCGATAGCGCTCCATCACCCCTTCCATTTGCTCAATGAAAAGCTTTTTACCTTCGCGATCGAAGGTGCCATAGCGGCTACCAATCTGCATGAGGGATTGGTAATCCTCAAAGAGCTTTTTGGCTTCTTGCTGAACGATATCAGACTCAAAAAATCCCATAGGAGTGAGTTTCTCCGTACCTTTATCGAAAGCAGTACTAACATATTCATTGCTAGGTTCATTGTAATCGGAGGGGCCGCCCGGTCTCAATCGCAGAATCAGACCTCCCGTGGAGGGTTATCCGAACGATTCTTGCCCAGCGACAGTCAGCCCCTATCGCCACCTATCGCCTAGGAGCATTATTCCAAGCAGAACGGTCCCAAGGCTCCCCTTGACTAAGTTCCGAGCTTGACTAAGATAGGGAGCACTTTGGGATTAAGAGCAGTTTGAAAGCGCTCTGCCCTGATTGAAACAGGCATCGTTGAGGAGCGATCGCCATTTTGGCGGCAATGTTGATATCTGGAGATGCATCTCATTTGAAGAGTCGAAAGCTGGCAGCTGCATTGGCCTTACTGGGGGTTGTGACCGTCCCAGGGATGCACCGGTTCTATCTGGGACAGCCCCGATGGGGCCTGGTGTATGTGCTGCTGGCCTGGAAGACGCCGATCTCTCGGATTGCCAGTGCCATGGAAGCTCTCTGGTATCTGTTCTTGGAAGATGACGCCTTCGATCGCTGTTTCAACACCATCGATGGCGTGCCCTTGGAAAATGCTCCCTCGCTGATGAACCCCTTTCAGCGCAGACCCGTCACGCCGTCCGTAGCTCCCGAAACCGTGAGCGCGATCGCCGGAGCCCTGCGCGACCTAGAACAGCTCCGCCAGGACGGCCTCATGACCGACGCCGAATTTGAACAAAAGCGGCGCAAGATGTTAGAGCAAATCGAATGAACTTTGCATGAGCTGGGATCGGAACACAATGGCACTGCGGCGATGGTTAACAGGGTTGGCGGCCCAGGCAAAGACAGCGCAAAAACTCGGTCCAGCCGGTCCCGCGATCCAGCGGCAGGCCCTGCGCGACGGACTCCGCTACCGTCTTCAGCAAAATCCAGCCCTGCGATTTGAGTCCCTAACCGAAATTCAAATGGCAGCGGCTCTGGGCGTGAGTATCGATGCCAACCGAGCCGGGATCGAAGACTGGCTGCGCCTACCGGGCCTGTCCATTCACCAAGCTCGGCTACTCCACCAGCTCAGCCAGTCGGGCATCCAGTTCCACTGCACCGAAGACATTGCTGCCGCGCTAAGCATTTCCCATACACAGGTCGCAGGCTGGGACTGTCTGTTGCAGTTCTGTTTTTATGATCCCGAAGCCTTAGAGGGAGCGATCGCCCTCGACCTCAACCAAGCTCCGCCCGAATCTCTCCTCAAGCTCCCCGGCATCACTGCATCTTTGGTGCAGGGTATCGTTACCCAACGTCAGCAGCATCCCTTCAGCAACTGGATCGATGTCAAAACGCGTTTGCAGCTACCGGCTGAGCAAATCGAATCTTTGATGCACTATCTCAAGATTTAGCGCGATGACTTGGGTTTGTCCCAAAGCTCGAAGATATTCATGCAAAAAGCGCATGGAAAATTTATCGAAATGAGTCGCAGCGAACAAACCAACTTGCTCTCTTTGATAGGGTTGAAGGGAATAATGCATCGATGCATCTCATTGGGTATATAGGGGGCAAGGGCATGTCATTTCAAAGCTACGACCCAGGAGATTTTTTTGACGAGCTATTCGTCAGTCAAGGGCAAGCTCGGCCGGTCGCTCAGTCGTTGGTTGACACGATCAACACCCTCTCATCGGCAGAACTCCTACGCCGCCGTGATGCCGCCCAGCAGGTCATGCTGCGCCAAGGCGCTACCTTTACGGTTTATGGCGATGGGGAAGGTACCGAACGAATTTTGCCCTTTGACGTGATCCCGAGAGTGGTCTCCCATGGAGAGTGGCTGGTTTTAGAAGAAGGGCTAAAACAACGCATTCATGCCCTGAATTTATTTCTCGCTGATATCTATGGCGAGCAAAAGATCATTGCAGATGGCATCATTCCTCGGGAATTAATTGAATCAGCAACAGGGTTCCTAAAACCTTGCCTTGGGTTGAAGCCCAATAAAGATATTTGGTGTCACATTACAGGCACCGATTTGGTACGCGATCGCCAAGGAACCTGGTACGTCTTGGAGGACAACCTACGGTGTCCCTCGGGGGTTTCCTATGTCCTCGAAAATCGTCGGGTGATGAAATCGACCTTCCCCCGACTTTTCCACCAGATGGCCGTACAACCCGTAGACAACTATCCCAGTCGGCTGCTGGAGACCTTGCTCAACATTGTGCCTGAGTCAGTTGATTGCCCCACCGTTGCGGTCCTAACGCCAGGAGCATTTAATTCAGCTTATTTTGAACATTCCTATCTGGCACAACAGATGGGAATTATGTTGGTGGAGGGGCGCGACTTAGTTGTGAGTGACGGCGAACTCAAGATGCGCACCACCAAAGGACTCAAACGCCTGGATGTGCTGTACCGTCGCATTGACGATTTGTTCATGGATCCGACAGTTTTTCGGGCGGATTCCATGCTCGGGGTTCCCGGCATGATGGACGTCTATCGTCAGGGCAATTTGGGCCTAGCCAATGCTCCGGGAACTGGGGTAGCGGACGACAAAGTGATCTATGCCTATGTGCCGGAAATTATTCGCTATTACCTAGGTGAGGACGCCAAGCTACAGAATGTGCCGACGTATCTCTGCTGGGAACCCAAGCAGCAGGAGTATGTGCTGAACAATTTAGACAAGCTGGTCGTCAAGGCAGCGGATGAGTCCGGGGGATACGGAATGTTGGTCGGCCCCCATGCCACTGAAACGGAGCGGGCAGAGTTTGGCGATCGCATCAAAGCCCACCCCCGCAAATACATTGCCCAGCCCACACTCTGCCTCTCTCGTGTCCCGACGATGCTGGAGGATGAAGCGGGCTGCCAGCTAGAGGGCTGCCACGTTGATTTGCGCCCCTATGTACTCTACGGCGAAGATATCTATGTCAATCCGGGAGGGCTGACGCGAGTCGCCATGCGCCGGGGATCGCTGGTGGTGAATTCGTCCCAGGGCGGCGGCAGCAAGGACACCTGGGT
>CALIJJ010000087.1 GCA_938017515.1 uncultured Pseudanabaenaceae cyanobacterium
AAATGTTTGGTATTGAGCGTCAGCAGCACCTCTGCATCAGTCTTCACCACAGCCTGAACAATCAACCCATCGAAAATCCCGCCACCCGGTGAACTGAGCTGTGCCATCTGGGCGATCGCCGCTTGATAAACCTCCTCAAAAATCACCTTGCTAGGTAGCCAACGCTTTTCAATGCTCTATTCTGCATCCTTAGGTGGCAGCGGGAGCAGACTCAGATCTGAGCGACGAGTGAGTAGATAAATCAGAGGGCCAAAAGAGCCCGTAAGCAACGTGGCAACTAGCCATAACCAAGGATTTCGATCTGTTGCCTGCGCATCTTTCCATAGCCAAACCAGCACAAGGCTTAACGCAATTACCAAATCTGCCAAGACCTGAGCCTCACCACTGCTGTGGAAATGAGGCGCGAGGATGCCCCAGTAGCCGTATTGCCAGAGGGCCACAGCAGTCAAAATCCCAAAGGGAAGAAGGATAATTGCAATCAGGCTGCGTTGCATGGATGAACCTCGCTGATAATGATAGGTTCAGTATTTAGCGCCTGGGCTATGGGAGCAATTACCTTTGAGGTAATAGACATGCCTCAGCCCCGACGACTGAAGCGTTTCGCTCTGAAAAACTTCTGTAATGTCCACAACCGACTCATCTTTCCCTGCCACCCTGCGTCAGCTGCGCAAAGCTCGTCGGCTCAGCCAACTGGAGCTGTCATTGAGATTGGGCGTCTCTCAGCGCCATGTGAGTTTTGTCGAGAGCGATCGCGCCAGGCCCAGCCGTGAACTACTCACCCATTGGCTCACCGAACTCCAGGCCCCCGCCATCCTGCGAAATGAGGCGATGTTACAGGCAGGCTACGCACCGGACTATGCATCGGACTATGGCACATCCCAGTTGAATGAAGTCGAGCTGGAAAAAGTAGAACAGGAGCAAGCCCAACAAGCCCTACAGCAATTATTAGCGACCCATGATCCCATGCCTGCTCTGGTGATTGATGCCCATTGGAATTTGGTACAGCTCAATCGAGGGGGACAGTGGCTCGCCCAAACCTTGATGTCCGAGCCCATAGATTTAACTGGGGCTAATGCTATCAATCTCCTAGATCTGCTAGTTCATCCCCAGGGGATGACCCAAGCCATTGTGAACTTGGAAGCAGTGGGGCCAGCCTTTCTTACTCGCCTACGACGGGATGCATTATTACAGCCAGGTTTGACCCCTCGGGTGAAGGCTTTTGAGCAACTGTTATGCGATCGCCTGGGTACCAAAAGCCTACCTAACCTCCAGTCATCTGCAGCAGAGCCCGTCATACAGACTAAATACCTCACTCCCCACGGCGAACTCTCTTTTTTCAGCATGTTTTCTACTTTTGGAACCCTACAGGACATCTCCCTAACATCGCTCCGGGTAGAGCACATGTTTGCCGCCGATGAGACAACTCGCGCCATCCTGAGCGAGCACATCACATAACGATCAAACTTGAGTCACGGGTCAACCTCCGCCCACAATGCCTCGCTTTGCCCATAACGATTCAGGCCAGTAAACAGCAAAAGCACGGTGCAGGATGCTGCTCGAAAATGAGGCACAGCCTTACTTAAACATGGACTTGGCTTTAATAAGTTTCTGCGGATAATGACCGAGGACATTCATCGTGAATTGGTATGGTTTTAGGCAGCTATGGTTTTGCCCCAGCCTAGGGCATGTCTTAAAACCCCTAAAGCCATATGAGAATAGCGGCGGTGGTGATCATAGCTAGGTCGTTTGAGCCATGTTTTTCATCGCGAGTAGCCACTCGACGAGACTACTTGAGTCGGTTGAATGCTCGCTCCACACGGTTACGCTGTCGATAAACCTCTTTGTTGAATGGTCCTCGTCTACGCTCATTGGACTTGGGAGGAATCGTTGCTCCAACGCCTCGTCTTCGCAGATACTTGCGAATCTTTCCACTGCTGCTGCGGGGTTAAGATTAAAGGCTCCACAGAATAACCTGCCCAAAACTTGACTTTTTCCATGACTGGGTTAGGGGTTGGGGTGAGGGCCAGATGATGTCTGCAAGAAGTCTGACATAGACCAATAGAGCCGGAAGTCCTGTCGCCGACGGAATCTCTAATCTTTCTTAACCAACCGGGTGTTTTCGATGGATTTATTTGTTGATGATTTATTGAGGTGAATTGATTTTTGTAACCCTAGCGTTTAAATTTTTCCCCTTTCCATCGCTTCGTCTTGTCCTACCCTTTGGAGGTGCTTGCGATTAGATGTCCGCCAGAGGAATGCCTGATGAATGCCAAGTCCGTCCAGAACTCGTCTCCCGAATCGGGGGAAGAACTCTATCTGGACTACCACTATGACGAAGTGGGCACCGCTCCAGGAACCCTTCATATCGAGCGAGGAGCTGCCCCTTCATCGCTGATTTTGATTGAATATTCTGCGGAAGAGGCTCACCGTCAGCGCATCGATATTGGTGAACTCCAGCCCAGTTGCTTTGAAGGCGGGGCGGTCTCTTGGCTCGATGTTCATGGCTTAGGCAGTGAGTCGGTGTTGCGACAGGTGGGGGAGACGTTTGAGTTGCACCGTCTTGTCCTGGAGGACATTGTCAATGTGCCCCAGCGGCCTAAGGTGGAGCAGTACGATGAGCAATTGGTCATTATTGCGCGCATGGTGACGCCGAAACCTGGCGGTGTGGGGTTTTATAACGAACAGGTTGGGTTTGTTCTGGGGCCACATTATCTGTTGACGGTGCAAGAGGAGCCTGAGCTGGATTGCTTTGGGGCAGTGCGCGATCGCATCCGCTATGGTCGTGGCCAAATCCGGGGGTGGGGGCCAGATTACCTCGCCTATGCTTTGCTTGATGCCATTATTGACGGCTTTTTCCCGGTGTTGGAAGACTATGGTGAACTGATCGAAGCCCTAGAGGAAGAAGTCGTTAGCAACCCCACCCGAGCAACGGTGGAGAAAATCTACCGATTGCGACGAGATTTGACCGTCCTCCGTCGAGCCATCTGGCCCCAGCGTGCCATGGTCAACCAGCTGGTGCGAGACAGTGGCGATTTGATTTCGTCGGAGGTTCGCCTTCATCTACAAGACTGCTACGACCACGTGGTGCAGGTACTGGATATCGTGGAGTCCTATCGAGAGCTGGCGACGAGCCTGATGGATGTTTATCTCTCGTCGGTGAGCAATCGCATGAATGAGGTGATGAAGGTGTTGACGGTGATCTCGACGATTTTTATTCCGCTGTCCTTTGTTGTCGGGCTTTACGGGATGAACTTTGACCCGGAGGTGTCCCGCTGGAATATGCCGGAGCTGGCCTGGGAGTATGGCTATCCTGCTTGTTTGTTGGGGATGGGAGCGATCGCCGGGGGATTGATTGTTTTCTTCTGGAAAAAGGGATGGTTTCGAGATTTTTCGTAGCCTAAATCGTCTGACAACAAATCCTTTTGAAACAAATCCTTAGGCTCCACCGGATGGACGTACTTTTCCAAGAAAGGGGTAAGAAGCGGGGCTTCTGGAGGGCAACTCAGGATGGATTCAGTGCATTCAGATTCGGCGCATTCAGATTCGATACATCCCAATGAGCGGATGCGTACACCTTGGACTCACCTCTCGAGCCAATACAGGAAAAAATTACACCCCGAAAGTCAGCCGCAGCCTGTTTCCAAACCGTCTCCTGTTGAAAGGTTCCAGAAGCTCCAGGCATCATCGTCAGCTGAACCTTCAGGCCGCCATCCCAGCCCCAAACAGACTTTCAATGTTCCGAACAACAATGTTCCGAACAATCTGGGCCAGGAGTCTCTTGATGATTGGCTCCCTCGGGTGCTTTATTTTATTCGAGAACTCTATGCCAGCCATCCCCTGAGCACGGTTCAGGAAACAGTGTTTTGTCGGGCTTGGTTCGGACAGACCTATCGGGAAATTGCCGATCAGCTGGGGTACGATCGCATTTACGTCCGGGCCGTTGGCGCGCAGCTTTGGCAATCGCTGTCAGAAAAACTCAATCGACGGATTGCCAAGAATAATTTTCGGACGCTGTTGCAACAGGAAGTCATGGCGTGTGGTGCCACGGAAGAGGTCCCCCAAGGCTGCATTTCGCTGTTGTTGTGTCGTAGCTCTCGGCGGGATACTGCGGTCACCGATGGTGTTGCGGCTGAAACGACCTCGTCTGAGCCGTTCGCTGACCAATCTTCGGGCCAATTTTCGGGTCAATCTTTGGGCCAATCTTCAGCTCCCGTCTCGGCTCATATTGCTCAAGACTGGATGCTTCGGGGCGAAGATTCCTATATTAAACGCCCTCCTCTGGAAGAGCGCTGCTTTGAAGCGATCGCCCAGCCCGGTGCTCTGATCCGTGTGAAGGCACCGAAACAACTGGGCAAAACAGCCTTGATCAATCAGGTTTTAGCCCGGGCGACGGCTCAGTCCTTTCACACCGTGAGTCTGAGCTTTGAACTCGCAGATGGAGAAATTTTTGCCAGCCTCGATCGCTTCTTGCAGTGGTTTTGCGCCATTGTAGAAGACCAACTCAATCTGCCGAGTCAGCTGGGCACGCTTTGGAAGCCTGTTTTTGGTAGTAATTACAACTGTACGAATTATTTTGCTCGCCATATTTTAGCCAACTTAGAACAGCCCCTGGTCTTAGCACTCGATGATATTGACTTAATTTTTCAGCATTCCGATATCGCTGCCGACTTTTTGGGGCTATTGCGAGCTTGGTGTGAAAAAGCCAAGCAGATCGGGGCAGAGCCCGCGTGGCAGCGCCTGCGCCTGATGGTTGCCCACGCAGAGGAGGTTTCAATACCGCTTCAACATCATCAGTCACCCTTTAATATTGGTCTGTCTGTGGACCTCGTGGATCTGAGCCTGGGACAGGTGCTCCTGTTGGCCCAATGCTATGGCTTGATCCTAGACTCAACTGAGGCAGCGTCGTTGAGGTCGTTAGTGGGGGGGAAGCCTCAGCTCTTGAAACTGGCTTTCCTGGCCATGGGTCGGGGAATGTCCCTGGAGCAACTGATGGCGGATGCGATCGCCCACGGTGGTATCTATCAAGCTCACCTGCGCAGTCAAATGCGGCGGTTGCAGCAGCATCCCGAACTGTTACCACTGCTGGCTCAGGTTATGGATGTGGGACATGGACGGTCTGCGATCGCTGCATCTGGCACAGCCAAAACGAGACCCGAACCGCCTCAGGCGAAATATGATGATCCTGGGGCGCTTTCCTTAGAAGGGCTTCAGTGCGTTCAGAATCGTTTAGCCCACAATTCTCGACTCGAAAGCTTTGGCTGGGTCCGGCTTGAAGACCATCAACTCCAGCCCAGTTGCACCCTCTACCAGCATTATTTCCATGACATGCTTGGGGCTGCCTTGGCCGAACAGTCTGAACATCATAGCTCTGGGCCGTCTCCATGCTAGATGCCCAGCCTTCTCTTCGCTATCAGGTGGGTGGAAGTCTTGCTGCCGATGCCCCCTTCTATGTGAAACGCCAGGCAGATGATGCACTGTTCGATGCGTTGCAACAAGGGGAGTTTTGCTATGTCCTCAATGCACGGCAGATGGGCAAGTCCAGTCTGCTGGTTCAAACGCTGAAACGCTTGCGGCAACAGCATATATGCGTTCTGGCTCTGGACTTGACGACCCTGGGCAACCGACAGATTACAGCGGAGCAATGGTACGCCAGTTTGATTCATGCGCTGGCGGAAGGGGCGGGGTTGACGTTTGACCTGATGGCTTGGTGGGAAGAAGTCGCAGCGCTATCGTTGATCAAGCGGTTGGACCTTTTTCTCGATAAGGTGTTGCTCGCCCAGGTGCAAGCGCCCATTGTCATCTTTCTGGATGAGATTGATACTGTGCTGGGCCTTGAATTTTGTAGCGATGACTTTTTTGCGTTGCTGCGCACCTGCTACAACCGTCGCTCAGTCCAACCCGCCTATCAGCGATTGACATTTGCACTGTTGGGAGTAGCGATTCCGTCGGATCTGATTGCTGATAAGCGACTAACGCCGTTTAATATTGGACAGGCGATCGCCCTAGACGGTTTCACCTTTGTAGAGGCCCAGCCGTTGCTCCGGGGCCTAGCACCCTGGCTGGATGACCCTGAACGGGTGCTACGAGAAATTTTGGCTTGGACCCAGGGACAGCCCTTTTTAACCCAAAAACTTTGTGCCCTGGTTGTGATGGCCCAGGCCGAAGGGGAATCGTTTGAGCAGCGGCGATCGCCCTCCGTCGATTCCCTGGTGCAACGCTATCTCCTGGCGAACTGGGAGAGCCAGGATACCCCAGAGCACCTGAAGACCATCCGTAATCGGCTGCTCTATGACCCCAAAACACGCGTGGGAGTCCTGGAGCGATATCGAGAAATTTTGTTGGCGATGCCCAGAGCCGATGGCAGTGCAGAACAGTTGCTGCTGGAACTTTCGGGGCTGATTGTTAATGACCAGGGTCAGCTCAGGGTCAAGAACCGAATTTATGGTGAAGTGTTTGACTTGGCCTGGGTGAAGGCACAACTGGCGGCGTTGCGCCCCTATGCTGATGCCCTGGAGGATTGGGTGCAATCGGGATTTCGGGATGCCCATTGTCTTCTGGAGGGCGATCGCCTCCGGCGTACCCTGGCCTGGGCGGACGGACATCGCCTAGGTGCGTTGGACTATCGTTTTTTGCAGGCCAGTCAGCAGCGGGCTCAAACGGCGATCGAACGTCGGCTCGATGACGAAACCACTCGCCATCAGTACACGCAAATTGCGCTACGAGCAGCAGAGCAAGCAAGCCAGGTTTTGGCCCAGGCGCGCCGTCTGGCTCGGCAAGAGTGCCCCAGGGAGGTGAATTGGGGGTGGTGCTTGGGGGTGGTGCTTGGCGTTCTGGGGGGCGTCGGGGGTCTACGCATGGGGGGGGGCCTACAAGCGCTGGAATGGCAGACCTTAGATCGGTTCGTTCAACTGCGACCCCAGGCTCCGATCTCCTCTCGGGTTGTCCTGGTGACCTTGGATGAACCCGACATCCAAGCGCTGGGTCAATTTCCAGTGTCCGATGAACTGTTGGCGCTGTTGCTGCGCCGCATTCAGCAACAGCAGCCCCGGTTAATTGGCTTGGATATCTATCGAGATTTACCGGTAGAGCCAGGCCATGATGCACTCAATCGCGTATTCAACGAAACGTCGAATCTGATTGGCATTGAGAAGGTGGTCGGCACCCCCATTGCACCGCCCAAAGGACTGGCCGTGGAAGGCCGCATTGGGTTGGCCGATCAACTCTTGGATGGTGATGGAACCGTGCGTCGGGGACTGTTGTCGGTGCTGTCGAGGGAGAGCAATGGGCAACGAGACAGATTACGGCCAGAGAGTTCTCAGTTAGAGAGTTCTCAGTCAGAGAGTTCTCCGCCGGAAGTCTTGCAGCTGAGTTTTCCCCTGCGGTTGGCCCTGGACTATCTGAGCGCGGAACAGATTGAACCCGTCACATTGCCAGGGCCCTCGGGGGAGATGCAGCTCGGACGAGCCGTTTTGTCACCCTTTCAGTCCTCAGATGGGGGCTATGTGGGGGCCGATGACGGGGGCTATCAGATTTTGTTGAATTATCGGCGGGATTCGTCGCAGTTTCCCCGCTACAGTTTTCGAGACGTGCTGGGGGGAGAGGTGCCAGCGGAGGCATTGCGCGATCGCATTGTCCTGATTGGCGTCACGGCTCCCACGGTGAATGACCTCGTGCTCACCCCCTACAGCCGCTCTTGGCGGGGACCCGTCACCCAAACGCCCGCAGTGGTCGTCCATGCCAATTTGATTAGCCAATTGCTGGATGCGGCGTTGGATGGGCAACCGTTGTTGCGGGTCTGGCCAAACTGGGCAGAGGCTGTTTGGATTGCGGCTTGGATTGGGTTGGGAGCTGGGTTGGGGGTGGTGCTTGGGCATGGACGTACCGGGCGGGTCCTGTGGGTGTTGCCGCTGAGTTGGCTCGGGCTGAGTGGCTTGAGCTTCGGTGCCTTTTTGGGGGGCTGGTGGATTCCGTTGCTGCCCGCTGGGTTGGGAGGCAGCGTCAGTTTGTTGGCCTTGGCAGGGGTGACGATGCGACAAGCGGAGCAAGCACGCTTACGACTGACGGTTTTGGCACTGCGTTCCAGCTATGCAACGGATCCAGCCGCGACGCAGATTGCCTTGGAATATCTAAAGCAATCGGAACCCTCAGACCAGCGTGATTGGATTGAGCAGCTTTGGCTGGCATCGATTGCTCCACAAGGCGAGGGCTGAGCGTAGCCGAAGCCCGGTGTGCCAGAGATTCAGCCTCTTTGCTTAGGCGATCGTATCCTCCTAGCGTGATTGCTCCCCCGACCGTGGTTGCATTGTCAAAACTCTCGGCTCAACATCTGGATTCTGGGCTTCATTCTGTTTACTCACCCGTTCCCAGTACAAGCTGTGGATATTGCTCCAGTAGCGCTAGTGCGTCATACCAATAGCCCTGCTCGGCATACCACTGGGCTTGGGCTTGGAGCGATCGCCCCTCCAACGCCTCCTGAGCCGCCGCCGTCAAGGATTGCCGCCGCACCAATCCACTAAATAACGGATCATTCGGACTGGGCTGCTCCCCACAAATCACCGACAGAAACCAACGATAGGTCACCCCCGGCTGCAGTGCCGGTGCTGCTGCATCGAGCCGAAATGCAGCCACCCCTTCGTTGATGCGCAAGGGATACCGGGCCAGTTCAAAATAGCTGCGAGTCGCATTCCCAGACGCCAGATTCCCAGACGCCACATTCTCAAAGGAAATCATCACCTCCTGAGCCTGCGTAGTTCGCAAGGCCAAAAAGAGAGCAGGACGGCCATTTTGGGTCAGTCCCTCGTTTTGCTCTGGCATCAGAATACGCACCGGCTCCGGATCACCCGGACAACGGAGATCATTTCGAGATCCCCCTACGCTTGTGCTGCTCGGTGCGCCTTTCCCCGTGGGGCGGAAGGGAGTTGTGTTGGCGGGGGAGCGATCGCGGAAGGGTCGCGTCAGCCAGTCCGGGAGTCTGAACCAGCGCGAGGGTTGACTGTTGTTCGTCGGTTGAGGCTGGGCTTGGGGGCCATTTCCACTGCGATCGCGGTTGACCGGAGTGGTTGCTTGAGAAACCCTCTGTATCGTTGTGGCTGGGCCGAGTGCTTGCGACAGGGCTGGTGTTGCGATCGCAAGGCACAGACACCCTGCCCCAAGACCATGGCCCAAGATGGCTGCTCGCTGTTTAGATGCAAAATATCTCATCATTGCCAGTTCCCCACCAAAACAAATGGAGCCCAATAGTAGGGACGACGATACTGGGGTTGCTTCAAGAGCGAGAGTTGCGCCTGCCGTACCGCCTCTCCCCGGGGCAACTGCTCTTGAATCAGCAACCGATAAAACTCACTCATAAAGAGCGCCGTGGATTGATCATTTACAGCCCACAGCGTTGCCAGGGTACTGCGAGCGCCGGAGCGCACTGCCACCCCCGCCATGCCAAGAGCTGCACGGCGATCGCCCGCCGCTGTTTGACAGGCACTCAACACCAACAGTTCAATCGGGTCGGGCTCACCCACATTGCCGCTCCGTTGCCTTTGAAATAGCGGATCCAGCTGATTCGCTGTAATTCGTCCATCCCAGGTCACCAAAAACGTCTCATCGGCTCTGGAGCTGAACTTACCGTGGGTGGCGAGATGGACAACGGGGTAGTCCCTTGTGGCCAACTGGGCCTTGAGCTGCTCCTGGGAAAAGCGTTGATTGAGCAGTGTTTGGCTGGGCGAGATGGCTTGGATATTCGCGAGCTCTTGCTTCACCGCTGGCAGGGATAAAAAGCCCTGGCGGGCTTCGGTGAGGCCGGCACTGAGGATGTTGAGGTCGCGACTCTGGAGGGGTTGGGAGTTAAGCAGTTGTAGGCCGGGAGAGAGGGCAACGCGATAGGATTCGATCAGGTAGCGATCGCCATCGTAAAGTGCAGCCATGGGGAAGTTGCGCAGGCCACTGTCTGACACAAAGACAAGCGTTTTGATCGACTGCACCGCCAATTGCTCAGCAGCCGGTGCGACTAAATAGCGGTAGAGCTGCTGGGACAGTTGCTGGAACTGTCGGGGGGAATAGACGGCATTGAGGGCAGCATAAAACTGCTCGAACAGTTGCTGGCGTTCTTTGCGGGGTAGGTTGCTGCGGTAGTGGCGCAGCGGCTGGTTCGGCAGCGAGAGAATCACCTCTAAGCTATTGTCTAGCAGGATCGGATAGAGGACGGCGGCTTCTGGATCGATGGTTTCAATATCGCGGCGATCGTAGGTGAGGCAGGCCTGGCGGAAGTAGTTTTGTAGCTCGGCCAGTTGCAGCGCTTCCATGACTTGGCGAGCACGCTGGAGACGGTCTTGCTGCTGGATTGCCGAAAGAGAATCGATATCCTGCAGCAGCAACTGGACATACTGGCGATAGGCGGGCTCTACCTCCTGACGGAAGGAGAACTGTAGGTCTGCTCCCATGCTGACCAGGTCTTGCTGAAGATCTTCTAAGCCTTCGAAGGCACGGCTATAGCTGGCTCTGGCCTGACGGGGTTGTTGCTGTTGGGCGAGGAGGCGTCCCTGTTGCCATTGCCACTGGGCGAGGAGGCCGGGGCTTTGGAGCTGTTGGGCGAGCTGGAGAGCCTGGCGCGTTAGCGTTAGGGCATCCTGGGGCTGGTTGGATTGTTCGTAGAGTTGTCCTAGGGTGCCGAGGGCGTAGGATTGGGAGCGCTGGTCAGCTAATGCCTCCGCTTGTTGGGCCGCACGGCTGAGGAGTTGAGCCATACTGCGGGCCAGATTGGGCGGAATGGATCGCCCATGGCGCTTGAGGCTGACGAAGGTATCCGGGGGGGAAGGTGCTTGCCGCAGCCAGATGTGGGCAAATTGAATTTGGGCATCGAGACTCCAACGGCTGGGGGGGAGCGATCGCAGTTGTGGCTGCACAGTCCTTGCTAATCTTGCTGCTTCTCCCAAGCGATTTTGCTGCACCCGTTGCTCTATCTGGGCGAGAGCGGCTTCGATGGCATGACGCTGCATCGCTGTAGAGGTCGTCACAGAGGTTGTCACCTGGGCTGCGGTGCGAACTTCATCCAATAGGGTAAAGGCGCGCTCGCTATCTGTTTTTGTCAAATCTGATTCTGTCAAATCTGACTGGGCCAAGGTCTGCGCAAGACTTAGTTTGAGTGCCTGGGTCTCGATAGGGGCATCCAAGCGTTGTGCGATGGCCAATCCCTCTCGCAGCACCGTTTCGGCTTCAGATTCTTCTCCCAGCAATCGCAGGATCCCTCCCAGGCTCTGAAGTCCGCGCAGCTTCAGTCGTGAATCCGGTAACGGACGCAGCGTTTGGCTGACACGATCCACGGTGCGTTTTGCGCGACGGTAAAAGCCAAGGGATCGCATGGCCTGGACTTGATTGAGTTGGTTACGCACCAAAAACTCAGGGCTAACCTTGGGATCGGATGCTAGGACTGAACGATAGTGGACTTCTGCGGTTTGCCATGTGGTGAGCGCTTTATCCGCTTGGCCCTGGTGCAGCAGAATCGCCCCTCGGGTGTTGAGGATTTGAGCACGGAGAAAGCGCTCGTCAAGGGTTCTGGTCTTCGCAACGGTCTCAGGCGTGAGGCGATCGAGGGCGGCGATCGCTGATTCCGTCGCGACTTGGGCGGATTGCCACTGACTGAGATCCTGGTGGGCCATGGCGAGATAGTTGTGGGCTATGGCAGCATCGCGATATTGCTGCTCGGCTTGGGCCTGGGTCGCAGCGGTTTTCCAGGTGGCGATCGCCACCTGGGTTTGTCCCTGCTCATATTCCTGTTTGCCCTGGTCGAGCAGTTGACTGACCGAGGCCGTCGCGGGAGCCGCGGTCAGTAGGGCAGGACGGGCCTGGACATCCCAGTTTGCCTCGGGGATTAAGGCCTTGGCGGGAATGCTCATGAGAACCCAGCTAAAACTCAGCAACAGCAAGAATAAAAACCGCAAGATTCGGTTGCGTCGCCATCTGTGACCTTGCCATCTGTGACCTTGCCATCTGTGAGCCCACATTTGTCTGCAAGCCATCAGCGCTCGTTGAATCGGTTCCATTACAGCACCTCCTTGAGGCAAGGCACTGCGGTTTGAGTGGGCGCGATCGCCGACTGGGCCAGGAGCTGAATCTCTCCCCGATGGTTGCGGCTCCAGCGTTCGGCTTCCTGAAGCCTAGGCCTGAGGTGAGAACGACGCTGCTTGCTGACACCGGGTTGAGGGGGCGCGGCTGATGCATTAATGGTAGAAGCAACTATCTCCTGAGGAGACGTTTCAAACCCTTGCAAGACGAAATAGTCCTGAAGGGCCTGACGCGGGGCATCAGGCAAGCCACCACGGCCGGAGGCCACAAACGTTGCGCCGCTGTCTGAGGGGCATCCCGCGACGATGCGATCGCTCTCATCCACCACACCGCTGGGCAACTCCGCCAAATCCGAGGCCGGATTGACATTAAGTTCATTCAGCGTGACCGTCCCATCGAGACCAATGTCGGAGCTGGCCGTGATGTCGCTGTTGGGGGTGAGTCGATCGCTAAAAGCAGGGCCAAAAATTCCCTGGGCTGTAATCGTAATCTGTCCTCCCTGGGCCTGCTGAGCATTGGCGGTGATGTCGCTGTTTTCGCTGGGGACTGCCGTGATGAAGTCCGTATCCAGGGCAATGTTGCCGCCGGTTGCGGTGTCGAGAGCATTGGCAGAAATCCCTGCACCGCGCCGTAGGGCAATGAGTTGGGCCTGAATGTTGATGTTGCCGCGATCGCCCCCGGCGGTGGCGGTGGTCACCAGGGCTTGGTCCAACAAGGTTAATTTATCGATAACCAAATTCACATTCCCCGCAGGTCCTTGTCCCGGCGATGGGCCCGACGATGGGCCCGGACCGCCGGGAAAGTCGCCAGGAGAGTTGCCAGAAACATTGCTAGGAAAATTGCTGGCATTGATCGTTGCACCGTCGGCAACGGTGAGTTCAGATGCGTTAACAACAATGTTGCCCCCCGCTCCGTCTGCTTCGATGGCGCTGGCAAACAGACCGCTGCGGCCAAAAGAACTTTGCCCGGATAGCAGCACTGTCTCGGCGGTTACGCTGAGCGTCGCCGCATCACCGGCTCCAGCGGTGGCGGTGGCGATCGCTCCCCCTCCCAGGACCCGAAGCTGTTCCACATCGAGCCGTAGCGCTCCCCCCTGGCCCGTGGCATCGGGCTCCACCGTGGAAAATAGTCCGCTGGCGATGCCCAGGGGGGAAACGCCTTCGATCGTGACGCTGTCCCCTTGAACCGTGAGCTGGCCCGCATTGCCGAGGCCGACGGTACTCGTGGCGACCTGGGCACCGTCGCTGATTTGCAGGGCTTGGGTGGCGATCGCCACATTGCCTGCCTGCCCCGGTGCATCCGGTGCTTCAACGGAGCTAAAAATGCCGCTGGGTTGTCCATTGGGGGAAGTGCCGGAGAGGGTGATGCTGTTGGCGGCGATCGCCACTGTCCCCCCGTTCCCCGGCCCAAAGGTCGAGGCAGCCATCTGGGCACCGTCCAGAATTTCTAGGCTGTCGGTTTCGATGGAAACCTGGCCACTGTTGCCCAAGAAACTTCCGGCAAACAGTCCACTAGGTCCGTCGGGCGACCCCCCAACGAGGGCAATCTCCGTGGCATTGACGCTGAGGTCGCCACCTTGGCCCGAACCAAAGGCAAACGTTGAGACCGCGCCGCTGCCCGTGGCCAGTAACAGCTCCGTTGTCAGCTGCACATCGCCCCCATTTCCGGTGGCAAAGTCACCGACCACAGAACCCAGACCGCTGGGGCCAAAGGCATTGGCACCGTCCAGCAGAATTTGCTGGGCGGTGACCGTCAGATTGCCCGCATTGCCGTTGCCATAGGTACTGCTGGAAATGGCTGCCCCCTCACTGAGATTCAGCGTGGGTGTGACCAGCAAAATGTCGCCTCCCTGGCCGGTGGCCCCCGCTGTCACTTCGGCAACGATGCTGCTGGGAAAGGTGGGAAAACCGAGATTGGGATCAAACGCAATACCTGACAGCGCGATTTGCTCCGTTGCCGTGACACGAATCCCCTGGCCGCTGCCGTTGCCCGTGGTTTCGGAGAGCAGTGTGGAGCCCCCCAGGAGTTGAACCTGCCGTCCCTGAACATCAATCTTTCCGCCTCCGGCGGCGCTGACCTCCACCGAGGCCGCATTTTGAAGCTGAATATTGTTAAACCCTAGGGCTGTCGAGGCGTCCACCTGCCATCCCAACGCGTCTGGCGTCAGCTGAATCGTTCCGCCCTCAGCAGCACCCAGGGCAATGCGGCCACCGGGGGCCGTGAGATTGCCGCCGTCGAGCAGCAGGGGACCGCCCAGTAGGGCGAGAGTTTGTCCACTGGGGACGGCTAGGCCGGGGGGGCGATCGCCCTTAAAAATATTGCCCGTCGCTGGATCGAGCACCAAGCCATTGCCATTGCCCTGCACGGTGATGCTGCCGGGGACACTGCCGTCGAGAGCACTGCCATACTGGATACCGCTGGGGACGCTGACGGATAGGACGGGGGAGCCAGCAGGGGGATTGGGAGACGGTGTGCCAAAGGTTGTGCCATCGGCGAATTGGATGCGATCGCCGCTACTGGCAACGAAAGACCCCCCTACGGCAAGGGTCGCATTTGGCCCAAAAATTAACCCATTGGGATTCAGAAAAAACAGATCAGCATCCGCTGCTAGCGTGCCATC
>CALIJJ010000088.1 GCA_938017515.1 uncultured Pseudanabaenaceae cyanobacterium
CCAAATGGAGCATGGACGTGGCGATCGCCTCCACCCGAAATGATCCCTGACCCGTGACATGGTGACAGCTGCGAATCTCGGGCATCGCTTGGAGCTGCTTCAGTACTTCGGGATACTGCTGAGGCGTCGTCGTCAGGTCAATCAAGGCTTGCAAGCCAAAGCCTAGCTGGGCTGGATCGACGATTGCCCGATAACCCACAATGACCCCCGCCTCTTCCAAACGCCGAACCCGCTCTGCGACGGCTGGCGCTGATAGGTTCACCTGCCGTCCGAGTTGCGCGTAGGACAGCCTGGCGTCAGTTTGCAGCGCCTGGAGAATTGCCCAGGTGGTGTCGTCGAGATGAATTTTAGAATCGAAGGTCATTGTGCTCATGGACGAGCGATTCCTTGCTGAATCGTTCGATTTGGCTTTGATTTCCCATGGATTGCTTCAGCTTAACTTCCTAAGCTAGAGATAGCTGCTTTGGGGTGGCGACTGGCGCGAGGAAGGCATGAAGGCATGGATAGGATATTGCTGGGGCGAGAGTTCTTGAAGGGAATGGTGATGGGCTTGGCGATCGCTGCTCCCGTTGGACCCATTGCGATTCTCTGCATTCGCCGTACGCTTTTTCAAGGCTGGGTCGCAGGGTTGCTCTCGGGCTTAGGGGCAGCGACGGCGGATGGCGTCTACGGCTGTATTGCCGGTTTAGGCTTCGTGGCGGTCGCCGATTGGTTCGTCGCTCAGCAGATGCCGTTGCAGTGGGGCGGCGGGACATTTTTGATTTATTTGGGGCTGAAGTCCTGGCGATCACCGGGGATACCCATGCCAGCTTTTTCGGCGGTACCCAATGCAACTGACCCAGCAACTCTGCCTCGTTTGGGATGGTTCACAGCCTATGGCTCCACCCTGGCGCTCACGTTGACCAACCCTGCGACGATTCTGTCATTCCTTGCCATTTTTACAGGTCTTGGCGTCACAACCGTGGCCACGGCACGGGGACTGGCCTTGGCGCTCATGGCCGGAATCTTTGTGGGGTCAGCCCTATGGTGGATCTTGCTCAGTCTGCTGGTTTACCGATTGCGTCGCCATCTTTCCACGCGCTGGATTCAGGGCATCAACTACGCTTCTGGGGGGGTGATGCTGGGGTTTGGTCTGATGGCTTGGGTGAGTGCCATCGTCTGACGCCAAAGCCTCTGCTGTGTGCAAGGTCCAGAGATGCGAGGTCCAGAGATGCAAGGCCCAGAGATGCAAGGCTGCATCCACCTAGCCTTTCTATTCAGGCTTGTTCGACTGGGCTTGATTCGACGGAGCTTGATTCGATTCGGGGTTGGACGGGGGGCGCGGTCCGCTAGCCCCGTTGGCTGAGGCATTGCCCGGGCTGCCTGGAGCCACGCTTGGTTGCTCGGCATCCCCTGGTTTTGCGCCAACAACTTTGGATTGAGATGTTTTAGGGTTAGGCAGTTTAGGGTTAGGCAGTTTTGATTGTGCCGCTTTTGCCGCCACGGTCTCTTCCGAGGTTTCCTGGGCAGAAGGGGCGGCTGGGGAGGGAGTTGCCGGCGTGGGCGGAATCTTGTCGACGGCGGAGATGGTTTCGATGGTTAGCTTGGGTTGTGTGCCGCCGGAGAGCCGCTTCAGCAATTTGGGTTTGGGGTCATGGAAGAGATAGACAAGGCGATCGCCCGCCTTCCATTCCTCCCCATCCACACAAACCTGGAGCTTGTTCTGGCGCTGGGTAAAGAGAGGAACGAGACTTTCGGACAGTATCAGCGTCTTGAGATGGACCCGCTGTTGCTCGATGTCCGTCTGGCGAATGAATGTTTCACCGACGCGAATCGAACCTTCGCTGAGGTATTGGTTCCAGGTTTTGATCGGCAGGCTTTTGACAAAGGCCTTGGAAATCTTGGGAGCTAGAGTCGAGCTGGTGCCTGCTTCACCGGGGGAGAGTGCCAGAACGCGGGGGGGGCTGAATTCTTCAGTGATGCGTTGGGCGATCGCCTGATTGACCTCGCTATTGCTGGTCATGATCAGAACCGTTCCTTTGGCTTCAATCCCCGCGTCTTCCAGCGCCTCATCATCAAAGGCGCTGCTCAAATCCGTGGGAATATCGTCCTTCGCTGCCGTCTCTAGGGCTTCTTGATCCGAGTCCAGAATCAAAATCGACTCGCCCCGCTCTCGCATTAATTTGCCCAAAAGCTTGCTGAGGGGATTGGCCCCGATGATCAACACGCCACTGGATTCAGCCGATGTGATCCGGAGGAAGCGGGCAATGGGCCGAGCCGTCAACCCTTGCAGGAACACGGTCAAAATAATCGTCAGAAAGACCAGTGCCTTAATCGAATCCCCCCCGTTGATGCCGCGCTCAGTCAGCAAGATGCCAAACAGGGATGCGACCGAAGCCGAGACGATTCCACGGGGGGCAATCCAGCCCATGAATGCCTTTTGGCGCCAGCCCAGATCGCTATTGAAGGTGCAGCACCAAATGCTCAAGGGGCGCACCAAAACCATCAGTGCCAGAACTGTGAGAACGCCACCCCACTCCAGGGCAAACAAACTGGCAATGGATAAATCCGCCGCCAGCAAAATGAAGAGCACTGAGATGGACAGCACCGTGAGCTGACCCTTGAAGCGTCGTAGCGTCCGCTCCCCTGGAATGGAGGAGGCCCCCAGGACAACCCCCGCCGTAACCGCCGCCATCAAACCCGACTCACTGCGGACGTACTGAGCTAGGCCAAACAGGCCCCAGGCCCCAGCCAGAACCACTAAATTTTTCACTTCCTCGGAGAGAACTTTGTCCTGTTTAAGGAAGAGACCCAGCAGCCCACCGCCCACGAGCCCGATGAGTCCACCAATACCCAGGCGTAAGGCCAAGCCGCCAAAGGCAGTGGCAATATTGGTGTCACTATTGAGAATGATGTCGAGGACCACCACCGCCAGGATGGCCCCAATGGGGTCGATGAGGACG
>CALIJJ010000089.1 GCA_938017515.1 uncultured Pseudanabaenaceae cyanobacterium
AGCCGTCGGCATCGGCATGGAAGCGGCCCAAGATCCGGGCATTGCCATTGGTGTGGCGCTGCAAAATTGGTCCGAAGGTCTGATGGTGGCGATAGTTTAGCCCGCAGTCACCCATGACAAGGCAGAACCCAGGAGGGGAGCTATGCTGCAAGGTCATTCAGGCTCCCTGCGATCGAACGGACAGCGCTTGTATCGCTACGAGTCAAGCGTTGGTGTTATTTAGTAGACCTCTTGCACGAAACCCAAAGTCGCCCCCATCCCCCAACCCCTTACCCCCAATTTGGGGGGAAGGGGAGCTTGAAAGTCCCTCTCCCATACTTGGAAGAGGGATTTAGGGAGAGGGCCAGCAGAGTGATGCAAGTGGTCTAGTTTTCATGCCTCAGTGCCTCAGCCCTCTATCACACGCTGCCTTCCACCTGCTCCGTGGGTTGGCTGGGGAGGCTGTCGTTCTGGGGTGCGGCGGGGCCTGTTATAGCCCGAATAATGAGGCCCATCACCAGGAGTGCCAGTAACAATCCGCCTAGGATCAGCAGTGATTTCTGCATCTCTGAGCCCTGGGCGCTGGATTGCCGGGGGGCGGCGAGGGAAGATTCTGCGGGAGCAGCGTTGGCGTGAACGTTGGTATGACTGCTGCTTTGAGGCTTGTACAGGCTCTCTGTATATTGGCCTGTTCCAGCTCTGAGCACCATGCGCTCGACCCATAGCGGATGGTAATCACCGGATTTGTAGCCGCTGACCCGGATGGAATCAATTCTAGCAAGCCCCAATTTCTCCAGGCCCTGTCTGAGAAAGGCAAGGCTGGCCTGTTTGGGGGGACAGGGCTGACCCATCAGCGAAATAAAGAGCAATCTCCCCTTACGGTCAACGCTGACTTGAATGCCTTTGGCTTTCAAAGGGCCACCCATGAGCTTCGCCAGTGCATGAGTATCGCCTTCTTTTGCCTGGCTCAATAGAGAGGTTGAAGCGGTTTGTTTGGTGGTTTGCATGGGACTGCTCCTGTTCGGATTCCGCAGCGTAACAAAGGTCTCGGTTACGAGGTCTGGGTCTTTTAACAACGAGGTTTTGCAACGAAGGTCTTTACGTTACCGAATCCGTCAGGCTTCTGCCTAGCGTAGTCTGCGGATTTTCCCGATTACGCGGAAAATCTTAATGCAGGTTTAGGAAGGGTTACGCAATATGAAAGCCGCTGATATTGCTGGCTGCTGACTAATGCTGCAAGATTTGACGTCGTATAACAGCGACTTCCTGATAAAACAATAGGGCTGCTCCAGCAGCGCTGAAAGCTATAGGAACAGGTTGCATTCTGCAATGGGCGATCCGATGAACAAAGACGAAACTTTAGTATTAGTTGCAGGCGCGACTGGTGGCGTGGGCCAGCTAGTGGTCGGAATGCTGTTAGGCCAGGGCTACCCGGTGCGAGTGCTGACGCGCAGTGCCGAGAAGGCAAAGACGATGTTTGGCGATCGCGTTGAAGTGGCGATCGCGGACATCCGCCAGCCTGACAGCCTCACCCCAGCCATGGCTGGCATCACGCACTTAATCTGCGCCACGGGAACGACGGCCTTTCCCTCAGCCCGTTGGCAGTTTGACTTTGGTAGCGATCCGGAATGGCTGGGCTGGCCACGGGTTCTGTTTGATGGGGACTATCGCAAGGCCAAGGCCCAAAATGATCCGGAGACGGTGGATGCCATGGGCGTCGAAGCGTTGGTTGCTGCTGCACCGAAGCAGCTCCAGCGTTTTGTCTTTGTGTCGTCCTGCGGTATTCAGCGCAAAGATAAGCCCCCCTTCAGTATTCTCAATGCCTTTGGCGTGCTCGATGCTAAGGCCCGTGGGGAAGCTGCGCTCAAGGCGTCGGGCCTGCCCTATACCATCGTGCGACCGGCCCGCTTGATTGATGGTCCCTACACGTCCTATGACCTCAATACGCTGTTGAAAGCAACGACCGAGGGGAAGCAGGGTGTCAAACTCGGGACGGGGGATCAGCTCAACGGGGAAACCAGCCGCATTGATGTGGCCGGTGCCTGCGTCGCTAGTTTGGCCGATGCCCAGGCTGCCAATCAGGTGTTTGAGATTGTGAATGAGGGAGAGCGATCGCCCCAGATCGATTGGGCTGCCCTTTTTGCGGCTCTCTAGGGGCGATCCGAGGGAATTGGGCGGAAGCCCATGGCTCCTGAACGCTTTATCGCATGCCTTACTGAACGCTTTCCGGTGTTGTCTGGCGCTGGGTATTGGGCGTGTTCAAAATAGCCCAGGTGATGCCGCCGATGGCGAGTAGGCTCAGCAAGATGGCTGCCATCGCCCACACCGAAAGTCCGCCCTTCTTTTCTGGGCTGCTCCGACGGCTGCGGCTGGGCGCGACCGTGTTCTGGGTTTGGATGTTCTGGGTTTGGATGTTCTGGGTTTTGAGATGGCTGGAGCGAATGCGAGCCCCTGGTGCCCAGGCACGGGTTGTGGTGTTGCCTGGGTTTCGTTTGCCTGGGTTTAGGTGGATGTCCTCTGCCCAAACGGGATTAAATTTGCCCGTTTGATAGCCCGTCACATGGGCCGTCTTAATCCCCGCTATGTCCAATTTGGTTAGACCGCGTTGAACGTAGTCGAGGCAGCTCTTTTGAGCCGGGGCACTTTTGCCCGTCATGGTCACCATCAGCGTATCTTCCTTACGCTTGACCCGTACCCAAATGGATTTGCGTTTGAGAGGCCCACCCATCAGCTCTTGGATCGCCTCGACATCTCCCTGTTTGGCCTGAGCAATGATTTGGGCCTGAGAAGCGGTATTTTGCACGGTTGTTTTGTGTGCTCTAAGGTTCGCTTTGTTGTTCTGGACCTGCATGCGCGTCTTGCTCTTCTAGTGAGACAACCAAATGGGAGACAGCCAAATGAGATTCGGAATCCCAAGCCTTAAAATTTTCTCGGAAAATTGTCCCGATGCCGAGTCAACATTCAAGTCTTTATTTCCCTAGAAATCCGGCTCAAAGCTTTGTATCGCCTGGATTTTCCAGGTTTGATGTCGCCCGATGAATGTCACGAAAATTCGTGAATATTTACATCGTGAGTAACTGTTGAGAACTGGATCAAGGCTGAGGCGAATGATGGACCGTCGCGATCAGTTGCGATCGGTCGCGATCAATGTGAACCGAGGGATCGTCCTACAATGGCGGTATGGATAATATTCTTGATCCCGCTTGGCATCTCTACAAGAAACCATTTCAGGATGAGAGCCTGATTTTGGAAGATTGGATTCCATTGGGGATGATGCGGCAGGCACTCCAGGCGATCGCCACCTACTGCGATAGCAAATACAACTGTTGTGGTCTGTACACCTTTGAAGACTGGCATGAAAAAAATGGCCAGCTCAGTCGCCGCGAACGCACGACCTATGCAGACTGGTGGGAGGCGATCGCCACGGATGATTCCCTCTGGGATACCCGTCCTGCGTCCGGTCTCTACCGTGCCTACTACAGCGAAACCGCCGATTTTTTGCTGCGTTATGCCGTGATCGATGCCCCCGGTGAGGGGTTCCCAAAAGCCTGGGGAGACTTCTCCTTTAGTGGCGAGAGTGATGATATTCGAGCCGTGATTCAAACCCTCAACGGCATTGAGGGTCTACCCCTCAACCTGATTGGTTCTGCTGCTTACTTTGAGGCGACCTATGGGCGTTAGCCCTCTTCAATTTGGGGCGTTGCAAACAGATAAGGCTGGACTCGATGGCAGATAATCCAGCAGACGTATTTGGTCGCAACATGGGAACCCTAGGATTGGGAACCCATCAGCACGCTGTTCGATCCGCTGTTCTGCCAACCATCCATGAACCTTAAACTGCTGGTTTCAAGCCAAATTCTGCTGTCTCTGGTGCTATCGAGCTGCTACTCGCCGCGTCCCTATCAGCCTGACTATATGGTCAATGCTGCAACGGTATGTGACCACGACTATCGAACACCAACGCTGTCTGATGACTGCGAGTATGTTTCTGGCTATTACTACCATCCCGGTTCCTACCATCTGTACTGGCGACCCGTGGGCCGTCCCGCAGTCGTGGTGTACGACAACTACAGATTTTCGAATACAACGACCTACACGGCCGGAAGCTCCGTCCGCTTAAATCAGCCCATCGCGACATCGGTTTCGGGTCAGCCGGTGCGGGATAAAAATGGTGCGGTACGAACCGCTCCGGTGGGTAAGGATTACAACAAAACGCCGCTGTCTTCCAATGCGAAGCAGTCCAGCAGCTATAAGCCGACGCTGGCTAAGCCAACGACGAGTTCTCCTCCGAAAGCGGCCAATGCCAATTCCAATGGCACCACGGGGAGTGTGAAAGCGGGCAGTATGACGAAGCCGAACGGGGCTAAAGCGAGCGGTAGCGCCAGCGGTTCTTCATCGAGCAGTACTCCCGCTAAGGCTTCGTCCAGCACGGCTAAGCCTGCTACGACATCGACTAGTCCGGTGCGATCGAACAGCAGTAGTTCCTTTAGCAAGCCATCGGCTAATTCGTCATCGAGTAATCCATCATCGGCTAATTCATCATCGAGTAATTCATCATCGAGTAATTCATCATCGGCGAATTCATCACCGAGTAATTCGTCATCAGGCAGTAAAGCCTCGTCCAGCAGCAAATCATCTGGCAGCGTGCGCGGCGGTAGCTTTGGTTCGTCAAAAAGTTCTGGAGGTTAGACATGGAAGCAGGTAAATCCGTTGAGACCGTGTTGCAATCCCCTGAGCGACGGGACTTCCTTGAGAATGTCTTGAATCCTCATTATGAAGGACTGTTTGATTTCACCACGGGCTATGGCGAGGACGAGAGTCCCTACATCATGCACGATGTCTTGGTGTTACCCGAGTCGTTTTATCTTGAAGTCCGCACCTTTGCTCGCCGTGCCTGGGAGCTGTTGATGGATGCAACCCGGCTGCTGTCGAGCCTCGATGAAGAGGACCTAGTGGATGAGCTGGATATGCCTGCGGATTACTATCCACAGTTGCTGGGCCTACAGCATCTGCCGCCTGCGGATATGCGATTTGATATCTCGGTGCGCGTCGAAGATTTTGAGCGGCTTCGTTTCAACCAAGATTCGTTCAAATTGCTGGAGGTCAATGCGGCGACACCGTCGTTCTTCTGGGAGTCCTTTGAAGGCAATCGCCTGTTGTGCGATCGCTTTGACACCCGTTGCCCCAATGCTGAGTTCCTGATTCCCCACACCCAGGACCTGAAGGATTACGTCGATCGCTACAGCAAGCATCCCGACAAGCCACTCTACTTTTCGTTCCCCTACTACGGTGAGAACAACGAAGACATTCTCTCCTTTGATCTACGCTGTGGTGCCTACCAGCAGCAGTTTGGCAATGATGCCGCTGCCTTTGTCTATAGCAACGATATTATCTTTGCCGAGGATGGAGCCTATATCGCGACCGAAAAAGGACCGGAGCGCATCTATAACCTCTTTATCCACCACCCGTCGGAATGGGCGATCGACGACGCAGGTAAGCAACATAACGATCCGGCGGGGCTGATCAGCGATACCCCCTGGCAAACCATGACGGACCTTCTGTTGCAGGAGGAACTAAATAAGTTTCCGCCGATCACTGCTGATCTCCTCCAAAATAAGGCGGTGCTAGCATTTTTGTATGGTCAGGCCAGTGAAAATCGCCTGGATGCTAAAGCCAGAGATAACATCCTCAGTATCATTCCACCGACCTACTTTTACTTCGAAGATGCCCAGAAGAATCTCGATGAATTTTGGGAGAAGCCGATCTATGGTCGCGAAGGAGCCGGGGTTGTGCGGTTCAACAAAGCGGGTGACGAAATCTTCAGCACCTACGCCGACGAGTTTGAGGACTGGGACTGGTACAACCAAATGAATGCCGTCTTTCAGGAGCATCAGGAACCCCCGAAGCTGGACTATCGGGGAGGCACCATGGACCTGATGTTTACGGTGTATATGTCTCCCCTGGGTCGAGCCACGGGCATTAGCTGCCGGCCCACCCCCACGGGTAAGGCGGTCGATACCTTGGAAGGGTTGTGGTTAGCGCTTGGGGTACAGGGATGATGCATCGTCGGTGGCTCTACAACCTGTTTACGAACAACGCGCATGAGAACGATCCGCGCCACCAAGTTTCAGCGACCTGGGTACGATGGGACGATGCGATCGTGGTGGCTGTGGTCCTGCTCAATCTCGTGGTGATGCAACTCGAGACAATTCCGGGGATGGGCAGCAGCCTCTGGATTCGGCTCGCGGAGCGGGGCTGTCTGCTCTTCTTTCTGCTGGAGTTGGGGTTGCGATTTTATGCCTATACGGGCATGGCAGACTATCGCATCAAACTGTCGCGGCCTCGAACGAGTCTGCGATCGCTGCATCGTTTCTTCAACTTCGATCATCTCGTTGATCTGACGGTGGTTGTCACGGGTATCCTCTCAGAACTGCATTGGCTGATTGATCTCAAGCTGCTGAGCATGTTCCAGCTTGTGCGCTTGCTGCGACTGCTCAAGCTCACCCGTTATCTGGCGAGTACTCAGCGCTTGGGTCGTAGCTTCAAGAAGATTCTGCCGGACCTGATGGTTTCTCTGGGCATGTGCCTCGGGGTCATGGTCGTAGCCAGCTATATCTTCTACCAGGTGGAACATGCGGCTCAGCCGGAGGTTGTCGAATCGGCTCCGGCGGCAATGTGGTGGGCGATCATTACTCTGACGACAGTGGGCTATGGGGATCTCTACCCGGTGACGGTCGCTGGCAAGATTTTAACGGCGGTGACGGCGGTCTCTAGTATTGGTCTGCTTGCAATTCCGGCAGGTTTGTTTGCCCAGGCCTTGTTGGGCGGTGAGGACGCTGAGGGGATAACGGAATCTGAGCAGATGCAGGCACAAATGCAGCGTTTAGAAGATAAGTTGGATATTTTGATGCGTTTACAACATTTGGCCATCGCTCCAGCGACTGATGTATTGCCGCAACAGACTGAAGCGATCGCTCAGGAGTTGCAATTGCTCAACGGGCAAGAGCCGTCCGAAGCTGAAGCTTCCTCGGGCCATCCTTCCAGGGTCTAGGTCGTACGACTTTGCTGGGCTCCCATGGGAGTTTGGGTCGGTGGCTGGGGCTTCAAGCTGCTCAATGTTTTTGGGTGTAGGGCTTGACCTTCAAGTGGCTTGAAACTTTAGACTGCAACCAACAGCACAGAGGCGGCAGGAATGTTTCGGATTGGCGAGTTCTCTAAAATTGCCCAGGTGCCCGCGAGCCAGCTGCGTTACTACAACGACATTGGCTTATTTGTGCCCATGAGCATCGATAACGAGACGGGCTATCGCTACTACAGCGTCGAACAGCTCGCTCACCTCAACCGTATTCTGGCCCTTAAAGATTTGGGACTCTCGCTGGAGCAGATCAAACGTCTGCTGGAGGATGAAGTTGCCCCCGATGAAATTCGGGGCATGCTGACGCTCCGGAAGGCGCAGATCGAGCAAACGCTGCAAGCAGAAGCTGCTCGCCTTCGAGTGGTGGAATCTCGGCTTCAGTCACTGGAGCGTGAGGGAGGGTTTCAAGATGACGATGTTGTGGTGAAAAGCCTACCGGCTCAGCCCTTTCTTTCACTGCGGCAGACCTACGGTGGTTTGGACGGAGCACTTGAGGCGATCGCCGCAATGCATCAGGCCGTCTCGCAACAGGTCAAGGAGAAAGTCCTAGGGCGTTTCGCCGCCGTCGTTCATAGTCCTCTGTATGAAGAGAATGAGTGGGATTTGGAGTTTGGCTTTGTGCTGAACCGGTCTCAATCGCTCACCGTTGCACTACCCAATGCTTCCGTCATGAGTGTTCAAGACCTTCCTGCGGTAACGGCTGTGACCGCGATGCGATTTGGCGGGCCGGAAAATGGGCACTTGGCCTACAGTGCGATCGGCACCTGGGCCGAAAAACATCAGTACACACTGATGGGACCGGGGCGAGAGGTGTTTGTTGTGCCGCCTCAACCGGGCCATGAGTCCGAGATGGTTGTCGAGATTCAGTTTCCGGTGCAAGTCTCCTAGCAGTACTCCCTGTCACAACCACTTCGCTCGCTCTGGATTGATGGTGTTCGCCATCAGTCCCACTGTTGGCTGTTCAAGTTTCACATCAATCAGGATGACCAATCTTATGACCGTTGAACTATGGTCCTTACTGGGCGTGACTGCCATTTTGTGGCTCGCTATTTTCACCCAACAAATTGCGCTCGATAAAGCAGTCGGTGCGAAGTATGCTTTATCAAACCGACTGGAGGGTGCCAATTTTAAGGGGGCAACACCATTACATGGCCGTTTGACTCGAACGGTGCGCAATCATGTCGAAGGGTTGGCACTATTTACGCCGCTGGTGCTGATGGCATCTGCCACAGGTGTTTCCAATGTTTGGACACAAGGGGCAGCGATTGCCTTTGCCTTTGCCCGACTCCTGCATTTCTTCTTCTATGCTGCGGGTATTACTCCTTTCCGGAGCTTTGCCTGGGCGATTAGTTTCTTTCTGGCCATCGGTAGCTTTGTCTTTGGTTTGGTTACAGGCTAAGGCTTGTACTTGACCTCATGCTTCTTTGCCTTCTAAGAGGTCGCGCTTTTGCCGAAAGGCTTCGGCCATGGCGTCCATAAATGTTTGGATACGAACCGTCGAAACTAAGTCTTTATGGGTCAAGATCCAGATATCGTGGCA
Source organism: uncultured Pseudanabaenaceae cyanobacterium (assembly GCA_938017515.1). Classification (GTDB taxonomy): domain Bacteria; phylum Cyanobacteriota; class Cyanobacteriia; order PCC-9006; family JAAUQQ01; genus JAAUOP01. The sequence goes on from CALIJJ010000089.1 coordinate 8,655, forward strand.
GGGTTCACAGGTCCCAGGAGGGATGCGCTGGAGGGCAGGTTCACGATCCCCCAGAAAACAAGGAATGCGCGCAATGCCTAGGCCAGCTCTTGCTGCAGCAACCTGTGTCAGCGGATGGTTGAAACGCCCGCGTACTGGTAGGTGGGGAAACTGACTTTTGCGCACCCACTCGGGTATGGGCACTGTGCTGTCCCAGCCAATCCAATGGGCACTGCCCCCAGCCATGTCCCCAGCAAGCTCATACTGGGCAAGGTAGCTGGGAGATGCGTAGTTGGCACAGTGGTATCGACATACTTTGCGTCCCACGAGGTGCTCCGGTGGATTCTCTGTGATGCGAATGGCAACGTCGGCTTCCCGCTTGGTCAAATTTAGGAGGTCGTAGGAGGTACAGAGTTCAAGATTGACCTCAGGATAGGTTTCCATGAAATTGACGAGATCTGGCATGAGGATGTGGATGGCGATCGCATCCGACATCGTTACCCGGATATCTCCCTTGAGTTGTATATCCTTCCCTAGGATATGACGCTCAATGCCATTAATCTCATCCTCAACGGAGCCCACGGCTTGTAGGAGTTCTTCCCCGGCGGCTGTCAGGGTATAACCAGTCGGTAGGCGATCGAACAGACGGATTTTCTGAGCGGATTCAAAGGCTTCGACTCGCCGAGTAATCGTGGAATGGTGGATGCCTAGTTTGCAGGCTGCCCCTCGGGCAGAGCCTTCTCGTGCCACCGCCAAGAAAATTTTTAGGTCATCCCAATTCACGAGTTGTTTTCCCTCACGCCTGGACTCTTCAGCATAGCTGGCAATGCTGGTGCATTTTTGCACCGATAAGGTGCAGTTTTTGCCATACCCATCGCACAATCCGTTCCATATTATCGAATGAAGCGTTGCTGATGTGAGGGCACGGAAGTGGTGCTGATGGTGGGTACGAGTTGTTCGAAATAGGAGAATAAAGAGTGACACCAGAAACGACAGTTTTTCTACTCAGCCTTGCTTTAGGCATGGTGCATTTCATGATTGGAGCCATTACCTATGCGCTCCAAATTGGTGTCACCACGGCCTTGGGCTCCCGTGATAATCTTCCAGAACGGGATAATCTTTTGGGCGTTCGCGGAGAACGCGCTAACCATAATTTTAAAGAGACGTTGCCCTGGGCCTTGGGACTGTTGGTCCTGGTACAGGCTGTGGGCGTCACCAACGAGATGACTGCTTTAGGGGCCTGGATGTATTTCTGGGGCCGAGTCTTTTATTTACCCATCTACGTGTTGGGTCTGCCTTTGGTGCGGAGTTTTGCCTATTTCTCGGCACTGATTGGCCTGGGATTAATGGCCAGTCAACTCTTGTAATACCGTTTGTATTGGGAATTTGTTGTGATGCAACTGAGTGTGGATCGATTTGATGTTGCGATTATTGGAACGGGGATTGCGGGGTCAACCCTGGGCACAATTTTGGCCAGCCAGGGGATGCGAGTGATTTTGGTTGAATCCAAGAGTCATCCTCGGTTTGCCATTGGTGAATCGATGATCTTGGAGACGTCGGAGATGATGCGATCGCTCTCCGAAATCTACGATATTCCCGAACTTGCCTACTTCAGTTCTGAAAACTACTTTGACCACATCGGCACATCCCACGGCATCAAACGCCACTTCAGCTACGCCCACCACACCGGAGATGAACCCTTCGACAAGACGCGGACTCTACAAGCCGTGATTCCCCGCCAGCCCCATGGCCATGAGCTGCACTTGTATCGACAAGACACGGATTACTTTTTGATGACCCTAGCGATCCGCTATGGTGCCACAGTCCTGCAAAATACGTCGATCCAATCCGTCGAGATCGATACCGATGGCGTGCAGCTCAGCACGACCAAGGGCCAAACCTACCAGGCTGATTATGTGGTGGATGCGGGGGGATTTCGATCGCTCCTCTCTGAAAAATTTGACCTACGCCACCATGATCTGAAAACCCATTCTCGGGCCATCTTCACCCACATGCTGGAGGTGCCCTGTTACCACAAAGTCAGTGCGACCCAGCGTGACTATGGTCTCCCCTTTCAGCTTTCCGAGGGAACGCTGCATCATGTTTTTGAAGGGGGCTGGCTGTGGGTCATTCCGTTCAATAACCATGCCAAGTCCACCAACCCACTCTGTAGCGTTGGGCTGATGCTGGACCCAAGGGTGTATCCCGCGCAGATGGATTTGAGTCCTGAGGAAGAGTTTTATCGATTCATCGAACGATTCCCTGGGATTGCCGCGCAGTTTCGGCAGGCGAAGCCTGTCAGGGAATGGACACGGACGGGGCGTATTCAGTACAGTGCCAAACAGGTGGTGGGCGATCGCTTCTGCCTCCTCGGCCAAGCCGCAGGTTTTATCGATCCGCTCTTTTCCAAAGGGCTCTATACAGCACTTTCCTGTACTTCACTCCTGGCGGATCGTCTCCTCGCAACCCAGCTCACGGGGGACTACTCGACTCAACATTTTCAACCCGTCGAAGATCTCACCCTTGCTTATATTCAGGCCAATGATGCACTGGTGGCGAATGCCTACAAATCCTTCTCGGACTATCAACTGTGGGTGCCGTTCTCGGTGGTGTGGCTCTTGGGGGCCTATTTGGAGTTAGTGAAGCTCACCAGTGCTCGCGCACAATGGATCGATCATCAGGACACTCAGGCGTACTATGAGCAACTGCGATCGCTCAGACAAGTCGGCGGTGGCTTCCCAGCATTTGAACAGTTATCGAATCAGATCGATGGCTGGCTCGAGGGTGTGAACCTGGATGATGCGGCAGCCGTGACGGCTGTGGGTGATCACATCAAACAACGCCTCCATGAGACGCCTTGGCTTCCCTTTGCGTTCAAAGCCATTTTGGAGGGTAAAAATCACTTGCCGAATCATAAGCTTCATCCACGGCTGTTGCGACCGAAGCAGGGTTTCTTGGGGAGTGGCAACTATCGGCGGCATTTCTTCGGCGATCGCAGCCTGCCTTTCTTTATCAATTTCTACCTGCAGGAACGAGCCAAATATTCTGGGCCTGTTTTGAACCTAAAGCGAACGGCGACATTGTGGCAACAGGGATTGCGGCCGCAGATTGCCTGGGGGCAGGGTGTCGCGGCGGCGGCTGTCATTGCTACGGCAGGGCTCATCGCTGGTGTGCCCCAATCCATCAATGGCTTAGGGGCTACCACTGTCCAAGGTTCAGCATCGTTGGACCAAACTGTTGTGGGATTAGTCAATCTGCTGGAGGATCCAACGGGATTTCAGTTTGCCTGCGGTAACCATGCGGGTCGCGTGGTTGCAGCAGCATTTGAGGGTGATACTTTGGCACCCGGTCAAGCGAATCGCCTCACGATTGACATTGCCTATTCGGGTAAACGAGCCCAGCAAACCCGCATCACGGGCACGGTGGATCACCGAGGTATTTTCAAGGGCACGCAACAGACGCAGTTTGCGGATGGTTCTATATCGAGCACGGTGCGTTTGAATTTTGACCCGGATGGTTCTGCCCAGGGTGTTCACCAGGAATGGGGCCGGGCGATCGCCATCCAAAAAAT
>CALIJJ010000090.1 GCA_938017515.1 uncultured Pseudanabaenaceae cyanobacterium
CACAGATTTCCCTCGTTCTTCCTGACAATCCAATCATTATCCCTGTTGGCCCTCGGTCCAACCGATCGGCCTGTGCCATGGAGTAACGATCAACTTACGCCCTACGCCGGTTCCATCAAAGTCTGGTTTGATGACCAGCAAGTTCTCAATCAAGAGGGATTAACCTTCCGCAGTACAGAGTCTCTGAAGTTGGATGGTATCTTTTTCTCGTCCTTCTTTGGTGGCTCCAGCGCAAGCGATGCAACACCGAAAGATGTCTATATCGACTTCGATGATTTTGAAGTGTCAACGCTAGGACAGGTTGCCAAAACAACAGACAATATTTCCGCTAGCTCCGACAGTACGACTGATTCTCTATCTGGAGGAAACATACTCAGTGCACCAGCAGGCATAAATTCTGCATTTTCCTAACTCAACATTGCCAGATCATTATTCACCACAATCAAGCGCAGAAAAACAAAAAAAGCGGGTCTCATGCAGATCTATCTATCACTGCACCAAGAGCCCGCTGAACTGAGTCAATGTCGACAAGGAGGCCAACATGACCGAAGAAACATGGCCTAAGAACGATGCTGGCGACGCGCCAACAGACCGAGGGCAGCGATCGCCGCTAAGCTCAACGTTGCCGGTGCCTCAGGCACTCCCTGGGACCCACTATTACCACCGCCACTCGGTGGGTCAGGGTTTACCACAATGGGTACAGGAATATAGGAATAGGTCACAGCCAGGTCTGCCCCAGCCCGAGTCCGAAAGAGCTGATCAATGTTGCCCGAACCAGACGCCATCGATGCCGCTAGCGCATCCACAGCAAAGATAGGATCGGTTGCACCACTGAACACAGAGAGGAAGCCAGGGTCACTGTAGGTGACGGTATCGGAAGCGGTACCGTTGATATCGTCAAACAGAACACCGTCCGAACCTGTAAAGTCAGACAGCACTTCACCTTCGTCCGACCCCAACGAGAAGGTTTCGGAACCACTGGGCTTAATGGTGAAAATATTGCCAAGGGTCGGCTCACTCAGGGTGAGATCAGCGGCCAACTCGAGGGTTGCATTATCAACCGTAGAGGCTGCGGTATTATCTGCTCCGGCCAATCCCTCAACGCTGCCGCCAAACGTGAGCACAACACTATCGAGGGTTCCGAGGGAAGTATCAAATTTAGGAATCGCGATCGATTCCATATAGTCCGTTTGTTGCACAGGAACCGCTCCAGAAAAGGGGCCTGTAGTTGTCAGTGCGGACGTTTGTGCCATTGCGGTTCCCGACAGCATCAGACTGCCAACAACACCGCTCACAACACCAGCGGTAACGGACTTAAGACGGTGATTCATAGCATTTCTCCAGGGCAATAGGTCTTATTCCAACGACGACCCTTTCTGAGCGCTCCTTTAGAACTGAGCGAAGCCAACCGCAACGCCATCCATCTACAGGGAAACTGTAAGGTGCAAAGAAAAGGAAAATCACAACGAAACTGCGTCAAACAACCTTGAGAAGGTCTTTTCGACACAGATGCATGAAAAACTAACCCAAGGACAATGATCCAAATGAGTCAGACAAACTATTTCCATCGCTGTAGACCTTTCATTGCGATAAACTCATTGCAATAAACTCATTGCAAAAAACAAGTCATCGCAATAAACAATGCCTCTTTGGTTCGTCCCATGATTTGAAACCATCTGACGTTTTCACAATCCATGGCCTTGGGACACGAACCTCGGAAAGATATGGCCTCACAGGAAAAAATAGCTGTAAGTTTAACTTTCCCTTGCTCGCAGGGTTTTACACAGATTTTGGGTTTTGATACAAAAATTGTCGTCCATGCAGAGATTCAAGAGCACCATTCCCCGCCACGATTTCCAGCCCCAGGGCAAGCTTTCATCCTTCCCCCATACAAGTCTTACCCAGGCCGCTGTTCCTCGGCAAAGACTGGGGCCAAGACTGGGACCAAGACTGGAGTCACAGCAAGTTGATAGGATGAGAACTCACAACAGATGCAGCGCTCCAGAAATAGGTGCGCTATCATCGCCACGCATCTCAGTCCATGGCCGTTAGGTGCTTAATCGTTCAGATTCTTTTCGAGGAGAGAGCAGGGTGGAAGTCGCGCAAAATGAATCGGTGTTGCTCACCGCGGATCAAGTCAGGGTCGCCTATCCCAGCTCAAATTCAGCGCAAGTAGACCCCCATTGGGCACTGGACGGCATCACGCTCACACTCAAGCCTGGACAGCGGTTGGGGCTCGTGGGCGAATCGGGCTGCGGCAAATCGACCTTGGGTAAGGCAATTCTGCGGCTGTTGCCCGAGGGCAGCCGTGTGGAAGGCCAGCTCTTGATCGAAGGGCAGTCCATTCCGGCACTCAATCCGAGCCAACTGCGCAAGTTTCGAGGCGAAGCCGTGGGATTGGTATTCCAAGACCCCATGACCCGGCTCAATCCGCTGATGACCATTGGCCGGCACTGTGTCGAAACGCTCCAGGCCCACCGCCCCCAAATGTCCGCCAAGCAGGCCAAGGCTCGGGCGATCGAAACCCTGGCAGCGGTCAACATTCCCGCCGATCGCTGGAACCAGTATCCCCACGAATTCAGCGGCGGCATGCGCCAGCGGGTGGCGATCGCCCTCTCCCTGTTACTCAATCCCAAGCTCATCGTCGCTGATGAACCCACCACCAGTTTGGATGTGACAGTATCAGCCCAAATCCTGGATGAGCTGACGCGGCTCTGTGCAGAGCGGGATATGGGACTGTTGATGATTTCCCACGATTTGGCGCTGGTGGGAGAATATTGCGATCGCATCGCCGTCATGTACCAGGGCAAAATCGTCGAATTGGACGATACGGAAACACTACTCAATACCCCCCAACATCCCTACACCCAGTCCCTACTCAATTCGGCGCTTCATCTACAACAGTCCGCCACCGACAAAGTGGATGAGGTAAAAGTTGATGATGCAATAGACCCCCAAGGCAGCACATCTCCAGCGCCGATCCTAAAACTGGACCTGGTCAAACAACATTTCAGTCTCTCGAGTAACCCGTTAGAACGCCTGCTGTCGGGCAAGGCAGAAAATCTGATCAAAGCCGTGGATGGCATCAGTTTTGAACTCATGCCGGGTGAAACCCTCGGACTCGTGGGCGAATCGGGCTGCGGCAAAAGCACCCTATCCCGCACCATTTTGCAGCTCCTCAAACCCACGTCAGGCCGAGTGGAATTTCTCGGCGAGGACTTGGCATCTCTCTCCCGCCCGGCCATGCAGCGGCAGCGGCGGAATATTCAGATGATCTTTCAGGACCCCAATGCCTGCCTCAATCCGCTGATGACCATCGGTCAGAGCATTGCCGATCCGCTGCTCATCCATCGTTTGGCCCGTCCTTCGGAAGCCAAAAAGGCAGTCACAGCGATGCTAGAGCGCGTGGGCCTTAGCCCAGCCGCAGATTTTTACGATCGCTTCCCCAACCAGCTCTCCGGTGGCCAGCAGCAACGCGTTGCCATTGCCCGTGCCCTGATCACCCAACCGAAGATGCTGATCTGTGATGAACCCGTCAGCATGCTTGACGCCACGGTTCAGGCCCAGGTGCTAGAGCTGATGCTAGAGCTGAAACGAGAGTTTGCGCTGACCTATCTGTTCATCACCCATGATTTGTGGGTGGCGCGGTTCTTTTGCGATCGCATCGCCGTCATGAACGGTGGCCAAATCGTCGAAATTGGACCCACCCAGCAACTCTTCAAAAATCCTCAGCACCCCTACACCCAAAAACTCCTCGGTGCGGCCCCCCTATTGGCGCGACAAGCTGCTATATAATGCGCTCGCCAGTTTGTGATCCTCCCCATCGCCATGAACGAGACCACGCCGGAAAATACCGCCACCGCTACCGCTTTGTGCAGCATTACCGTCACCGTCACGAATCTGAAAAATGAAACAGGACAGATTTGTTTCAGTCTGTTCGATGGGCCCAGCGGATTTCCGGGCAAAGGAGAACAGGCGATCGCCAAGGGCTTCACCCGGGCCGATCGCCCCACCTATACTTTCCATGACCTACAGCCGGGCCGCTATGCCGTTGCGATTTTCCACGACGAAGATAGCAATGGCAAACTCAACAAGGGGCTATTGGGCATTCCCAAAGAAGGCTTCGGCTTTTCCAACAACCCCAAAATATTGATGGGGGCCCCTAGTTTTCGAGCCGCAGCCATGGAAATCATCCGTCCTCAAACGGAAATCCAAATTCGCCTCAAATATTTTTCCTAGCTCCCGGTCCCGATTGTTGTCCTCATTCTTTTCTGTTCCGATGCAAGCCACCCAAACCAAACTCGAACTGGTGTACCTCTTAGAACCGAAGGTTTTCGGCGACGATCGCGGTGCTTTTTTTGAATCCTTTAACCAGCAGACGTTTACCGACCAGGTTGGGGTCAACCCAAATTTTGTCCAAGATAATCACTCCGTCTCTAGCCGCAACGTCCTTCGGGGACTCCATTATCAGGTCGGCAAACCCCAGGGAAAACTTGTGCGCGCCATCGTCGGCAGCATCTTCGATGTTGCTGTGGACCTACGCCAAAACTCACCGACCTTTGGCCAGTGGGTTGGCTATGAACTCAGTGCCAAAAACCATCGGCAGCTCTGGGTTCCCGTCGGATTTGCCCATGGCTTCCTAGCCCTGTCGGAGCGTGTGGAAGTGCTATATAAAACCACTGATTATTACTACCCTGCGGGAGAGCGCTCAATCCTCTGGAATGATCCAGAGTTGGCCATTGACTGGCCCCTAGAAGGTGACGTCACCCTATCGGCGAAGGACCAGGCTGCGGTCCCCTTTTCCCAAGCAGAGCTTTTCTCCTAAACGGGTTCAACCGGAAGTGAATGGGTTGTACCCTTGGGCGGTCTCCCCCTCCCCTATACTGTCTCTAGCCTGAAGAGATAGACCGGGAGCATGTATGCATTCAATTCTCCTCATCGGTAGCCAAGGTCAAGTTGGGCAGGAACTGCAATCGAGTCTGCTGCCCTACGGCCACGTCACGGAGATATCCCGAGCCGAGGCGGATCTCTCCGATCCAGAATCCCTGAGACCAATTATTCGCAGCTCTGCCCCCAGCATTATCGTCAATGCTGCGGCCTATACTGCCGTCGATCGAGCGGAGTCAGAGCCTGAGTTGGCGGATCGGGTCAATCATTTGTCTCCCAAAGTGATGGCAGAAGAGTGCGATCGCCTCGGTTCTAGCCTCATCCATATCTCCACAGACTATGTTTTTGACGGCCATCAGCATCGCCCCTACCGCGAAGACGACCCCACTCGGGCGGTGAGTGCCTACGGCCGCAGTAAATTGGCAGGAGAACAGGCCATCCAGCAAAGCAACTGTAACCACGCCATTGTCCGCACCGCCTGGGTTTATGGCGTTGGTGGCAAAGGGAACTTTGTTAAGACGATGCTACGTCTGGGAAAAGAGCGGGAAGAAATTCAGGTGGTGGCCGACCAAATCGGCGCCCCTACCTTTGCCGCGGATCTCGCCCAGGCCGTCAGTCAGCTTTCCCCTCTGATTGCGTCCAAAACCAACCCCCAGCCCTCGGGCATCTACCACTACACCAATAGCGGTGTTGCTAGCTGGTATGACTTTGCCGTTGCCATTTTTGAAGAAGCTCGGGCCCTGGGTTATCCACTCACCCTCCAGCGGGTCGTTCCCATTACCACGGCAGACTACCCGACTCCAGCCCACCGCCCACCTTACTCTGTACTGGACTGTGGCAAAATATCTGCGTCATTAGGTGCTTATCCACCCTACTGGCGGCAGTCTATGCGCCTAATGCTTCAAGAACTTTATGCACAAACCTATGAAAGGGCTGATTCTCTCCGGCGGTAAGGGCACAAGACTACGCCCCATCACCTATACCGGTGCCAAACAACTCGTACCGGTCTCCAACAAACCCATTCTTTGGTACGCCATCGAAGAAATGGCCGCCGCCGGAGTTCAGGACATCGGCATTGTTATCAGCCCAGAAACCGGTGAGGAGGTTCGTAGCAAAACGGGCAATGGCGAGCGTTTTGGGGTCCAGATCCAGTACATCCTCCAAGACAAAGCAGCAGGGTTGGCCCATGCGGTGAAAATTTCTCGGCCTTTCCTCGGCGACGATCCGTTTCTGATGTTTCTTGGGGACAACCTCATTCAGCAAGGGGACCTCAGTCACTTCTTAGAAGTCTTCAAATCCCAACAGCCCGATGCGCTGATTTTGCTGCGAGAGGTCGACAACCCAACGGCCTTTGGCGTGGCAGAGGTGGATCCCTTTGGCCAGGTGATGCGCCTGGTCGAGAAGCCGAAGGATCCACCGTCAAACCTAGCCCTCGTTGGCGTGTATTTTTTCTCGGCGTTGATTCATGAGGCGATCGCCCAAATTCAGCCTTCGCCTCGGGGTGAGCTAGAAATCACCGACGCGATCCAACAGCTCATCAACACCCAAAAGCAAGTTCAGGCGCGTCAGCTCCGGGGCTGGTGGCTCGACACCGGCAAAAAAGACGATCTCCTAGAAGCCAATCGCCTTGTCCTCGATACCCTCCTCGAAACCTGCATCGAGGGCAACGTCGATGCAGCCAGCCAGGTCATTGGCCGTGTCAAAATTGGAAAAACGTCCAAGGTGAACAATTGCACGATCCGTGGGCCAGTCATCATTGGAGATGACTGCCACCTTGAAAACTGCTTCATTGGACCGTACAGTAGCATTTCAGACAACGTAAAACTTATAAACATTGATCTCGAACACAGCGTGATCCTCAAAGGTGCATCCATCGTCGATATTAATCAACGCATCATTGACAGCGTTATAGGCCGTCGCTGCCGCCTGACAGCAGCCCCCCCAAGGCCCAAGGCACTACGATTCCTTGTTGGTGATGATAGTCACATTGAAATTACGTGATTTACTTCATAAGCGTTAACTACTACTCTTCCATTCTGATTTCGCGCTTAATTCGGTCCATGCCCCTCTGCTTGGGCACCTGTCAGGCTGTCATTGTCAATAACTCTCCCGATGACGTGCTGGTTCATCAACTTGAATCCAGCACGGTCAAAATTTTAGAGGCCCACGACAACGTCGGCTTTGGCTGTGGATGTAATCTCGCCCTACGGTGGATTCACGAACGGGCACCCGATGCCCTCGTTTGGATCATCAATCCCGATGCTTACCTGCTCAAAGATCCTCGGGAAGCTCTGCACCATTTCTTTCAGGACCACCCACGTCTCTCAATCTTAGGGACCGTTATTAAAACCTTTGATGGGGATATTTGGTTTGCTGGCGGTAGGCTCAATGCAGAAACCGGTAGTATCAGTGTCGATCGCCAAATCAAACATCTGGAGCATCCCTGTTGTCCATCGGATTGGGTATCGGGATGTAGCTTAATTCTCAACTTGAAACTGTTTTCAGAATGTCCTCGCTTTAATCCTGACTACTTTCTCTACTATGAAGATGTAGAGTTTTGCCGACGATATGCCAGTGTTGGGCATCTCATTGCCATCACTCAAAGCATCAGTATTTTCCATGAACCATCCTCGATTACCAATCGCAATCTCTTTCTCAAAATTCGTCATAGCACTTACAGCTATCTCTTAACGCTAGAGACCTTCGCATCGAGAAAAGCATTTATTATTCGATTTATACGTTTACTCCTTAATGCGTTTTACCTCATTTTTATTCAGCCAAAGGCAGCTTTGGGAAAAATGTGGGGCACGGTTCTCTACCTGAAGCGACGGATCTATCACCCCACTCAAGACTCTGCACCTCCCCTCATTCCGGTGCGAGCCATGCAATCAAGCATTCACGCTGAGTGATGCCCATTCCCCCATCACAGATGCCGAATCGATGGTTGTGGGAAACGAGAATTCAAAGCCTGAATTCTGTCCTGAAGAGCATCAGCGATCGGGGAAACGTAGCGACATCACATTGTTACAGCTTATTGGTACCATGGAATTGTGATTGAGTCAGCATGCTTAATTGCGCGATTATGGTTGATTGCGCAGTGACTGATTCCCAAAGGACTTATTTTCTAGGATGTTGAAGGTCATTGTTGATTCGACACCAATTCTGCCGAAGCCGAGCGGTGTCGGGCTTTACGTCAAAAATCTGATTTCAGCACTCCACGATTTATCGCTATCAGAAGAGCTTGACCTTGCCGCCGCCTACCAGCCAACCCTGCGAGAGTGGGCTTCTGGCAGATCGACACCACGTCCAGCCATGCCGGGAGCCCGACTCAACGAGCGAATTAACATACCGGTTCGCCTGTCTTCCTTGCTTTGGGGTGCCTTAGGACGCTCGTCGAGTCTCAAGGACCGGGTCGCGACATCGCTTGATGAACGTTTCGATCGGCCAGACATCATCCACGGTACGAACTATGCCGTGCCCCCCTCACACAAAGCACGTACGATCTTAAACATTTACGATTTAACCTTTCTGCACTATCCCCAATACGCCGATGCCGTCGCGAAGACCTATGGCGATCGCGTTCGGCATTGTCTTCAGTGGACCGACCTGGTGATGACCGTCTCTGAGAGTTCCAAGCGGGACATTATTGAATATCTTCAGGTAGAACCCGAGCGCGTTTGGGTCACTCCCCTAGCCAGTCAATATCAAGCCCATCCCGACCCCAATGGCTTGCATCAAGCGGCTTCCTTAAGGTCCCCCAGCCAGTCCGACCCCGACCATCCTTCCAGGTCGAGCAACGCTCCTCTCGCCTACGACTTCAAGCGACCGTTTCTCCTCTTCGTCAGCACGATCGAACCCCGGAAAAACATTATCAATCTAATCAAGGGATTTAATATCCTCAAAGACTTCTACGGCATTGACCATGACCTTATTTTGATCGGAAAAAAGGGGTGGAGCTATGGCCCAATTTTTGAAGCGATCGAGCGATCGCCCTGGCGATCGCACATCCATCATCTCGATTACCTTCCAGACGAACAGGTACAAGAGTTCTATCGCCACGCCCAGGTCTTTGTCTACCCCTCCCACTATGAGGGATTTGGACTTCCCGTCCTGGAAGCCATGACCTTTGGCGTCCCCGTCGTCACCGCCAATGCCGCCTCTCTGCCAGAAGTGGGGGGAGATGCAGCACTCTACGTCGATCCCCAAGAACCCGAAGAGATTGCCCAACAAGTCTTTCGCATCCTAGACGACACAGATCTCCAGCGGGAATTGTCCACCAAGGGTCAGCAGCAAGCCCAACGATTTTCCTGGGAGGCAACGGCCTGGGAAACCCTACGGGCGTACCGTAGCCTTGCTTGAACACAAGGGTGAGCAACGGGGAAAAGCCAGCAGGATCGTAAGATAGACGTTCCCCTGGGTGCCGTAATGAAACTGCCGTGATCACAATTTTTCGCAAAGCCTTAAGCTTGTTGGAGCGACGTCAACGCATTCAGCTCGGCATCATTATCCTCCTGATGTTTCTGGGGGCGATCGCAGAGACCATCGGCATCGGCATTATTCCCTCCTTTGTAGGTCTGCTCGGCAACGAAAGACTGCTTAAAAATATTGGCATTGTTCGCTGGGCCTACGGTCTCACTGGATTTGAAGACTATCGGGATTTTGTCCAGTGGTTTTGTGCGGCGCTGATGGGTCTCTATATCCTCAAAAACCTTTACCTGGGCTGGCTCGGCTACATCCAAACCCAATTTATTTACCATCAGCAATACCGCATTTCCCGGCGCCTGATGGCTCGCTATCTCCAGCAGCCCTACCCGTTTTATCTCCAGCGCAACACCGCAGAAATGTTGCGCAACCTCAACGTCGAAGTGCCCGATCTGTTCACGGAGGTGATGCGAGATCTGCTCATCATTTTGACGGAAGTGCTGGTCATGCTCTGTATTTCCGCACTGCTGCTTTCTGTAGAGCCCATTTCAACCCTGGTGGCTGTTGGTGTCCTGGGTATTTCCAGTCTGGTGTTTTACAAAACCGTTCGCAGTCCGGTCAGCCGCTGGGGAAAACGCCAGCACCATCACATGGGACAAATGATGCAATGGGTCAACCAGGGACTCGGTAGTATCAAAGAAACCCGGGTACTGGGGCGAGAGTCGTTTTTTCTGCAGCGCTACCGGCTCAGCAGCGCCGCCTATACCCAAGCGATGCAGCGGATTCAGTTTGTCAATCGTCTACCGCGCCTTTACATGGAAACCATTGCGGTGGTGGTGCTGTTGCTGGTGCTGATGTTAGACCTCAACCAGGGCCGCAAGCCGCGATCGCTCCTTCCGCTGCTTTCCCTCTTCGCCATGGCAGCATTTCGCATGATGACTTCCATGAACCGCATCGTCGCAGCCATCAGCACCATTCGGTTCTACAGCCATGCCCTCGATGCGGTCCATGACGATCTGCAAACGATCCCCCCCGTCAACCCAATGGCCCTGGGTCGGGCCGGACGCATCAGCGACCACAATGGAAAACATCGGCCGCCTCGACTCCAACACAGTCTGGAACTCGACAATATTTTTTACACCTATCCAGAGGCCCAAGCCCCATCGCTCCAGGGTCTGAGCCTCAAGGTTGGACGCGGCGAGGCCGTGGGCATTGCCGGAGCATCTGGCGCAGGTAAAAGCACCTTGGTGGACGTGCTCTTGGGTCTGTTGACACCGGACACTGGCGAAGTTCGTATTGACGGAGAACCCCTGGGTATCCAGATCGCGAGTTGGCAGCGCAGCATCGGCTATATTCCCCAAAATGTCTATCTGTCGGACGACACGATCCGACGCAATGTCGCCTTTGGTGTCCCCGACAATCAAATCAACGAAGCCAAGGTCAAACGGGCATTGCGACTCGCTCAGCTTGGAGCCTTTATCCAATCATTGCCCCAACAACTCGAAACCCGTGTGGGGGAATTGGGCGTACGCATTTCTGGCGGTCAACGCCAGCGCATCGCCATTGCTCGGGCGCTCTACCATAATCCAGAGGTACTGGTGATGGATGAAGCAACAGCAGCACTGGACAATGAAACCGAGCGCAGTATCGTGCAGGCATTGGAGGCCTTTAAGGGCGAGAAAACGATGCTGATTATCGCCCATCGACTGAGTACGATTCGTGACTGCGATCGCATCTTCTGGATGAAAGATGGCCGGGTCAGCGACAGTGGTACCTACACCGAACTCATGGCTCGTAATCCAGAATTTCAGTCCATGGTGGGGCAGGATGGATAGCAAAGGCATGGATAGTTTAGGCCGTGGCAACAGCGTGGCAACAAACTCGGTTCAGCCAGAGTTGCTGGTCAATCTCTCGTTGCTGATGCAAAAGCCTACGGGGATTAGCACCTATGCCCTGAATATCGTCCCCCACTTGCGATCGCTTTCCCCAACCCTGCTCACGGCTCAGAACAGTCAATTTCCAGGCTTCCGGGTTGCTCACACACCGGTCGATCTCACGCCAGAATTTGGCTCTCGGGGGCACCTACGGCGCCTCTGGTGGACCCAAACCACATTGCCCCAAACCTATCGTCAGCGGCAGTCTTCCCTGATCTTTTCCCCCGTTCCCGAAATCCCCCTGTGGCAGGGCTGTCGCACCGTGGCCATGGTGCATGATTTTATTCCACTGCGATTTCCCCGTTGGAAATCACCCTTGACGCAATACTTTCGTTGGGTGGTTCCCCAGGTTTTGCAACAAGCGGTGCACCTCGTCTGCAATTCTGAGTCCACAGCAGCGGATATCGTGCGGTTTGGAGGCGTGAGTTGCGATCGCATTACCCCTATCCCCCTCGCCTACGATGCCGAGCATTTTCGGCCCTTAGAGCTACCCCGCCAAAACTATTTTCTCTATCTCGGTCGTCAGGATACGTACAAGAATTTGGACAGCATGATTGCAGCCTTTGGGAAAGTTGCCCAGGGCGATCGCGACTGCGAGCTATGGATCGCTGGCTCCCAGGACCCCCGCTTTAGCCCCCAGCTCAAAGCCCAAGCAGCGGAGCTAGGCATCGCAGAGCGGGTTAAGTTCCTGGAGTATGTTCCCTACAGCGACCTCCCCCAACTGATTAATCAGGCTCAAGCCCTAATCTTCCCGAGTCTTTGGGAAGGGTTTGGTCTACCGGTGCTGGAAGCGTTGGCCTGCGGTACCCCCGTCATTGCAGGACAGCATGGAGCTCTGCCGGAGGTCGGCGGTGAGGCAGTGCTGTGGGTGGATGTAAAGGATATCGAGGCGATCGCCCAGGGGATACGACGAATATTGCACGATCCTCAACTCTCGAATCAACTCAGCCTAGCGAGCCTAGCTCAAGCACAGAAGTTTAGCTGGACAACAACGGGGGAACAAACGGCAGCTGTATTAGAACAGTTTTTATAGGCTAAGAGACACGAGTATGTAACGCTTAGCCTATCGTTTTGAGGTTACTCTTTAAAGCGCTAGACAATGGAGAATTGGACAACAAAATCGTTGTAATCGCGATCGCCTAAGTCAGCCATATCCTCAAACCCAAACGTATTACTACCCAACTGCTTCACATGGTCATTTGCGTTACCGTTAGCAGCTCCGTGGCTAAAGTAAACATCACTGGTATTGGGGTCGGTACCATCGGCAATTAGATAAACACCAAGGTAGCCACCACTTTCCCATTGAGCAGTGTAGTTAAGAACCGCGTCGTTTTCCCCGGTTAATTGGGTATCGAGCTGGCGAGCAAGAGCAGCTTCCTTATAGCCAACTTCCCCAGGGCTAATCACCGCTCCGGTTAGAGCATCAGTCACAATATCCCCATTCATAGTATCAGTGCGATAAAAGCCAACGGTGCTATCGTATTGAGCACTTCGGTAAACCTGCATTTCAACGGTAACGGGTCCAACTTGGCTATTCAGGTCAATGGCAGCAGCATCATTCATCATCAAATTGGTTGTCGGTGTTTCGTTAGAAAACTCGATATCTAAAACCGTTCCATCACCAAAATCCAACAACGACTTCACATCACTCACAGGTGTGGGAGTTGCCAAACGAGAGACTCCATTTTCAACAATCTCAAATTGCAAAAATCGACCACTATTAATTCGATCGCTATCAAGTGTGAGGAAGGGGCTGTAGGCTGAGGGAAGTCGATCTCCCTCTAGAACCGAGAAACGGGCAATCTGAGTTGGATTACTCCCCGACAAGTCCTCAATACTCAGGATCCGAATTTCACTAACATCACCAATACCAACTTGATTCAACTGCAAACGCACTGTATTACTTCTGCCCAAGCGAGTTGTTTCCAATAGCTTCTGCTCTACAAATGGCGTCAGCAGGGGCTCGCTAGTTTCAGGCAAGTCTACGGGGGGAGGGAGCACCGGAGGAAGCTCGACCGAGGGAGGTAGCACTGGAGGAGGAGCCACTGGAGGAGCAGGCGGTAGAGCAGGGGGCGCTTCGTTCACGGGTGCAACATTGAAGCTACGGGTCACACCAGCAATCTCCCCTCCCTCTCCATCCGTTACGGTATAGACAAGATTTACAAGACCATTAAAGTCAGGTTCTGGCGAGTAGCTCAAGCGACCATCACCATTGTCCACAATGGAACCCGAATCTACGCTCAAATCTGCAACAGAGAGTGAATCACCATCCACATCGCTAAAGCCAGCAACTAGACTGCTCAGCGGGATAATGAGGTCAGTATCTTCCTCTGTATCTGCAATAATTCCAGTCGCACTCCCCGTCGGAGCATCGTTGACTTCATTGAGTGTGATGCTAATAACTTGGCTCGTGATACCGCCTGCATCATCGGTGACGGTAACGGTAAAAGCATCATCACCATTGAAGTTATCAGTGGGGGTGTACGACCATTCACCCGTTTCAGCATCAATACTTGCAATGCCATTACTAGCCTCATTGCCAGACTCAATAGAGAAATAGGTGCCATCCGTTAGTCCATCCAAATCAGCGGCAGTCAACGTACCAATAATCGTGGTGTCTTCATCACCAGAACCAGACGTATCTCCACCAAAGGTCGCTGGGCCACCGGGACTAAAATCAAAGAGGTCTTCGGGTAAGGTTCCAACTCGATCAATTGCTACAACAAAAAGCCGTGACTCAGTTGTTGGCTGATTATTCGTGGCAGATGAAGGTATATATCCAACACTATATTGATAATCAAAATCAACTACGAAAGAAGAAGCACCAGAAGGAACCGAAACATTCGAGACAATATTTACCTCATATCCCTCATTTATATCATCATTGGGAGAGTCTAAATCTGCATCACCATCAAATGGATAGCGAACCCCCTGAGAATCTAAAGTAAACGGAGGATATAAAGTTGTGTTATCACCAAATCCTCCCCCTTGGTAAGGAGTAATGCCAATAAAAGTATTCCATACCCCAGTATTAGATTGAAATTGTTGACGCGGATTAACGGTTGATCCATCAGTAATAGAATTCGGATTCGGAGTGACCTCTGTCCACACTGAGAAGTCCTCTTCAAGAAGAGTCACTCCCGTATTCGTTGTTATCTTGATATTGTCTAAATATAAGTCTCCTCCCCCAGTGTAGCTTTCAGGCGTAAACGTAGAGAAGCCAATAACATAGTCACCAGGTGTTGCATTGAAGGTTATAGGCTCACTAAAGTTCGAGTCTGGGTCAGTCGTGTAACTCCCACCAGAAAAGTTCCAATTTGTTTTAGTGTTCGGATCAGCATCTAAGACTGTGTATTGCTCAAGGGCAAGCTTATGTCGATACTGACTGAAGTAATTAGGCTCGAAAGGATCATCTTTGGGACTATTAACAAGGCTAGTTCCATCACCAAGAAATGATTGGCTGGAAATAACTTCAGCACCACTCAGTTCCTCCAGTAGAGCAATAAAATCTTGGTCTAAGCCTGTTTCACAACTCCACAGAAAAATCTGCTTCCATGGCCATTGAGCAATCCGATGATGATTGAGAGCAAGAGATTCCTTCGTCAACGAGACTGAACCAATTTTAACGAGGCCAGGAGCACCATGGGCCACCAGATGGAGCTGCTTATGCTGAAGCTTAGGATAAGGCCTTTCAAGAAGAGAAAAGAGGTCAGTTTGCTCTGAAACTGTAATGCCGTTGCTCGATGGCCTAAGCCCACCAAGAAGAAAATTTAGATCATCAAGTCGTGAATCGAGAAGCACAAGACTTTGGCCTATCAGTGATTCAGAGTCAAAAGCATTCGTGGACTGAAAACTATCTGTACCTACGACTTTCACCGATTCTGCGATGGTCACGACTCTTATCCTCTTCTTATCTAATCCAACCGGATTCCTTTCCCATGCAAGTGAGGCTGGCGATCTACGGTTTCTTGTCTTAGCTCCAGACTTCCCATCAATGAAAGAGATTGTTTATGTGTTGGCACATATTTTCGTAAGTAGAGAAAATACAGAGGATGCGTTGTACAAATACATAGAAAGATGTTCATCTAATACTTAGATGAACATCTTTTCAGTCTCCAAATTCAAGTTTTCATCGTCGGTTTATAACGACTGAAACCGATACACTGCCGACATTGATGACCTGTCTGCACAAAACGATGAAACGAATCCCCATCGCTTCATCGTCCTTAAGTCAAAAAAAGTATGTAATTTGGAGGAAGCTAGACCTTAAAGGAAGGGATAGAAACACTGAAACGTGTGCCTTTATCAACGCGACTCCGCACCGCAATCCTGCCCTGGTGAATATCCACACACTTCTTGACGATGGATAGCCCGAGGCCCGTTCCCGGAATCGTCCCCACATTTCCCGCCCGTCGGAACGAATCAAATAACCCAGCCTGCTCCTCAAGAGGAATGCCAATACCCTGATCCGCAATCACAAACTGAAGCTCATCTTGGAGACAGCGGATATAGATTTTGATCATGTCCCTATTGGGCGAATATTTCACCGCATTGGAGAATAGATTGGTGACGATATGTCGCAAAAGGCGGCTGTCCACACAGACCACGGGACGCCCCTTAGGATAAAACACTTTCACTGGATGTCGTCCGCTTTTCTCCTCCTTGTCGAGAGCTGCGTCACGGATTTCTGGCAGGAGCTGTTTGAAGAAACCCACGACATCCAGCGGGGCTGGATTGAAGTCCAGTCGGTCCGCTTCGGCTCGGTTGAGAAACAGCACATCATTGACCAGATCCGTCAGGTGGGTGACAGAATTTTGGATCCGCTCAAAGTGGACCCCCCGGCGGCTGTCATCCCACTTCGGGTGGCTGTAGCCATAACGTTCCAGCAGCTCTGCCGAAGAGTAAATCACCGTCAGTGGCGTGCGGTACTCATGGGAAATCATCGAGATCACCCGAGACTTGAGTTCGTTTAGCTCTCGTTCTTTCGCTAGGGCCTTAACGACTTCCTGCTCCCCCTGTTTGCGATCGCTAATGTCCTGAAGTACACCAATGTCATACTTCATTCGCCCCGATTCGTCATAGACGCCCGAAACAGTCAGCGCCGCCCACTGTAAACCACCGTCCTTACGGATAAAGCACTTCTCCAGAGAAAAGGCCTTAATCTCACCATTTAGCAGTCGGTGATATTGGTTGAGATCGGCTTCCAGATGATGGGGATCCGTAATCTGCTGGAACGTCATGTTCATCAACTCGGCCTGACTGTAACCGAGCAACGAGCAGAACTTTTGGTTCACCGCCAAAAACTTACCGTCCGGCGTCACCAGGCTAATGCCCACCGCGGCTTGTTCAAAGATGGCCCGAAAACGTGCCTGGCTAGTGCGCAATTCCGCTTCTGTCGCCTTAAAGGCACTGATATCCCGTGCCGCACTCACCAGCGCGTAGACATCGCCCTCTGCATCCCGCAGGGGCACCTTCATCGTATCCAGGTGGTGCAGTTGGGTCCCCAGGGTTAAACTCTCCTCCACCTGGAGGGGATGGCCACTGGTAAAGACTTGGTCATTTTGCTCGGCGGCGTATTCGGCCTGGGCTTCGGGGAAAAAATCAGAGAAAGGCTTGCCTTCCACCGCCTGGCGATCGCCCGCTTCCAAAGCCTCCACGAAGGCCGTATTGCAATAGTCAATGCACAGGTCATCCCGGGTAATCACGCAAATCTGATCCGGGATGGCGTCGATGATCGCCCGCAGCTCGGCAGTGCGCTGGGCAATGCGTTGCTCCAGGGTTTGGTTCTGCTGGGTGATTTGGGCAAAGAGGCGATCGCTCTCCTGTTCCGCCTGACGACGCTCCGTAATATCTTCGGCCACCCCAATAAAGCGGTAGAGTTGGCCATCGCTATCGAGCAGCGGAAAACTGCGATCGTGAATCCAGCGAATCTCACCACCGGGCTGAACAATGCGATATTCCAGGTCGCTGCAGACCGAGCCATTGCCCCCGCCGGTCAGCAGGGCATTTTCGGTGTCGTCAAGGACAGCCTGAACATACTCGCGGTCATCGGGATGAATCGCAGCCTGGAGCGATGCGGGCTCTTGATAAAGGCTCTTGCAGGATCGGCCCCAAACCCGCTCATAGGCAGGGCTGACATAGAGTTGCTTGTCCGCAATCGGATCATAAATCCAAAACACATCCCGCAGGGTTTCTGCCAGCTGCAGGAATTCGTCTTTGTATTCAAACCCCTGGGGTTGGGAGAGCTTTTGCTGCGTAATATCCTGAATCCAGCCATAGACCGCCGAGCAACTGGGGCTGGATGGAACCAGCTTCCACGCCAGCCAGCGGTAACTGCCATCACGATGGCGGAAGCGACATTCGAAGCGATACTGCCGCCGACCATTGCGCTGGTTCACCAAGGTATTGAGCTGGAGCAGGCTCGTCTGTAAGTCCTGGGGATGGACCCACTCCCCCCAGTAATGACCCTGGAGGTCATCAGCACGCCAACCCAGGGTTTGCAGCCAGCTAAAGCTGACGCTTTGGAATTTGCCATCCCGATTCAAACAACACAGCAGGTCCAGGGGCACATCAAAAAACTGTCCGAGCCGAGCCTGGGACTGATTAAATTGCTCAAAAACATCCTGAATGGATGTCTCAACTGCAGTCTGATACCCCATTAAGTTGACCTGATTAGATCACACGACACTGAATCAAACGGCATACGATCACGCGGTAGCAGCTAAATCGCATGGGCAGAATAACAACGGCAGTCCCATCAGCGAAGCCAAAAGAGCACGGCAGCGAAGTAGACATAATCCAATCAAGCAAGAACGCCCAAACTGGACAGAATTTTCAACTCCCGCTGAACGTAACCTGAGACCTTACAAGACGAACCGTATCAGGCTTGGTTCCTGAGCCAAGCATTACCTCAACGAAAAACCAGCAGCTCATCCTTGGTTAAGTTCACACCACTTTATCGGGAGATCACCCCTGTTGAAGCATTCCATCCAACAAAATCAGGGGAAACACCCAAAAATCGATGGGGGGAGAGACCCCTTACAAGCCTCTCCCCCCCAGATTTTTTTTGACGTGATGGTCAATGGAATCAAACGCGACGGAATCCAACGCGACGAAATCAAACGCGACGAAATCAAACGCGACTAACGAACGACGTTGGGAAAATCAATCTGTGTAATTTGGTCCACGAGACGCACTTCTTCCAGGCGATCGCCCAAAGCCTGGGCCAGGAGCAACGCCCGCTGGTAGAAGTTCTTAGCCGCGACCTCATTACCATTGCCTTGGTAGAATTCCGCCAAGGAACGCACCGCCACAAATTGCTGACGCAGATTGTCCTGTTCCCGCGCAATTTGCAGCCGGTTATCGAGCAAATCTAGGGCTCGCGTGTCTCGACCAGCATCCCGGTGGGCAATCACCAACCCATCAATGGCGCGGAACTGATTGATTTGGTCGCGGGAGCGCTTGGCCAAGTTCAGCGCCGTCCCATAGGTCCCCACCGCATCACGATAGAAGCCCAGGGCCTGATAGGAATCCCCCAAATTATTCAGCGTATTGGCCTCACCCACCGCATCACGGGTTTGGCGACGGAAGGCGAGGGAGCTTTCATAAAGCTTGACCGCACGACCATGGGCCCCCTGGCGGGCAGCGGCCAAGCCGAGGTTGCTGAGGGAGAGACCTTGCCCTTCGATGTGGCGGATGTCGCGGGCGAGTTGTCGGGCTTCCTGGAACGTCTTTTGGGCCTGGGGAGCAAACCCACGCTTGAGCAGCACAGTCCCCATGTTGTTGAGGGCATAGACCTGGCTCTGGATATCACCCCGATCGCGCGCCACCGCCAGACGCCGCCGCAGGGCATCCTCAGCGGGCACCATCAAGCCGAGGTCTGCATAGGCCAGACCAATGTAGTCGAGGGAGAGGCCCATGCCCTGGGTGTCACCGGCCTTGCGATAGAGGTCAAAGGCCTGCTCCCAGAGGGCGATCGCCTTACGCTGAAAGCCACGGCGGGTCTGGTTGGCCGCTTCATTCATGAAGATGTCGGCGCGATCGCGAAAGTCCCCACGGGTCCCGTTATTCACCTTGGCAGAAAGCTGCTGGTCAAGGGTGGGGACAACCGGTGATTGCAACGGACTAGACGGTGAAAATTGGGCTTGGGCAGGCAGGGCAACCAGCGCGGCCCCAGCCAAACTCAACAGCCCTTTTGAGCCCCAGCACTGCACTGCATTCATCTTTGTCATCACACCGTGTCCCATGTCGTCATCCCTCAAGCCAAATGTCAGCAATTATGCTTCTCGCGATCGCAAGCCCATGCCCATGACCACATCCACGCCCCCAAACCGGCGGAAACCCGACGAAATATGGCTCCGCTGGAACGGATTCAAAGATAACCTACCCTAAGAGTTCCGCAATGTCCTCAATTTTGCCCACTTCTCCTTCAGACTTTTTTCTCGCCCCTGCTTCTGGCAAAGGCTCATCAAAATAGATGGCTCGCAAATCCTCAGGCAAAGCAGTCTCTAGGTGCTGGTAAGCCTCTTGAAGAGAAGCCTTAATTTCCGCAGCAGACAAGCGTTCCCCCTCCGCCTGAAGGTAGGCCGAAATTCGCGTCTCACTCCAGTGATAGGTCTGAGCCATAATCGTAATCAGCCGCTGGCGGGGGGGAAGCTGTTCCAGCGCCTGCTCCACATAACACCACAGCGGTGGCGGCGCCGCCTGAATGGAATACTGGATTTCTTCCACCGGTGGCAACTTTGCCCGATTGATACATTGGGCCGTCACATTGATCAGCCAATTCTGCAGCGTTGCTTCCGACGTCCCCGCAGAGAGCTGATGGACATTCACCCCCCCTAACTCGTAAAAAATGTGACGCCAGGTCAGGGCAAAAAGGTAATCAGCCTGGACTGCAGAGCGAGTCGAATGCCAAATCAACGTGTACACCACTGGAGTGTAGCGACAAAGCAACGCTGTAAAGTAGCGACCCTGGTCGGGGTGTCGTTGAAATAGCGTCAGCAAATCCTGATCGCTCATCTGCGCCAGGGGCTGAATTAGCGAATGATTCGCCTCGGGGAAACGGGGGATTTGCACGTTACTCATGGGCAATACGCATGGGCACAGGAGAGGCCAAATAATGGCGACAGAGACGGTGACCCTGGTCCGAAGCCCTGGATTCAAGCCCTGGATTCGAACACTGGATTCGAGAGCGTGGGAGACGCTAGGTTAGCAGACCAAACGCAACTGACCAAATGCGTTTGACAAAATACACCTGAGCTTAGCGCAATTGTGCCGGGGGTCCCAGCTTTCCGGTCTAGCTCAGAACTGGACGTAGGGAGAAAGCAAGAATCGAGACTTTCTGAAAAGAAGTTAAAGATAATGATTACAATCTGTTAATGAAGTAAGCACGATGCCAACAACCTTCTAGACAAACTATTTATAACGTTGGTTCACCGTACTGAGGTTTATCGCGGCCAGCGATAAACTAGTGATCTTTCTAACAATGCCCCGCCTCCGAGCCACCTCAGCAATCGTCCCTACTAAGCCATATGGGTTCTCCACTTCGACTCGCCAAGTCTCCCGGCGTACTAATTGCCGTCCTCACCACCCTCTCCCTAGGCATTGTTGGGTTTGGTACCTGGATGATGCTTAGGTCAGGACAAGCACCCACCCAAGCAGAGCAAGACGAAGCGGTCGTGGAAACGGTCGATCGCAGAATTGCGGCCCTGGGGCGGATCGAACCTGAGGGAGGCATTTATAAGCTGGCGCCTCCATCCACCCGCAATGGCGGCAACTCAAGGGTGCTGCGAGTACTGGCACGCAAGGGAGCCGTGGTTCAAAAGGGGCAGCCCCTCGCAGTCATGGACTCCTATGACACGCTGCGAGCGGATGTCCTCGGTGCAGAGGCCCTCGTGCGAGAGGCCCAGGCCCAGCTTGCCCAGGTCAAAGCGGGGGCTAAGGATGGAGATATCCAGGCCCAAGTCGTTGATGTCGATGCCCGTCAGTCCGGCGCCCAGGTCTTGGAGGCCGCTCTCAATTCGGCCAAGGCGCGGGCAGCTCGGGTCGAGGCAGAAGCAGCCAAGCTTCAGCGAGATGCCCAACGTTTCCGACAGCTCTTCAAAAAGGGTGCCGTTTCCGAAATTGAATTGGATTCACGGGAGCTGGCCCTGGTAACAAAGGTACGTGAACTAGAGCAGGCCCAACGGGAAATTGAGCAGGCCGAGCGGGAAGTCGAGCAGGCCATTAAACGGGTTGCAGAATCAGCCCAGCGGGTCCGCAGTGTCAGCCAGGTTCGACCCGAAGATGTGGCTCAAGCAGAAACCCAAGTCCAAACCGCCTTGGTCAATCTAGAGCGGGCCAAGATTGAGCTCAACACCGCAGCCGTCATTTCTCCCATTGACGGCCAAGTGCTTGAAGTCCACGCCGAGGATGGCGAAGCAGTCGGCGCTCAGGGCATTATGGACCTGGCCCAAACCCAGGCGATGAATGTAATTGCCGAAGTCTATGAAACCGATATTCAAGACATCCGCCCTGGCCAGGCCGCAGCCATCACAAGCTCCGTGCTTAAACAACCCCTGAGTGGTCGAGTGAAAAGCATTGGCCTCAAAATTAACAAGAAAGACGTGCTGAATTCCGATCCCGTTGCCGACACCGATGCTCGGATCGTAGAAGTGGAAATTCGGCTGGATGACCCCAAGCCCGTGGCCTCTCTCACCAATCTTCAAGTGAACGTTGCCATCGACACCGACAGCGGGATTCAAGTCACACCTGACTTTGACTTTGAGCTGGAGCCAAAGGGTCAGGGCTTTGCCCCCGGCGGATTTCCAGGGGGCAATTTGGGGGATGGTTCGAGCCTAGAAATACCGTCCCAACCAGAACCACCGCCAGCGGAATCGAACTAGACAGGCCGGGATCATGGCGGACTCATGGCACGGGTCCCTGGCAACCCCCTGTCCCGAATTAGCCTATCCCGAATTAGCCTGTCCCGAATCAGCCTGCCCTGATCAGCATCGACTCCACCCTTTATCCTTTCCACGAGCTGCCATTCCAAGATGTTTGCGATTCCCCTCGCCTGGCTACAACTCATTCGCGAGCGAGTCCGCCTTTTGGTGGCCCTGGCGGGCATCGGTTTTGCCGTCATCCTGATGTTTATTCAGCTTGGCTTCCGCGATGCCCTATTTGAGAGTGCAATCCGCATTCACCAGTCTCTGGAAGGAGATATTTTTCTCGTCAGTCCTCAATCTTCATCGCTCATCGCGATGGCGAGTTTCTCGCGCCGCCGCCTGCTCCAGGCCCAGGGGGTAGAAGGAGTGGCCTCCATCACGCCAATCTATATGAGCTTTGGTCAGTGGAAAGATCCAGACAAACAGGGGGCTCGCGGCATTTTTGTCATCGGGATTGAGCCAACGAAGCGGGTTTTTCCCAAAGAGCTACTACCGGAACTGGATCCGATCAAGTTGCAGGATGTTGTGTTGTTCGATGGCAAATCTCGTGATGAGTTTGGTCCGGTGCCCTTGCTTTACGAGCAAAACGGCTCAGTCGAGACCGAGCTTAATTCTCGTCGTGTCACCGTGGGCGGTCTATTCTCCCTGGGTGCCTCTTTTGGTGCGGATGGAAATATCATTACCAGCGACCTCAATTTTCGGCGTATTTTCAACCGGGATCTCGGCAAAATTGAGGTGGGATTAATTCGTCTGAAACCAGAAGCCAATCTCGACGAAGTTCTCAAAACAATTCGCCAGGATATCGCTGGGCCTAGCAAAGATATTTTGGTGTTTTCTAAAGCAGAATTTGTTGATTTTGAGCTTCAGTATTGGAAAAACAGCACAGCGATCGGCTTTATTTTTAATCTCGGGGCTGCCATTGGCTGGGTCGTCGGCACCGTCATTGTCTACCAAATTCTCTACACGGACGTCGCTGACCACTTGGAGGAATATGCCACGCTCAAGGCCATGGGCTATCGCAATATCTACTTGCTTTCTGTTGTTTTCCAGGAAGCTGTGATCCTCTCCATTCTGGGCTTCATTCCGGCATATTTTCTGGGTGTGGGCCTCTATCGCATGACGGAGAATGCCACCGCTCTCCCCATTTACATGACCCAAGAGCGAGGAACCTTTGTCTTTGTGCTTACCATGGTGATGTGCATTGTTTCCGGGGCGATCGCCGTTCGCAAAGTTCAGGAAGCCGATCCGGCGGATATTTTCTAAACTCGCTCTTGTCCCAAGCATCATCCCCCCAAAGCCATTCGTTCCAAAACCATTCGTTAAAAAGCCTCTCGCCTCACCCCCTCGCCTACCCCCTCTCACCTAAAACCTCTCGCCTAAAACTTCTCGCCTGAAATCATGCAGACTGCTGCCTCCCCGCCTTCCAATTCTTCAATCCCGTTGATTGACATTGACCATGTCAATCATTACTTCGGCAGTGGTCGCCTACGCAAACAGGTATTGTTTGAAATCAATGCCCGTGTTGACCCAGGGGAAGTCGTGATTTTAATGGGACCTTCAGGCTCAGGAAAAACTACACTGTTGACCCTGATCGGAGCCCTGCGCTCAACCCAAGAGGGGAGTCTAAAGCTATTTCAAGAGCAGCTCTACAAGGCCCGCAAGGGCGAGCTAGTCCAGCTACGACGCAGCATCGGCTATATTTTCCAAGCCCATAATTTGCTCAACGCCCTCACTGCACAGCAAAATGTTCAGATGTCCCTGGACCTCAAGCCCAAGCTCAGCACCAAGGAGAAAAAGCTTCGAGCCCTAGAGATGCTGGAGGCAGTGGGGCTGAAGGACTGGGCAAATTATTATCCCGGTCAGCTCTCCGGTGGACAAAAGCAGCGGGTCGCGATCGCCCGGGCACTGGTCGGTCAGCCGAAGATCGTCCTCGCGGACGAGCCCACCGCAGCATTGGACAAAAAGTCCGGTCGAGAAGTGGTCGAGATTATGCGGCGTCTGGCCAAACAGCAGGGTTCAGCAGTGCTGTTGGTCACCCACGACAATCGAATTTTGGATGTGGCCGATCGCATTCTCTACATGGAAGATGGTCGGCTCCATGAAATGGACCGAGAACAAGGGTCAGATCTCGCTGGAGCCATGGGCTAGCACGATGCAAGACACGAGACAAGCAATGATGCCGAGGCCCTCGACGTCCCTCTCCTGCTCTTCTCGTCTAATGCTGCCGGGGCTTCTAGTACTGCTATTGAGCGTCGTCACGGCACCTCAGGCGATCGCCCTCACCTTCGAGCCCCTGGCATCCTCTCCCTCCCCAAGCCAGTCTGACAGAGCTGTCACTGACACAACGCCTTCTGACCTTGGTTTAGAACGTGCCGTTTTAGAAGGCGTCAACCGCTTAGAAACGGTGGAGCATTTAGACGCGGGTCCGGAAGAAATTCCAGAGGAAATCTTGCGCACAGAGCTAATTTTAGACGGGCGATCGCCCCTCAACGGGGACTTACTGTCTCCCGAGCAATACGCTATCTTGCAACAGCAACTCATCCAGAAACAGAATGGCAGCCTCCCGGTCGATGCTGAATTACAGTCCCTCGTCTTCCAGCTCAAATTGTTGAATCTGCTAAAGACGATTCTGCCGATTTTCTAGGCCACAGTGAAGGATGCAATAAAGGACTTGGGGGAAGCAAAGGCTCCTGGGAACCATGCAGGGAGATCTTTTGGGGGCTCAATAATTTGCCAAAAGAGATGGCATCCATGGGCTTGGCCAACAAATAGCCCTGCCCCAGTTCACATCCCATTTCTTGGAGGTAGGCACGCTGCGCTTCCGTTTCAATCCCCTCTGCAACCACATTCATGCCCAGGGTCTGAGCCAGGTTCACAATGGTGTGAACAATCTCCCGGTCCTTCAGCGATTGATCAATGCGGTTCACAAAGGACCGATCAATTTTGAGCGTGTCCGTTGGGAACTGGCGCAGATAACTCAACGACGAATATCCGGTACCAAAATCATCAATCGCCAGACTAATATCCGACACCTTGAGCTGCTGAAGCAATTCCGCCGCAAAATCCGGTTCGCCCATGATGGCACTCTCCGTAATTTCCAACTTCAGCCCCTGGCGATCGAGCCCCGTCTCTTCCAGAATGCGATCGATCTGGGCCAGCAAATCATGCTGGGCAAACTGCTTCACCGATAGGTTGACACTCACCTGAAACTGGAAGGGTTTCTCCGTGGTGGACAAATCGTAGAGCTGTTGCCAAATCTTGAGCTGACGACAGGCCTCCAGCATTACCTGGGCCCCCAAGGGCACAATCAGGCCTGTCTCTTCCGCAATGGGAATGAACTTATCGGGAGACACCAACCCATGCTGGGGATGGCGCCAACGCACCAGCGCTTCACAGCCGGAAATAGAACCATCCTTCAGCGCCACAATCGGTTGATAAACCAGCGTGAACTCCTGGCGCTCCACCGCCTGCTGAAGCTCACTCTCCAAATGGAGGCCCTGTAGGGCTCGATCATGCATTTCCTGGTCAAACAGTTTGTAGTTGCCCTTGCCCTCGGCCTTGGCTGCATACATGGCAATGTCTGCATCCCGCAACAGATCTTCGGCTTGCTCATAGGCAGCCGTCCCTAGGACAATGCCAATGCTGGCACTGATGGAAAACTCATACTGCGCCAGCTGAAAGGGATCCGTCAGGGAATTCTGGATAGTCTGCGCGAGGGCTTCCGCTTCCGACAGGGCCTGCACATTTTCGAGCAAGACCGTAAATTCATCGCCGCCTAGGCGTGCCAAGGACGTTCCACTGGGCAGACATTGGGTCAAGCGCTGGGCGACGGAGATCAGCAGCTGGTCACCAATGTGATGGCCCAGGGAATCGTTGACAATCTTGAAGCGATCGCAATCCAAAAACAGCAGCGCAAACTGCTGCTCTGGCTGTCGATGGGTTTGGTTCATGAGCGTCTCAAGTTGCTCCATCAGCCAAGCCCGATTCGGCAAGTCCGTCAGAGAATCATGCCATGCCATATAGGCCAATTGCTCTTGGGCTAGCTTACGTTCCGCAATTTCTAGCGCCAATTCCCGAGTCCGTTCCGCAATCCGCTTCTCAAGATCGCGATTGAGGGACTTCACCTCGGCCTGGGCCTGCTGAAGCATCAGCTGCGTTTGGATCCGCACCACCACTTCTTCAATTTGAAAGGGCTTGTTGATATAGTCCACCCCGCCCGCCTGGAAGGCTCGCACCTTGTCCACGGGCGACGCCAAAGCACTCATGAAAATGACCGGGATATCGCGGGTCTGCTCGCTGGCCTTCAGTTGGCGACAGACCTCATAGCCGTCCATCTCTGGCATATTGATATCCAGTAGAACCAGATCCGGCCGAATCTTTTGGGCCCCCCGCAGCGCAGAAGGACCATTGATGGCACGGCGCACGCCGTAGTGCCGCTCGCCCAGCATTTCAAACAGCAGACAGAGATTATCGAGATTGTCATCCACAATCAGGATGATCGGTTGGTTCTCCGCGACGCTCTCCCCATCAGCCTCAGTTGAACCATTGACGTCCTCGCCAACGGATTGAGAAGCAGCAAGAGGAGCAGCAAGAGAAGCCGCAATGTCCATAGCGCCAGTCTCCGCAGAAACAGTACCGGTAGCAACCGTCTGGGCTTGCTCCTGGACAGCATCCAGTCGTGGATCCCCCTGGGAGGACAACTCACCTCGGGTATTTTCTTGCGTCATAGACCCGTTCATTCTTTCTACAGGGACAACCAACAGTTCGTATCCATGCCATACTCCCTACTCCAAGACTGCCCACCCAATCCACGGGGATAGCAGATAAAAGTGGCAAAGTATAAAGCCACCACTAAACTTCGGTCAATCGAATAATTCCATCAAAGTCCAGGGCATCCAGCCGCGCAGCCAAGGTTTGGGCCAAGTCAGGATAATTAGCACGCAACTGATTGATTCGCTCTCGCAAGAGGGTTTCATCCAGTTCCTGGGCTGCGCCATTAATATTCTGGCGCAGTGACTCCGGCAAGCTGGCGAGCGTTGGCAGGGGAGGAAGCTCCACCGGGCGATCGCAGTCTGCCTGACAGCCCGCCCCAGGCAACGAGACCTCCATGACTGTATGTTGCATCAGTGTATGTTGAACCTGAATTTCAAAGCTCACTTGCGTCCCTTCCCCTAAACGACTTTCAACCCACATCTGCCCCCCCAACAAGTGGGCAAAATTTTGGCTAATGCAGAGCCCCAAGCCTGTGCCTTCCAGAGAATCCCGTCCTGAACGGGTCTGGGTGAAGGGCTGAAACAATGTCTCCAGTTCTACTGGGTCAATCCCTTCCCCCATATCCGTGACACAAAACAGAAGCCGAGATGTCATGGAAGCATTCATCATGACAGCCTCAGCCCCTCCCGCGCGCTCTTGAGCCGGAAGTCTGCCAGGCTCCTCAACCAAGGAAACATCTAGGACGATTTGTCCCTGATGGGTAAATTTCAGCGCATTTCCCAACAGGTTGAGCAAAATTTGGCGCAGCTTGCCTTCATCCGTCTCCACCAGACGAGGTAAGACCGAAGAACAATGCAGCTGTAACCCAATGCCTTTAGAGGCTGCTTTGAGCTGCAGCATGTCACAGAGCGCCGTCAACATGGCGGGCAAGTCAAACACGCGCAAATTAAGACGGGTCCGACCGGCCTCAGCCTTAGACATTTCTAAAACATCGTTGACCAAGTCCAGCAGATGCTCACCACTACGGCTAATAATTTCAAGTTTCTTGCGATGTTTCTCGGGCAGGGAGGCATCCTGCCCAAGCAACTGACTAAATCCTAAAATGGCATTGAGCGGCGTTTTCAGTTCATGGCTCATGGTGGCGATAAAAGTACTCTTCGCCTGACTCGCCACCTCCACCTTGTCTTTTTCCACCGAGAGTTCCGCCGTTCGCTCAGCAACGCGCTGTTCAAGGGTTGCAAAGGAGGCCTTAAGTTGCTCAGACATCTGATTAAAATTCTGGGCAAGCACCCCTAGCTCATCAGTGCGCGCAATCGGCAACGGGCAGCTCCATTCTCCCGAAGAGAGGAGCTGGGTTGCTCGCGTCAGCTCGAGGGTCGGCACAATAACCAGATGCTGTGTCAACAACCAAATCACTAACATCGAAAACACAATGGCAATGGCAAACGTCTGTATGGCGAGGGTCTTTGCCTGAGCCACATTTTCCATCACCACCGCAACATCCAATTCGATCAGCAGAATCCCCTCCTGCTGTTGAAACCTGTCCAGAATGGGGGCATAGCCGTAGAGAATTGAGTCGCCTTCCTCGGTTGGAATCACCTCCATCTCCACAACGGGTTGAGAGAGGGGAGCCATGAGACGCTCCAACATCTCCGGTCGAGGGGGAGAAAATGGCGTGCGAATTAGGGCACCGGCAGACTTGCTCTGGAGCACAGGGTCACGATGCAGAGGATAACGCTGTAAATCATGCACCCAGAGGAGCTGCCCCGTGCCATCCTGACGCAGGGTCGAAATCCGTCGAATCGCCGGATTAATGGTTTGCAGGGCCTGAAGCCGCTGTTGATTGATCTCAAAGTAGGGGGTTTGAATATCATCCGCATCAAAAATCAACGTATGGTAATCGCCGTCAATCTGGGGTGCCGCGAGGCTTAGGGTATCTTGAAGGCGATCGCGCATTGCAGCGATTTGGGAATTTTTTAGCTGCCAATACAACCCAATACTCAGCGAGCCAGCCATCAACGCACTCAGCAAGGAATAGGCCAGCGTGAGCTTCGCACTGAGGCCCCAGCGCCGCTGAACCGAAAACAGGGAAAACATCATGGCACCTCTGACTCCGACGATTTTGGTTCTGGCGATAGGCCGAGGCTAAGGCGGTAGGCTCGCCGCTGGACCGTTCGGTCAGCCTCATGGGTCAACGCTTCCCAACCGTCGTAGAGCTGATCTAGGGCTTCCTCTTGGGTCAACGTACCGGCCAAGAACTTCGCCAGAATTTGGTCCAACACCTCCTGCTGATAGCGCTGGGCCTGGGGAATCCGTAAATCTAGGACAATATTCTTGCTGCTGAGGCTAATTTCAATCGCCCCCAGATATTTACTGGCCATCTCCTGGCCCATACCAGCTTCGAGCCAGGGTCCTCGCTCATGGAGCTGGGATAGGCGATAGGGATTGAATCCCGTAGACCCCAGCGTCACATCCCGGTTCGATTGGGCGGGTTGACTGACATAGGACAAAAAGGCATAGGCGGCGGCTTGGTGGGCTTCGTCTACGGCAGCATTAATCCCTGCGGTCCAGCCGCCGGACGCAGCATAGGGAGCATAGTTAATGCCATCAATGGCATAGGGGCAACGGATTTTGTCACAGGGCACCAATTTGCGAGTAAATCGATCCAGGACGTCACGACTCCCGGGCATGATCACCGCCCCAACCCGATCGCGGACCTGAGAGCGCACGGGGTCCAAGGCCAAGGTACCGGGATCGCCCCAGTCCAAAGTCAGGGCACAGCGACCCGCAATAAAACGCGATCGCGTTTCGTTCACCGCCAGGGTCATCTCATCGGGAGGTCCATAATCTCCACTGGCTCGGTACATCTCCAACGCCTTCGCCATGGCGGGATTGCGCACCAAGGGCTCCAGCGTCTCCACATCCAAAAATGCCCCCTGGCGCGTGCCCAGGGTTTGGAGCATCGGGCTGGCCATGGCCCAAAACATCCAAAATGATGACATCGAAGGCTTTTTGGCGATACAAGAGCCGTAATCTAAGGTGCCATCGGCATTGAGGTCTTGGTTTTGGAACCGGCGGGCGATCGCCAAGTAGTCATCCCAGGTTGCAGGCGGTTCCAGTCCAGCCTGCTCCAGCAAGTCCGTCCGATAGAACACCATCAAAAAATCGCCATCCATCGGAACGGCATAGGCTCGTCCCCCGTAGGCCACGGCAAAATTTCGATAGAACGGCACGATGTCATTCCAACGAATATTGCGGTCCCGCTGCAACGGCTCACTCAAATCAAGCAAATACCCCACGTCCACATAGTCCGGCAGCCACTGGGAGACAAACGAGACGATGTCGTAGGCAGGCTCCAGGGACTGGGCATCCGCCAAGATGCCATCGTGGAGCTGAGAAAAGGGCAGAGTTTGGATTTCAATCTGGACGCCGGTCATCGCCTCAAACTCTTGCGCTCGCTGACGAAAGGCACTCTGAATCTGAGGGGAATCCATGGTGAGCAAGCGCAGGTTGATGCCAGAAAAATCCCTTGGCAAATTCTGCGGTCCTTCGGTACTGCCTTCACCAAGCGCCCTGGGGCGCTCAGTGTCAATGCTGGAGCGGGACAACTCGGAGATTTTGGGGTTTCTGTCAGCGGAACAGGCAGCCGTGAACAATAGCAGCGCAGCGAGACTCGCTTGCAACCATCGGCAGGATTTAGGCATGGTGCAGAAAAGCAGATGGGAAAGACATCATTGACCAAGCTTTTACTTAGTATTCCCCGTCACTCGAATGAACTGGGCCCATGCCCAGTCTCAAGCGCTATATTCATCTGATTTCCCATGCATTCCCCGGGGTACAGATCCAGCACGCTCATCAACGATCACGATAGGATCGGTTGTAGCAGAATCCTCCGGGGTCTCCTCCCCAACCTCCATGGCCCATCTATCCTCTAGCTGTCCAAAATGCGGTAAATCGATTCGTCCCCAAGATTTGCACTGCCCCAGCTGTCTGACCCCGCTCAAGGCCCATGGACATCCCGGCATTACGATTCACTATGCCCAGGACAATGAGCCCCTCTGTCTCACCTGTGAACTCCATGCTGACAATAGCTGTAGCCAGGCCAAGCGCCCCAATGCCCGTGACTGCACGCTGTATCTCGATCGCGAACAACTCGCCGAGGCAATGGCTCCCCAGCGCCCTAGCTTTCGGTGGCGCAGTTGGGCTCGCCGCTATTCGACCCCACTTCTACTGGGAAGCTTGGTTCTCCTGGCCCTAGTTGTTTCGCTGCTGTCTTGATAGGTCCCTGTGTCTTGATGGGTCCCTGTATCTTGATAGATCCCTGTGTCTTGATGGGTCCCTGAATAATGCGCGATTGATGAGTCTACCTCGGCTTAGAACTGAGCCATTCAGATTGAGACATCAGGACTGAAACGACTGAAGCCACCCCCGGCGCAGCCCGATATCCAAAGCCCAACGGGCGATCGCAAACATCACCCAACTTTGCCCCAGCAACACCAACACAAGGAACAGCTCCGCCTGGAGCAAGCCCCATTCCCGCAGGGGTGAGCCCAAGCCTCGCTGATCGAGCCGGGCCAATCCCCGTACCAGGGCAAAGGCTAATACCGCACCGGATCTCAGATGCGTGCTGTCATCCTGGCGAATAATGTAGCGATAGGTCACCCCGAAGAGGAAACCGGAGATAAGGGCGATCGCCAGCCGAACCGAAAAGTCCCAAAACGAGAACGCCCCAAACGCAGCAGTCTCCCAAGAACAGAATCCCAACATCTCCTTAGCCAGGGAATAGCCTCCCCCCGACTCACCCATCCAGGTACTCCAACAGGCAACAGTCTCCAGGCTGCAAAAAACCAGGGCTGTTAACCCTGTGGCGATCGCGGACAAAGCCCCCGCCTTCAAAGATTCGATCCGCTCGGTCCACAGCATGGGCGAATTCAAAACAAATCCCCCGAATTATATCGGGGGATTAACCCGAAGCAGAAACTAAACGGCAATGGAATGAAAAGGAAATGAGGCAGCGCCCCTAAAAATCCATCCAGCAGCACCCAAGGATTTCGCGTCAACATAGCATAGTGAATAAAGCTACGGTTTTTGCCGTGGTGAACAATGCAGTGAAATTTACCAAAAACATGCTCGGGTACATGGTAGAGAAACATAGATACAAAATCACCCAGTAGCAGTAGTAACACCGCCGCTAATCCGCCTCGAAAAACCTCAAAAACAAGTCTAGGAATAACAGTATTCAAGATGGCCTCCTCGCTGACTGGGAGGAGGCTAGCAAAGCAAAATTAAGATCTTTTTAATCTTCGTTTTAGAATTTGTTGCCAAAAAGTTAAATTTTCACTCTATCCAAATAAATATGGCTCCTAGGCCAAAGAATCGCCGTCTAGATTACCCAGGATGGGGGAACACTAGGTCCAAGAGCCGCGAAAGGGACCCCCTCAGCGGTGGGCTGCACCTACGCTCAGTCTTG
>CALIJJ010000091.1 GCA_938017515.1 uncultured Pseudanabaenaceae cyanobacterium
AAGACCAGCTTCTGGAACCCAGATGGCACTCCCATAACCGCCGCAAAATTTATAGAACGGCTCTTCGGCGAAATCCCCGAACTGTTCAAAAGCGAAGCTGAACTGCGTGACCTCTGGAGCCAGCCCGATACTCGCAGAAAGCTCCTCGAAGGACTGGCTGAAAAAGGCTATGGCGATGAGCAGCTAACCGAGATCAGCCGCTTGGTCGATGCCGAGAAAAGTGACCTTTACGATGTACTGGCCTATATCGCCTATACAACTGAACCGATTACTCGCCAGGAACGAGTGGGCGATCGCAAAGCGTTCATCCTCTCTCAATACGCCGACAAGCAACAGGAATTCCTGGACTTCGTCTTAAAGCAATACATCAAGGAAGGCGTCAGCGAACTGGATGAAGCCAAACTACCGCAGCTCTTGGAGCTGAAATACCATGCAGTTCGGGATGCAGTCAGCCAATTAGGAAGCGTCACCAATATCCGTACAGTCTTCACCCAGTTTCAGAGATATCTCTATGATCAGCAAGATTCTGCTTGAAATCTTTTGAAAATCTACTTTGAGCCAAAGAGACTAACGGACTGCGCTTCATCTGCCAAGCCTGAAAATCCCAAGTATTCAGCTAAGAAGACTGAGCTGTCAGTAGCTTATAGCTCCTGCTCTCTTGTGTTCACAAGATGCCACTCCCTAGATTCAACTGATCGCCAAAACCCGCCCCTTTCTCGCGATCGCACGAGCCGGGGCGGGTTTTGATGGGTCGATGCACGAATTGTGGTTCAGAGTTGAACCAAACCAGCCTCTACTGGACCTCGAACTGGGAATCCACCGTCAGGCTTAGATCCGTGTTCGGGTCAATCACAATCAGATCAACACTGTTCTTCTCCAGGAAAACGCCCGCGATCGCCCCCGCAGCCGCACCCCCCAGAACCTCCTTCGCTTCAATCGTGCGATCGCCCAGCACGCCGCTCAAAATCGTGGCCGCACCAGCACCAATCGCCGCATCTCGCACCACGCGTCCCGCGTTGACTCCCCGACGAACCGTCTCCATCTCCGTCACCGTATTCGAGGTTGCAGCAACCGGATAGCTCACACCATTGGCAATAATGCGATCGGCCACAAACTGTGCGCCGCCATTCTGGGCCCGCAGCTCACCTTCCACCACACTGCCCGCCGGAATCAATACCCGGCCCGCCTGGGTTTGCAGATTGCGCGTCGTCGTCAGACTCAAGGGAACCGGATCCGGCTCATCCTGAGCCAGCAAAATCTTTTCCGCATTGTTGTACTGCACACTAATTTGGGTGCCGACCGGAACCACAAAGCGTGACTGAGCCACAGGCGTCGAAACATTGCCTGTCCCGCCTGCCACGTAGGGCGAAGCGATGGTGGCCACCTGATTCGTCTGGGCCAGAGCCTGGTAGATAAACGCCGCCACATCAGCACGGCTGGCCACCCGGTTAGGACGGAGCTGCCCCACATTGGGATAGTTGACGACGAGCTGTTGCTCCGTTGCTGCACCAACGCTGTCTAGGGCGTAATTCGGAATGGCACCCTGATCCTGATAAATGCCCAGCGTCTCCGTCACGCTTGCAGTGGGCGCATAGCCCAAACCATTGGCCAATGAGACCAACACCTGAACCCGAGGAATATTTTGGCCCGGACGGAATTCATTACCGGGGTAGCCGCTGAGGAAGCCCGTGGTGTAGGCCGACTCGATCGCCGGAGCGGCCCAATAAGTCGTGGGTACATCCCCGAAGCTGATGGCGTTGCGGGTGCTGTTCTGAGGGAAAGCCTTACGCACGAGGGCCGCAAACTGGGCTCGGGTTACCGGCTCATTGGGGCGGAAGCTCCCGTCCGGGAAGCCGCTGATAATACCGCGCTCGGCCAAAGGGGTAATGTAGTCCTCAGCCCAGTAGCCCTCTGCCACATCAGAAAACAAGGCCGTTTGAGCATGGGCCACTGTATTGAACGAGGTGACGAACGGTGCCGTTGCACCACCCACTAATGCAATGGCCGCTGCGTAGGCCGAGTATCGGCGGAGTCGCCAATGCGTTTTGGGGTACAACTTTTGAGTGGATCGAAGCGTAAATCGAACCATGACAGCCTCCCGCATCATGAATGCGAATGATTAGCCACCATGACCGGGAGGACTGCGAAAGGTTCCCCAAGACTTAATTGCGATCGCATTCCATACTGAATCAATATAGATGCGAAGATCCAGCCAAATTTCAACCCTGCCCAGATCACGCCCTAGATCACGCCCTAGATCACGCCCTAAATCAGGCCCTAAATCAAACAGGGTTCACGCAGGGGCCACGTCTTAATTACTCAAAGCCTGCACATTCGCCGAAGGGCTGGCCTCCGTTGCTTGCTTGTCTGCTGGGGCAATGGGTTCCAGACTAAACCCCAGAACCTGAATGTCATGGCAGAAGAAACCGCGCTTGGGATGGATCGAAAATGCAGCGGGGCTGCCCTTACGCCACTCGTCTTCCGTCAACAAGGACGCACCCTGGGGATTGGTAATCAGCTGGACAGGGATTCGACGGGTCTTGGACACCAGGTGGTGGGTGGGTTGAAACATGGAAAGGAAGCTCCGCAGGTGAATGGGTGATCGAAGGATGTCGACCGACTGGAATGCAAATGACCTGACTTCAATTCTGAAACTTAGAGCGCCTGAAACTTAGACCCCAAAACTTAGGGATCCTGAATCTAGGACTCAAAATTTAATAGGGCTCGGCGAATGCGTTGATGCAGCCTCTCGCCAAGGTAACGGTCCACAGTAACGGTCACAGCGGGGCCAAAGTAACGAAATTGGATCCCGGTTTGTGCGTCGTCCATATTCTCGTCAGCGAAAAGGGTTCCTCCTAGGGTGGAACCATCGAATCTCAAAAAAACGTCTTTCAATTAAGCCGTGAATCTACTTATCAAGATGGGAGAAAAATGGTGCATTCCTAAGATAGGACTGAAGTCCGGAGAAATCTGGCACAGTTCTTTGGAAGGTTCGGAAACGTCCTGGCCGTGATCCTTATCACGTCTTTGTTCATTGATGCGGCGATCGCCCCACTTCTTTGTGGGGGAGCGACCCCCCTTCCGAACTACGGCTCTCCCCACCTTCCAACGATGACAATCCTCGTTAGAGTGTTCAAAGAGAACATTACAATACGTAATGCTTCTCCTGAGCCTCAGGTTGCATCTCAGCTCAGTTCATCCCATCACAAGTGGTGAGGCATAAAAACGTCACATGTTTGAATACTTCACAGACCGTGCGATCGCCGTCGTCATGCTGGCCCAAGAAGAAGCGCGCCGTTTATCGCACGCGTCTGTCGGGACCGAGCAACTCCTATTAGGCGTCCTGCGCGAGCAGACGAGCCTAGCGGCACAGATCCTTGTTGAGATGGGAATTACGCTGGATGAGGCCCGAGATACGATTGAGTCGATTTCCGGACGCGGCGATGGTCCTGTACCCGCCGAAATTCCCTTCACACCGAAGACCCGCCGGGTCATGGAGCTTGCCCTAGAGGAAGCTCGCCAACGCAAGCAGCGCTTCGTTGGCCCCGAGCACCTGTTGCTGGCCCTGCTCTCCCAGGACGGCACCGTGGCCATGCAGACCCTGCGTCAGCTGGGCATTAGCGTCGAGGACGTTAAGCTCGACCTGCTGGATGCCCTAGAAGAAAATCTGGTGGCAGCGGGGGGCAACAATCCCTTCCGTGAGGAAGATGCGGCGGAGAGTCGTTCCCAGGGGCGCTCGCCCATGCTGGAAGAATTTGGGACGAATCTGACCGAGAAGGCCATGGCCGGGCAGATTGACCCCGTGGTGGGCCGGGCGTTGGAAACCGAGCGTGTGGTGCAGATTTTGGGCCGCCGCACCAAGAACAACCCGATTTTGGTGGGTGAGCCCGGTGTCGGCAAGACGGCGATCGCCGAGGGCTTGGCCCAGCGCATTGCCAACCAGGATGTGCCTGAGACCTTGCTCAATGCTCAGATCATTAGCCTTGACCTAACAGGCATGGTGGCCGGAACGCGTTTCCGGGGTGAGTTTGAAGAGCGTATTACCCAGCTTCTCGACGAAGTTCGCAATGCCGAGAACACAGTTC
Source organism: uncultured Pseudanabaenaceae cyanobacterium (assembly GCA_938017515.1). Taxonomy (GTDB): domain Bacteria; phylum Cyanobacteriota; class Cyanobacteriia; order PCC-9006; family JAAUQQ01; genus JAAUOP01. The sequence continues at coordinate 4,086 of CALIJJ010000091.1, forward strand.
TGGTCATTGACGAGATTCACACGCTGATGGGAGCGGGGGCCATGGGCGGCAGCATGGATGCTGCCAATCTGATGAAGCCTGCCCTAGCGCGTGGCGAGATCCAGTGCATCGGCGCAACGACGCTGGAAGAGTTCCGCCTCTACATTGAGAAGGATGCGGCCCTGGAGCGTCGCTTCCAGCCTGTGCAGGTGGGTGAGCCGACCTCCACGGAGACGCTGGAAATTCTCCAAGGCGTGCGCAGCATCTATGAGCAGCACCACCGTCTGACGATTACCGATGCGGCGTTGGAAGCGGCAGCGACGCTGTCCGACCGCTATATTAGCGATCGCTTCCTCCCCGACAAAGCCATCGACCTCATTGACGAAGCGGGCTCCCGCGTACGTCTGCGTTACAGCCAGCTCAATGCTGACAAAGAAGTCAAAAAGCAGCTCAATGCTGTCTGTGTGGAAAAGCAAGAGGCGATTCGCACCCAGGACTATGCCAAGGCCGCTGAGCTGCGGGAGCGTGAGGTGAGCCTTGAAGCCCAGCTCCAGGCCCAGCGCACCACCGCTGAGGTGATGGAGTCGGTCAAGGCCGTCGTGCCTGCGCTACAGACGCCCACGGTGGATGAAGAGGACATCGCTCAGGTGCTCTCCGCCTGGACCGGCATTCCCGTGATGAAGCTGACGGAGTCAGAATCCCTCATGCTCATGCACCTGGAAGACACGCTGCACCAGCGCGTCATTGGTCAGACTGAAGCGGTGGATGCCGTGGCTCGGGCCATGCGTCGGGCACGGGTCAATCTCCAGAGCCCCGACCGTCCCATTGCCAGTTTCTTCTTCAGTGGCCCCACGGGCGTTGGCAAGACCGAACTGAGCAAGGCCCTCGCTGCCGAGCTGTTTGGCAGCGAAGACGCGATTATTCGCGTTGACATGTCGGAGTACATGGAGTCCCATACCGTCTCCAAGCTGATTGGGTCGCCCCCCGGGTTCGCCGGTCACGAAGATGGCGGCAAGTTGACCGAAGCGGTGCGTCGTCGTCCCTACAGCGTGCTGCTATTTGACGAAGTGGAGAAAGCCCACCCCGACATTTTCAATGTCATGCTCCAGATGCTGGATGACGGTCGTCTGACCGATAGCCAGGGTCGCGTGGTGGATTTCAAGAATACGGTCATCATCATGACGTCCAACCTGGGCGCCAAGGCCATCGAAAAAGGCGGTGCCGGTCTCGGCTTCGACTTTGCTGAGGATGATGGCTATGCCCGCATGCGCGATCGCGTCACCGATGACCTCAAGCAGTTCTTCCGTCCCGAGTTCTTGAATCGCATTGACGAAGTGATTGTCTTCCGCCAGTTGACCCAGCCTGAAGTGGCTGAGATTGCTGAAATCATGGTGAAGGAGATTGGCGATCGCCTCCAAGAGCGCGGGATTGGCCTCGTGGCAACGGATGCCTTCAAGGCCCTGGCGGTCCAGGAAGGCTACGACAAGCGCTACGGGGCTCGTCCGCTGCGCCGTGCCCTCCAGCGCCTGCTGGAGGATCCTTTGGCGGAGGCCATTCTTGGCGGTGAGATTGGTGAGGGAGATGTGGCTGAGATCGGCCTCGATGACGACAATCGGGTGGCGGTTCGACGCCAACAGCAGTTGGCCGCTGTGGCAGCATCGTCTCTCTAGGACGACCCTCCCGATCCCTGCGGAAATTTAATCGACCGAACGTCTGAACCGAGTCTAGTTTTTGTGTTGCTGCAAAAACTAGACTCGGTTTTTTTCTGCTCTTTTGCTGATCCGTTTCGCTAGCTTTTATGCTTTCTGGTGGCGAAGCGGAGCAGCGTGCGGCTGAATTCTAAATACTTTTTTCTGGATTGTTTTCGCACATCAATGCTGATCAACCTAGAAAGACAAAATATTAAGATGATCTTTAGATCCAAATTGCCGACTTCAGGCGCCATAGTCCCAAAGCAAAACCTACAAAATACTGGCACTAATTATGAGGATTTTTGCCTTAAAAGAACGACATTTTGTCCTCGTTTAGCCGTCTTTGCAGAAGATGAAAAGTATTGAAACAATCGGTGTTTCAGCCTGGTGTCATGGATTTTTGTAAGGCAATGTTGACGCAGATGTAGATTTAATTGACGTTCCCGGAAGGAGCTGGGATATTAACCCTGATATGTGCCGACGGACTCGCATTTTAAGGGTCGCTCAGTTTATCGTTTTGTCGAGTTTCAAAATATACCTATGACACGGAAAAATCAGACCGGTGTGAATGGCGCAGTGCTTTGGACTGCGCTCGCTGCGTTTCCGGCGGCTTCGCTAGCGTTAGTCTCTGGGCTGGTTGTTTCCAGTGCCAAGGCTCAGGACGCAACGTTCCCCCTGCCCGAGACCGCTCCCGAAGGCGAGACAGTACGTCTCGGTGGCTCTGAGAGCATGTCCTTGGTGAATCAGTCCCTTAAGCAGCAGTACGAGGAGAATTTCTCGGGTGCTGTGGAAGTCTCCACGACTGATGTGGATGGTGCGCTCCAGAGCCTAGCCGCAGGCGATGCTGATGTGGCTGCCATTGGACGTGAGCTAACAGATGCAGAAGAGTCCGATGGCCTTTCCCAGGAGCTCCTAGAGCGGGAAAAAATTGCCATCATTGTTAGCGAAGACAATGCTTTCTCTGGCGATGTGGGCTATGCCCAGTTTGCTGAGATTTTCCGTGGCGAGATCACGGACTGGTCTGCCCTCGGTGGCGAAGGGGGCGCGATTCGCTTCATCGATCGTCCCGCGACCAGCGATACCCGTCAGTCCCTAAGCACCTACCCCGTGTTTGAGTCCGCTGCTTTTGAAGCTGGTGCCAATGCTGAGGCGATCGCCGAAGACAACACAGCATTGATGGTTGAGCAACTCGGTGCCGACGGCATTGGCTACGCGCTCTTCAGCCAGGTCAAGGATCTGCCCGGTATCAAGATTCTTTCCATGCACAAGGTGTTGCCTAGCGACGCCGCTTATCCCTATTCCCAGCCTCGGGTTCTGGCCTATAAGGGTGAGCCCAATGAGGCGACCAAGGCATTTTTGGGCTTTGCGGCCAATGAGCCAGGCAAAGCGGCCATTGATGCAGCGGAGGCCGCTGAGGCTGAGGCGATCGCCGCAGGCAACAGCCCCAACTCCCCTGATGTGGTGCAAAAATTCGCGGCCGGTGTCGGCGGTGCCGTCGGTGGCGCTGTTGATGGTGCCAAGGATGTGGCGACCGGTGCTGCTGATGTCGCTGGAGATGTCGCCGGTGCCGCCGGGGACGCAGCCAAAGGAACTGTGGACGCCGCCGGTAATGTCGTCGGTGCCGCCGGAGATGTCGCCGCTGATGCTGCGGGTGCCGTGGGTGATGTCGCCCAAGGGACTGTGGATGCCGCCGGTAATGTCGTCGGTGCCGCTGGAGATGTCGCTGCGGATGCTGCGGGTGCCGTGGGCGATGCCGCTGGAAATGTGGCCGGTGCCGCCGGAGACGTCGCCTCTGGTGCTGTGGATGCCGCGGGCAATGTGGCCGGAGCGGCTGGAAATGTGGCCTCTGGCGCTGTGGATGCCGCCGGTAGCGTTGTGGGTAATGCCAACAATGCGGTTGCGGGTGTGACACGGGGCCTTTCACCGCTGTGGGGCATCCTACCCTTGGCTGGCTTGGCTGCGGGGGGCGGTTTGCTCTGGTGGCTCGCGGCCGGTAAGGACGACGACGTAGAAGAAGGTCGCCGTGAACGTGAGCGGGTCGCCGTCGGGGCTGGCAATGTCAGGACCGGAAATGTCAGGGCCAATGTTGGTGGCGCCGTGGATGGTGTCCGAGCCAAGGCCGGTGACCTCGGCACGGGTGCCGTGGATGCCGCAGGCAATGTTGTCGGTGGCACCGTTGACGGTGTCAAAGGAGTCGGTAACAAAGCGGCGGGCCTCGGTGCCGCAGGTCTCGGTGCGGTGGCCGGAGGTGCGGCTGCTGCCGGTAAGACAGGCGGTGGTCTGTTCAACCGGGCCAAGAATGCTGTGGGCGGTGCCGCCAATGCTGCGGGCGACACGGTGAAAGGTGCTGCGGATGGTGCGACCGGCGCCGCTCGGGGCATGGGCAACCGAGCTGGTGATGCTGCCAACCGCGTTAAGGATGGTGCGACGGGTGCCGCTCGGGGTATGGGCAATGCAGCCGGTAACGTTGCCGGTGGCGTGGGCAATGCCGCAGGCAATGCTGTGGACGGTGTCAAAAACGTTGCGGGTGGCGTCACTGATGCGGCCGGTAATGTTGTCGGCGGTGTGGGCAATGCGGCCGGTAATGTTGCGGGTGGCGTGACTGACGCAGCGGGCAATGTTGTTGGTGGCGTGGGCAATGCCGCAGGTAATGCTGTGGACGGTGTCAAAAACGTTGCGGGTGGCGTGACTGACGCAGCGGGCAATGTTGTCGGTGGCGTGGGCAATGCTGCTGGTAATGTTGCTGGTGCAGCACGGGATGCGGGCGGCAACTTGCTCGGTAAGGGCGCTGCTACAGCGGGTGCTGTCGGTGCCGGTGCTGCCGGTGCGACGACTGGCTTCTTTGACAAGGTGAAGAATGCGGTGACCGGCGCAGGCAAAGCTGCGGGGGGGGCTGCTCAAAACCTCAAGGATGGTGCTGGCGATGTTGCTGGTGGCGTGGGTGATGCTGTGGGCAATGCTGCCACTGGCGCATCTAACGCGGCAGGCAACGTTGTAGACGGTGCATCGAACGTCGCCGGTAATGTGGCTGACGGTGCCTCCAATCTGGCCGAGGGTGCCAAGGATAAGGCGTCCGATGTTGCCGATGCTGCCCAGGATAACTGGAATGAGATGACCAACGATTAAGGATTGGGCGATCGCCCATTCATGACTTGCTTCAGTCATGATTTGGTTCAGCCATTCATTTGATGGGCCATTTGATGGGCAAGCGATGAGCAAGGCTTGAGCGTCAATTCTTGGTGATCAAGCCTTACTTCATCTCTTTACTTCATCCCTGCATTCTCTAAACTTGCCTCTGGTTCCTGAACATGTTCTTGAGCCGGAGGCAAGTTTACTTTTGTTGTCCAATGTTTCCAGAGTTTCTTGGGCGATTGACTCCTGTGAGCCGAGCTGAGATATTGAGCCTACTTCTTGTCTGATCTAGATCTTAGATTGGGCGATTTAGTCCCTAATTTAGGGGCTTTCGAGAGCTAGACAGCCCAGCAGAATTGCTCCGGGTCTGCCTTCTCTACTCTTTGTTTCAAACAGTTAAAAACGGTTGACATGGCACTTAAAAAAAATTTCGGTTTTTCTAAAATGCTGCTTTGGGCAACCCTTGCCGTGTTACCTGTGGGCGTTGCCATTACGCTTTTTGACGCTGCAAGGGTAGAGGCGGTGACGGAGGAGGCTGGATTTGCCTTGCCCGATGCTGTGGCAGCGGGTACCAAGGTTCGAATTGATGGCTCTGAGAGCATGTCGGCGGTTAATCAATCCCTGAAACAGAAGTACGAAGGTCAGTTCTCTGGGACGGCGGTTGAAGTCGGAGCCGGTGGTACGGATGCTGCCTTGAAGCGTCTGGCTGCGGGCGAAATTGATGTGGCTTCCATCGGTCGATTGTTGACGGAAGACGAGGAAGGCCAGGGACTGACGCCGGTCATTTTGGACCGTGAAAAAATTGCGATCGTGGTTAGCGAAGAGAACCCATTTTCGGGGGACATTGGCTATGCCCAATTTGCCCAGCTTTTCCGGGGTGAAATCAAAGATTGGTCGGAGTTAGGGGGCAATGCTGGCGCGATTCGCTTTATCGATCGTCCGGATACTAGTGATACGCGCCAGTCGTTTAAGACCTACCCTGTGTTTGAAGGGACGGAATTCAAGGCTGGGGGGACGGCAGAACCCTTGAGCGCCGATGATACGGCTGCTCTGATCTCAGCCCTTGGTAAGGATGGTGTTGGCTACGCACTGTATAGCCAGGTGAAGGACTTGCCCGGGCTCAAAGTGCTCCCGATGCACAAGGTTCTGCCCGACAATCCGGCTTACCCCTATTCCCAGCCTCGGGTCTTGGTCTATAAGGGTGACCCCAACGAGGCGGTGCAATCCTTCCTGGGTCTTGCGACCAATGAGCCTGGGGCTGCCGCTGTGGAGGCGGCGGAGGCGGCAGAAGCGAAGGCCGTTGCGGCGGGCAAGTCTCCGGCCACGGCAGCACAAAGTTTCTCGGCTGGCGATGCGGCGTCGGGTGATGCAGCCCAGCCGGATGCAGCCACTCCAGATGCGGCGACAACTTCGGATGCGGCTGAAGGCGGTGATGATGCCAAGGCTGGTGACGCAGACGCTGCCAATGCAGAAGCTGGTGATGCAGAGGCCAATGATGCTAAGGCCAGTGACGCTGAAGCCAGTGACGCTGAAGGCGATGCCACCGCAGGTGAGGCTGCTGAAGGTGAGGCGGGTGCCGATGCCTCTGCTGACAAGCCTGCCGATGGTGCAGGAGACGCGCCTGAAACCACCGCTGAAGTCCCCGCTGATGGGGTCGCTGATGCTGGTGTAGAGGGCGCTGGAGATGCATCGGTTGATGCTGGTGACGCTGGGGCGGCTGACGGTGGCGCAGATGGTGGCGCAGATATTGTTGCTGATGCCGGAGGCGTTGCTGGCGAATCCCGGGGTGGGTTGCCTCGTTTGTGGGGGCTGTTGCCCTTGGCTGCTTTGGCCGCAGGCGGTGGTTTGCTCTGGTGGCTGGCTGCTGGTGCCGGTGATGATGAGGATGATTTCGATGCCGATACCTCTAGGGCAGCGACGGGAGCTGTTGGCAATGCAGCCTCGGCGGATGCATCGGATTCGGCGACCACGAATGTCGGTGGCTCAATGACGTTGCCTCCGATGCAAGCTGCGGCAAAGGGGGCTGCTGCAGCCGGAGCCGTTGGCGCGGCTGCTGGAGCGGCGGCTAGCGACCAAGCGGATGCTGCGGTACGGGATGCCTCTGCTTCTGTTGCTGATGCATCGACTGCTCCCTCTGGAACGGAGAATACTGGAATGGGGGCTGTTGCTGCGGGGGGAGCCGCTGTTGCGGCGGCCGGTGCAGCGGCGATCGCCGCCGGATCCGCTCAAGCAAATTCAGCTCCCAGCGAAGGGTCCATCGAATCGGTCCTGACCGAAAACCGTCTCTTTTACCCCTCCGAATCGTTCTCGCAGGCCGCCCATGTCAAGGGCCAGGACGATTACAACGAGCTTTATGTGAAGGCCAAGGCTGACCCTGCCGCCTTCTGGGACGATTTGGCGAAACAGGAGCTGGAGTGGTTTGAGCCCTGGGAGAAAACCCTAGAGTGGAATCCGCCGGAGGCCAAGTGGTTCACCAAGGGCAAGCTGAATATTACCCATAACTGCCTGGACCGTCACCTCACCGAGGAGCGTCGCAATAAGCCCGCGATTATTTGGGAAGGGGAGCCCGGAGATTCCCGCGTGCTGACCTATGCGCAACTCCACCGCGAAGTTTGTTTGTTCGCCAACTCCCTGAAGAAGCTGGGCGTTGGCAAAGGCGATGTCGTCGGTATTTACATGCCGATGATTCCTGAGGCGGCGATCGCCATGCTCGCCTGTGCCCGCATCGGTGCCCCCCACAGTGTGGTGTTTGGTGGCTTTAGTGCAGAGGCCCTGCGCGATCGCCTCAATGACGGCAAAGCTAAGCTGGTGATCACGGCGGACGGCGGCTGGCGTAAGGATTCCATCGTCGAACTGAAGACTCAGGTGGATAAGGCGATCGACGACAATGCCGCTCCCACGGTTGACAACGTTCTTGTGGTCCAACGCACTCGCCAAGACATTCCCATGCAAGAGGGTCGTGACCACTGGTGGCATGATCTGCGCCAGCAGGTCTCCCCCGACTGCCCCGCTGAGCCCATGGACAGCGAAGATGTCTTGTTTATCCTCTACACCAGCGGCAGCACTGGCAAACCAAAAGGGGTTGTACACACGACTGGCGGCTACAACCTCTACACCCACATGACCACCAAGTGGATCTTCGACCTGAAAGAGGATGATGTTTACTGGTGTACCGCTGATGTGGGCTGGATTACGGGCCACAGCTATATCGTGTACGGTCCGCTGTCCAATGGTGCGACGTCTTTGATGTACGAAGGTGCACCGCGTAAGTCAAATCCCGGTTGCTTCTGGGATGTGGTCGAGAAGTACAAGGTCAGCATCTTCTACACGGCACCCACTGCGATTCGCGCCTTTATCAAAATGGGCGAGGATCTACCCAAGGCCCGTGACCTGTCCTCCTTGCGTTTGCTCGGGACGGTGGGCGAGCCGATTAACCCGGAAGCCTGGATGTGGTATCACCGGGTGATTGGTGGCGAGCGGTGTCCGATTGTGGATACCTGGTGGCAGACGGAGACGGGCGGTGTGATGATCACGGCGTTACCGGGGGCGATTCCGACGAAGCCCGGTTCTGCGACGAAGCCGTTCCCCGGCATTATGGCGGATGTGGTGGATATGCAGGGTAACCCGGTGCCCCAGGGTGAAGGGGGCTACTTGGTGATTCGGCATCCCTGGCCTAGTATGTTGCGCACGGTCTACGGCGATGCTGAGCGTTTCCGCAAGACCTACTGGGAGCAGATTCCTGGCGATCCTGTTTACTTTGCGGGAGATGGTGCCCGCATTGATGATGACGGCTACTTCTGGGTGATGGGTCGTGTGGATGACGTCATCAGTGTGTCGGGCCACCGCCTCGGCACCATGGAGATTGAGTCAGCCTTGGTCTCGCACCCCGCAGTGGCGGAAGCCGCAGTGGTGGGACGTCCGGATGACCTGAAAGGTGAGGAAGTCTTTGCTTTTGTCACCTTGGAAGGAGGCCAGTCGGAGTCGGAGGAGCTGGTTCAGGGCATCAAGGCCCACGTGGTCCAGGAGATTGGTGCGCTGGCGCGGCCTGCTGATATTCGCTTTACCGATGCGTTGCCGAAGACGCGATCGGGCAAGATTATGCGTCGTTTGTTGCGCAAGGTCGCGGCAGGTGACGAGATCTCGGGTGATACTTCAACCTTGGAAGATCGCTCGGTCTTAGACAAGCTGCGTAGTGGTGAGTAGTTCCTGGCTGTAGCCTTTTTGGGGCGGTGATGGAACTGGCTTAGAACAAAAAGGACGTGGGTTGACCCACGTCCTTTTTGTTGGATATGCATCTTTTTACGCTTGAGGCTTGCCAGCTTGATGCTGGCGTTGTTGGTTAATCCAATCGTGCATCAAAGCCCTGACGACGAAGATAATCTCTCATCTCCTCTGCGTTGACCCGATCGCCATAGGCTCCGACTTGAATAAAGTCACCGCGACGATCCGGTTGTAAGTACGCGTCGGACACAAACGAACGCACCTGACGCAATAGGGAAGAATTGCCATTCACAGGCACGATCACCGTAAACGTCTGGCTGGAGAAGCTACGAGCGCGAGGAGGCTCAGGATTTCGGCTAGAGGGAGCCACATTGAAGGAACTACTTGTACCGTAGGTCAGTAATCTTTCCGCTGGTAGCTGCCGCTCCACGAGCTGTTCCAGCACATTGATATGAGGGAGATCTCGCCGTTGCCGCTGTTGATCGTAGTAATTGGTGACGCTGCCAAAGGTCTGCTCTAAATTATTTTCGCGTAGGCTAAGGTCCACAAAGGCCTCATCCCGTAGGTCTTGGAGAGCCCGTCTTGTGGCGCTGCCATACTCACCGTCTAAGCCACTGCGATAGTAGCCCAGCTCAGCTAGTTGAGCCTGCATTACTGCAATGGAAAACGTTTGGGTTGGGACGAGACCCACACCGAAGAGGCGGCGGAAGCTCTGTTCCCCAAAGACCCCGTCAGCAACCAATCCATTCTCTGATCGCTGGAATGCTCTGACTGCTGCTTCTGTGGCTGGGCCAAAGTAGCCTTCACGTTGTCCGGATGGGATTTCGACGTTAAGCAAACCGCGACGAACGAGCTCTTGTTGCAATTGCAATACGTCGCGACCGCGATCGCCCCGCACAAGGGGACGCTGAATGGTGATTTGCGCTTGGACGACGGGAGCGAGGAGCAGCGTGGGCACAATAATGCTCCCGCTGAGCAAAAAAGGTGTCAGGGCAGACAGTAATAGATGTCTTGCACGACGATGAATCGGCTGAAGTTGTTGATCAACCTTGGGCGCTTCTGCATTAGATGCTGATGCGGCGCTGGATGATAGATGCAAACAGTCCATGATCTCCCTCAAAAATTTTTAGAAGTGAATCGTTTGAGCTGGGCAGCCTTAGGAAAGGAAACAGGGGCAAAATCTCCTTTTCCGTAAAACTACGGCCGTATATTTACGCCCTTCTTCTGCTATCCTACCGCGAGGCAGCCGGACGAACTGGAGCGGTAGCGGCAGCGGTGGTGGTGGGGTTGCTGCTTTCTGGGGTATGGCAGGCCATCGAAAAACTGATCAGCACTGCGCTCAGGACTGAAAGCAATGGCTTGATGTCTAACTCCTTCATACCTGACTCACCCTGGGTTTGGGGCAATGAATGGGGACAAGACTTCATACGCTCGTGGCCACGAAAATATGCAGTTTTAGGTGAGAGCGGTGACATGGGGCGTTGCGACGAGCTTGGCCAAGTGTCGAAGGATCACCCTACAATCAGAGCGAATGAACGTTCATGCCGAACGTTCACTCCGAAGGCTTATTTCGAGCCTTTTGACCGTTGACGACATCCGCCTCGATATCATTTGCCATGGCCACTTCCCCTGTTCATTCCCCCACTGGCCAGCTCTCAACTCGCCCAACCCCAGGTGAGTCCGCCGTCACGATCGCCTTCGTCGGTGATATTCATGATCAGTGGGATGAGGCAGATGCGTCGGCGCTGAAGCATTTGGGCGTTGATCTGGTGCTATTTGTGGGGGATTTTGGCAATGAATCCCTGGAGACGGTGGGTCGTGTGGCCCAGCTCGATTTGCCCAAGGCGACGATTTTTGGCAATCACGATGCCTGGTACACCGCGACGCCCTGGGGTCGCCGCAAACGTCCCTATAATCCGGCGGAAGAGGATCGGTTTCAGCAGCAGTTGGATCTCCTTCAGGATTGTCGGGTGGGCTATGGCCGGAAGGATTTTCCGGCTTTAAAGCTCAGTGTTGTGGGCAGTCGCCCCTTTAGCTGGGGGGGACCCAGCTGGAAGAACAAGACGTTCTATCGGGAGCGTTTTGGGGTCAAGAATTTTGCAGAGTCCAGCCAAAAAATTGCAGAGATGGCCTTGGCTGCGACCCAAAACACGCTGATCATGATTGGCCATAACGGTCCGACTGGGTTGGGAGATCAGGCCGAAGATATTTGTGGGAAGGATTGGAAGGCGCCCAGTGAGGATTATGGGGACCCCGATTTTGAGATGGCGATCGCTCAAATCAAGGGCCCAAGCAAGGACCCCAGGCAGACCCCCGCTAACCCACCGCTAGAGGCCGAACATAAATCCCTACCCCTCGTTGGCTTTGGCCATATGCACCATGGCCTCCGCCATCGCCAGGACCGACTGCGGACGTCTATGGTTCACCGAGATGGCACCTGTTATCTCAACGCAGCCCGCTGTCCGCGTATCGTGGAGCGGGACGGAGAAGTCTTGCGGAACTTTTCCCTGGTGACCCTGGTTCAGGGGAGAATCGAGCAGGCTCGCTTGATTTGGGTGAATCATGCGGGAGAGATTCACGCCACGGAATGGCTGTAAGACCTTTCTCAATGCCTTTCTGGGATGCAGTCTGTCGATCAATCTCAGCCAAAAATGCGTTCTAAAAAATTACCCCTTGACTAAATCTAGCCCGTCGCGTCATTATTTGTTTACGCATAAGGGGCTATAGCTCAGTTGGTAGAGTACCTGCATGGCATGCAGGGTGTCACCGGTTCGAGTCCGGTTAGCTCCATAGAAGTTCTACAACCCTTGCCAGCTGTCGATTAACGCGCTTTCTGTCGTCAATAACAGATTGGGTGTCGCTCTAACACATTCTCTGTCGTTGTAACAATTTGGGTGTCGCTCTAACACATTCATGCCGTTGAAGGCTCGGAAGAGTTCGATAACAGATTATTTGTCGCCGAAGCAATTGCCGAGTTTCGCTTTCTTAGAGCTTTACCAGGCACATCAAATGCCATGCAGGTACTCCTTTCAATCCACCGAAAGGTAGTTTGGGTTATAAACCCAGACTATTTAATTGTAACTCCATCTCTTGTGCGAGGCAGCATCAAGCCCCCTCTTGATTCTGCATTGTGGGGCCAATTGCTTTTTGAGGTAGCAACGCCGCAGGTAAATCAACGTTCATAGGCTGACTGGTCTTGCAATCGACCCAGGCTGCTTTTTGAG
>CALIJJ010000092.1 GCA_938017515.1 uncultured Pseudanabaenaceae cyanobacterium
TCAGAGCCCAAACACTCACAAAAATAGTTGCGCAACCCCGTGCAGTCTTCAAACTGTCATAGCAACGGCGAGGAATCTCGAATCTTTGCGACTTAAGCCTGTAGGAATGAAATTTTTTATGGGTCTCAGATCATGCAAAGACGATTCACCACCCTAATCACCGCAGGCATCACCACCAGCATGCTTAGCTTCACCCTGGCGACGCCCGCGTCTGCTCAATTGCTTGAGGACATTGGCATTGGTGCAGCCGCGGGCAGTGCCACAGGTGTTGTGATTGGCGACGATACCGGGTTTGACGATGCCATCAATGGAGCCGCTGCTGGAGCGGCTGTTAGCGTGCTGGGCCGCGATGACTCTAGCTTGGTTCGCGATATTGCGGTGGGGGCGATCGCCGGAGGACTGGCCGGTACGCTCACCAACGATGACTCCTTCCTGGAAAATGCAGCCCAGGGAGCCGCTGCCGGAGCCGCCGTCAGCACCTTCGGCAAAGACAGTGACCTAGCGCAGCAGATCAGCGAACAACTCCTGGGACGCTCCAGCCGCAGCTCGAACCGCAACATCTTTGGGCGTGGCGGTGCTGGTCGCCGCATCCTCGGTGGTGTCCTGGGCCGAACCATTTTGGACCGTACGCTCGGTGGTGGTGGCAACATCTTTGGCTTTTAAGCCAGAGCAGGCTGCATCTATCCTGTCCAGGCCCTGGGCCACAGTCCTCACTAATCCATCAAACTCTGGAAAAACTCAATCGTTCCCTTCAGCTCCTGCACAAACGTATCGATTTCCCCACGGGTGTTGTAGATGTAGAGGCTGGCACGGGCCGTTCCAGAGATACCCAATTCCCGATGTAGGGGCTGGGTGCAGTGGTGCCCCGTACGAATGGCGATGCCGGATTGATCCAGCAGGGTCGCCAAATCATTCGGGTGTAAATCCTTCACCGTGAATGCGGCTAGCGACGCTCGTCCACTGCCATCGGCTTGGGGCTGAGGGCCATAGATGGTGACTTCGGGAATGGCATTCAGTTGTTTGAACAAGTAAGCCGTTAGTTCCTGCTCATAGGCGTGGATGCGGTCCATGCCGATTTTGTTGAGGTAATCCACAGCGGCACCGAGGGCGATCGCCTCTGCAATGGCGGGTGTACCTGCTTCAAACCGCTCGGGCAAATCCGCATAGGTTGAGTGATCCAGAAACACATCCTTGATCATCGAACCACCGCCCAAAAAGGGAGGCATCGAGCGGAGCAACGCTAACTTCCCATAGAGGAAGCCAATCCCCGTCGGCCCACACATCTTATGGCCCGATGCCACCAGCCAATCGCAATCCAAATCCTGCACATCTATGGGCATGTGTGGAACGCTTTGGCAGGCATCCAGTAGAACCTTTGCTCCCTGTTGATGCGCTAACTCGATAACGTCCTTGGCCGGGGTGATGGTTCCCAGCGTATTGGAGACATGCACCACCGACACCAGCTTGGTTTTGTCCGATAACAACGTCTTGAAATGCTCTAGGTCAAACTCACCCTCATCGGTCACCCGGACATGCTTGAGGACTGCGCCAGTTCGTTCCGCAACAATATGCCAGGGGACCAAGTTGCTGTGGTGCTCCATGGTTGTGAGGATGATTTCATCCCCCGCCTTCAGCTCGGTCATGCCCCAGCTGTAGGCCACCAGGTTAATGGCCTCAGTGGCATTGCGTGTGAAGATAATCTCCTTAAAGGAGGCTGCATTGACAAACGCCGTGACCTTCTCCCGTGCTGCCTCGTAGGAATCCGTTGCCCGCCCACTCAGCGTATGTGCGCCCCGATGGACATTGGAATGATCCGTCAGGTAGTAGCGCTGAAGCTCCTCTAGAACGGCGATCGGCTTGTGGGAGCTGGCCGCGCTGTCGAAATAGATCAGCGGCTTTTCATTGACCTGCTGATTCAGAATGGGAAAGTCAGCGCGGACGTCGTCAGCCAGGGAGCGGAGGGTGGTCAGGGTCATGGCGAGGCACGGGGAGGAGAGTCGTTCGTGATGAGGGTCAAAGAAGCGCGATCGGAAGACCTAGCTCGCGTCAGCCGTGAGTTGCATCACGCTTTCAGCCAGGGTTTGACGCAATCGTTCAGACGGCAACTGGTTTAGGATTTCCAGCGCGAAGGCTTCAATCAACAGTTTCTGAGCACTCTCGCGATCGATACCCCGACTCTGTAAGTAGAAGACCTGATTGTCTTCGAGCTGGCTCACCGTTGCCCCGTGGGTACATTTAACATCGTCCGCCACAATCTCAAGCTGAGGCTTGGTGTCTACGCGGGCACGGTTGGAGAGGAGTAGGTTGCGGTTGAGCTGGGCGGCGTTGGTCTTCTGAGCCTTTTTGGGGACATCCACGCGACCGTTGAACACCGAGCGGCCTTTGTCTGTGGCGATCGCCTTATACAACTGATCGCTCTGACAGTGGGGCTCGTTGTACTGGATATTGCTGTGGGTATCCACGAGACGTTCGCCGGAGGCGATCGCCAAGCCATGCAGGTTACTTTCCACCTGCTCGCCCTGATGGTGCACTTCCAGGTTGTGCCGCGACAGGGCCCCGCCAATGTGGACTGCAATGTTGGTGTAACGACTATCGCGGGATTGAATCACACTGGTTTTGCCAATGTGAACCGCTTCATTGGACTCACGTTGGATGCGGCTGTGGTTCAGCTCAGCATTGTCGTTCAGGACGATCTCAGTGACTGCATTTGAAAAAGCACTAGAGTCGTCGACCAGTGAGCAGTATTCTTCAATCACACTCAGACTACTGCTGGTCTCAGCCACGATTAAGCAGCGGGGATTCGACAGTTGTCCCAACCCAGTGGAGCAATAAAGAATGTGGATCGGTGGGGCCAACGCAGTGCCTTTCGGAATCTGCACGATGAGCAAATCAGCGAACGCAGCCGTATTCAGCGTTGTGAAAACCTCATCGGCCCCTGGCAGCTTTGCTAGCCGCTCAGGATGTTCAGCTAACTTCGCCGCGACTGCCTCGCCGTGACCCACGGTCACATAGTCGGCGATCGCCTCAATGTTGGATAGTTCAGGGGCATACAAGCCATCTAGAAACACAATCCGACTCTGTTGTGCTTCCGGCAAAATGAGCGTGTCGATTTCGCCGACCGTCAGGCTTTGCTTTTGAGCTGGGTTGTAGCCCGATTCGGTGAGCTTCGAGAGGTCGGTAAAGCGCCAATCTTCATCCCGAGAGGAAGGAATGGCCAGCTCTCGGATGCAGGCTGCGGCTTGGCCTTGCAGCGTTGCGATGGCCTCAGCGGCGACAAACTCATTGGTTTGCTGGCTCTTTTGAGCCGTCTCCAACAAGCCTGCTAGAAATGCAGCACGTTTTTCGGCAGAGGACCGATTAACGACGGGGTCTGACTGGGATACCATCTGAGTTGTTTCAGTGGGAGTAGAGAGACTCATGCTTAGGCAACCCCCGCAGCCAACTGCTCATCGATCCAGTCGTAGCCTTTCTCTTCTAGCTCTAGGGCCAGTTCCTTGCCACCCGTGCGGATGATTTTGCCATCGTGCATCACATGGATGAAGTCGGGCTGAATATAGTTGAGCAAGCGCTGATAGTGGGTGATCATCAACGTCGCATTGCTCGCATTGGTGAGCTGATTGACGCCCTCGGCGACGGTGCGCAGCGCGTCGATGTCGAGACCGGAATCGGTCTCATCCAGAATGGCCAGTGACGGCTCCAGTAGAGCCATCTGCAAAATCTCGTTGCGCTTCTTCTCACCACCGGAGAAGCCTTCGTTGACGCTGCGGTTGAGGAAGGCGGGGTCCATCTTGACGATGCCTAGCTTCTCTTCAACGACTTCATCAAAATCAAAGGCGTCGAGTTCTTCTAGACCCTGTTCTTTGCGGCGGCTGTTGTAGGAGGCGCGCAGAAAATCCAGGTTGCTGACGCCGGGAATTTCAAGGGGGTATTGGAAGGCGAGGAAAACGCCCTTGCGCGATCGCTCCTCCGGTTCCAGCTCTAGCAAGTTCTCACCCTGGAAGCTCACGTCACCACCCGTCACTTCATAGGCGGGATGCCCAGCTAAAACCTTAGAAAGGGTACTTTTACCCGAGCCATTGCGGCCCATGATGGCGTGAACTTCACCTGCCTTCACTTCTAGGTCCACACCCTTGAGAATCGGTGTGCCGTTAATCTCGGCGGTCAATCCTTTGACCGAAACAATTACGTCGCTGTTTTCAATAATCACAACTAGCTCCTATTCCCCAACTGCGTCTTTTGACCCAGACACCGGGTGTTTCCAAAACACCCGGTGTCTAAAATCCTTACTTGGAATCTCTCGATCTTTAACCGACTGCGCCTTCAAGCTTGAGGCTGAGCAGTTTGTCTGCTTCGACGGCAAATTCCATCGGCAACTGATTGAACACGTCTTTGCAGAAACCGCTGATCATCATGGAGACCGCGTCTTCCAAAGAAATGCCTCGCTGCATCAGATAGAAAAGCTGGTCTTCGCCAATTTTTGAGGTTGATGCCTCGTGTTCCACCTGAGCTCCGGGGTTTTGCACCTGGATGTAGGGGAAGGTGTTGGCAGCGGCGCGATCGCCAATCAGCATCGAGTCACACTGGGAGAAATTCCGTGCTCCCTCTGCATTGGGACCAATCTTGACCAAACCGCGATAGCTATTGGAAGAGCGCCCTGCCGAAATCCCCTTGGAGATAATCGTGCTGCGGGTGTTCTTGCCGATGTGGACCATCTTGGTGCCCGTATCGGCCTGCTGCATGTTGTTGGTCAGCGCCACGGAGTAAAACTCACCGACAGAGTTGTCGCCCACCAGCACACAGCCCGGATATTTCCAGGTGATCGCCGAGCCGGTTTCCACCTGGGTCCAAGAAATCTTCGAATTCTTGCCCTTGCAGATGCCGCGCTTGGTCACAAAGTTGTAAATACCACCTTTGCCGTTCTCGTCGCCCGCAAACCAATTCTGCACCGTGGAATACTTGATGTCGGCATTCTCTAGGGCGACCAGCTCAACCACCGCAGCATGGAGCTGATTGGTGTCAAACATGGGTGCGGTACAGCCTTCGAGATAGCTGACTTGGCTGTCATCTTCCGCGATGATCAGGGTCCGCTCAAACTGTCCGGTATCGCCGCTGTTGATGCGGAAATAGGTGGACAGTTCCATGGGGCAGGTCACGCCTTTGGGAATGTAGACGAACGAGCCGTCGCTAAATACCGCTGAGTTCAGCGCGGAGAAGTAGTTGTCGCCCACAGGAACGACGGTGCCCAAATACTTCTTGATCAGCTCGGGGTATTCTTCGACGGCTTCCGAGATGGAGCAAAAAACAACGCCATGCTTGGCTAAGTCTTTCCGGAACGTGGTGGCGATGGAAACGCTATCGAACACCGCGTCCACAGCCACATTCGACAAACGCTTCTGCTCAGACAGTGGCAGACCTAGCTTCTCAAAGGTTTCCAGCAACGCCGGATCGACTTCGTCTAGACTGGCTTTTTTTTCCTGACTCTTCTTGGGAGCAGCGTAGTAGACGATATTTTGGTAGTCGATCTTGGGGTAGCCAATCGCTGCCCAGTCCGGCTCTTCCATCGTCAGCCACTTTTTGTAGGCTTTCAGACGGAACTCCAGCATGAATTCCGGCTCATTCTTCTTGGCCGAGATCAGGCGGACCACGTCCTCACTGAGACCTTTGGGAATTTTCTCGGTTTCGATGTCGGTGACGAAACCGTACTTGTAAGGCTGATTAACCAGCGTTTGAACAGATGCGCTCATGTTTTTTGCGAACGGTGTGTTGGTAACTGGTTTCAGCTAGCTGAAACGTAGGTGTTGGTGGTCTGACGAATTTCTTCCATGGTGATGTCCTGCTTCTCACCGGCGAAGTCGTTGTCTTCGGTGAGGAAGAGCATGCAGTGGCATTCGTGGCGCTCACGCATGGGGACGCAGGGGCAGTTCCAGAACGCAGCGGCCACTTCGGCTTCTTTGTCTTCGTAGTGGCGGCAGGGGCAGAGGGGTGCACCTAACTCATCCTTATGCTTCGCAAGTCCTTCAATGACGACTGCAGTGACGCCAGGATCGACACAAAAGTAGGTGCCGCTGCGCTTTGCATAGGTCTGAGAGAACTTACGCATTGCCTCCAAGCTGCGTTCGGAAGCCTGAGTTGGGCCATTGGAGGAAGTCATAGGGATAAGTAGTTGTGAAACGAACGGGTTGTCTATAATCTGATAAAACAACCGACGTGTTGCTTTATCCGATCTTAACGCTACTTTAGCAACGTGAACGTTGTCAAAGTTGGATTTACAATTTTTTAAGATCGCTCCAACAACACTATTCTGAAGCGCTGCACCCCAGAGCATGTCTGCAACTCAGAACTCCACAACGAAGGAAGATATCCTGCAACATTTGCTGAAGCATGGTACTGCGACAGCGCAGGTTTTGGCTGAAACAGCAGGGGTGAGTCCCCAGGCGATTCGACGACATCTAAAGGATTTGGAAGAGGAATCGCTGATTATCCATCAGACGGTTCAGGTGAAGGTGGGGCGTCCCCAGCATCGCTATCAGCTCAGTAAGAAGGGGCGATCGCATTTTCCCGATAGCTACGATCGGTTCGCGGTTGACCTCTTAGGGACACTCTCTGAGACGGTTCCACCCGAGCAATTTCGTGCCATTCTCAAGACCCAATGGCACAAGAAAATTGAGGAATATCGCGATCGCATGGGTCAAGGGGATCTCGGTGAGCGATTGAATCAGTTGGCGGAGCTGCGCCGCGCAGAAGGCTTCATGTCAGAAGTGCATCCCCTAGACCATGACAGCCATGAGCTGACCTTGGCCGAGAGTAATGGCTTGTCTTCGGGCCAGCCTGTGGACCTCGGCGACGGTGATGGGTTTGTGGTGACGGAATACAATTGTGCGATCGCCAACATTGCCGAATCTTTCCCAACGGTCTGTGGTCATGAGCTAGAGCTGTTCATGTCGTTGTTTCCGGAATGCAGTGTGAAGCGGACCCACTGGATGATCCGCGGGCAAAACTATTGTGGTTATTTGATCCAATCCAATGATTAATCCCGAGCAACTCCTCACCCCACAAGAAGCCGCTCAGGTCGATGCTTCTCTCATGACCAATAAAGAAAAATTTGGGACCCGCATTGCAATTTATTCTTTGCGGGTATTGAAGCAGATCGCTGCGGAGAGAGGCATTGCGGCGACCGACATTGAAACCCCAGCACTACACGAATTCTTGGAAAAGACAGAGATGTCCCAAGCCGTTGAGGGCAAGGGGTTTGCTCTGGACGACTCTTTTAAGGCCTTTTGGTCGAACATTATTGCCTCTTCTACCAAGCAGCTCCACCAAGTTGCGGACGTGAATCAGACAGACCTCGGCTCCGTGACCGCAGAGCAAACGATTGCTTGGTTTGAAGCCAAGGCCAAGGAAGCCCACGGGGGGTGATACAACTCTTCTTTGGCTGTGAACCCAAAGTGATGAACTGGCGGTAGGACAAGAGCCATGCTACACATCATGACTCTGGTTATCTTTTAGTAATCGTCTAGCTCATCATCGAAGTAGTCCGGCTCCACGAGTTGATTGCGGACCGTGCTGCCAAAGCCGGATGCTTTGAATTGCTCAAGCTGGAGCGGCTCTGGCTGGCTGGCGGGGACGGTAATGCGAATTTCAAACTGGCTCTTACCGGGAGGGACTTCCTCGATGCCACCCAAGCGGGTGCGATTTTCCATCACGGAATTGTGGGTTGCATCGTAAACCCGACCAAAAACATCCGCGTCGTAAACCACCTTGCTCGTCGAGTTTGTGACCGTGCCAGAAATGAGATAGCACTTGGCCGGGCGGGCACTGCCATCGCTAGTGACGCTGCCGTCTCCAACCTCAGAGGGGCATTCCTCATAGCCAATCTTGCTCACGGGCAGCTGCGTCATGGCTTGAGCCGGGAGGGCGATCGCTAGGTTGAAGACAGCCATGATGGCGATCGCGACCAAGCCAAAGCGTATGCGCTTGATTATTTGAGCCATCCACCGTCTCTGAACCTGACCCATTCTCCGAACCATGACCTTTCCTTCCGCTAAAGCTTTTTCCATTATGAAGAGGATGACTCACGAACCCAAGTCACCGCTCTTACTTCGGTGAAATCCGTTACCAAACGCAACGTGCCATCTCCCTCTGAAACCGCTCACCGTTGCTATCAATTACAAGCATTTGCTAGCCACCACAGGCAATAGAGGGGGCCGAGGTGATGATGAAATGACGAAGTGCAGCTAGAGCAATCGCTGGCTACTTGACGGATGCTTCTGCGGCATCGCCTAATCGCTGGGAGGTATATCCGGTTCCCCGCACAGTGATGATCAATTCTGGATTGCGAGGATCCGGTTCCAACTTAGAACGCAGACGTGCCACATAAACATCGACAACCCGAAGATCAGCGGCTCGCCGGGGTGGATAGCCCCAAAGTTCCTGAAGGATTTCTGCACGAGGAACCACTTGTCCTGGCTGACGAAACAGCATTTCCAGCAGGCTAAACTCGGTGTATGTGAGGGGGACGCGCTCCCCTTCCCGAAAGACCTGGCGACGATTGGTGTCGATTTGGACGCGGCCCACGCTGATGATTCCCTGCTGGGCCGGAGCCGAGCTTGAACTCGAATCAACGCGGCGAAGAATGCTAACAATACGCGCCTCTAATTCCTTGGGGGAAAAGGGTTTTGCGAGATAATCATCGGCGCCAATATCCAAGCCGGTGATGCGATCGGCAATGGTGCCCAGGGCAGACAGCATGATGATCGGAACGTTCGACTCTTTGCGTAGTTCGCGGCAAACGCCATAGCCATCCATCTTTGGAAGCATGACATCGAGCACGATTAAGTCTGGCGATTCCGCACGGTACATTTCGATGGCTTCCTCACCATCTGCCGCCACCACAACACGGTAGCCAGCCATGGACAAGCGCATGGTTAGAATTCGACGAACCGCTGCCTCGTCATCGACGACAAGGATTTTTTCCTTGACGCAGTTTTCATCCTTGGTGTAGTTCGCCATCGAAGAAAAGACTTTTGTTAAAAAGAATGTATCGAGCTGACCTTAATTGTAACAAAGTTTGAAGAATGACTCATGGGAGTCTCTTAACTCTAGTGACTTTGTGGAAGCTGATTGAGCAAAATTGCTTACTATGCTCAGCACTATAGCAGATTGCCGACGGTCT
Organism: uncultured Pseudanabaenaceae cyanobacterium; assembly: GCA_938017515.1. GTDB lineage: Bacteria > Cyanobacteriota > Cyanobacteriia > PCC-9006 > JAAUQQ01 > JAAUOP01. The sequence goes on from CALIJJ010000092.1 coordinate 9,173, forward strand.
CCCGGGTGACTGGCTTTCAGGGGGATCATGCAAGAGTCATTGGGGGCGACGGTCGGCTTCGCTCGTGAGTTTGAGGCTAGTACTTTGAGCTGGAGCTAGCCCCATCGACGTTTTGGTGGTTTCCGGGTACAGCGTTGACTCGGTTTGTGTCCGAGTTGGGCTCGTTTATGTCTTAGCCGTTCCACTGATCTTCGGCATCGTTGAGGGCTTCATCCACACTTTTCTTGCCCAGCATGGCGGCCTGGAGGTTCTCGTAGACTGCTTTTTGAAGCTTATTGAGATCTTTCATGGCGGGAACCAAGACTTCAGCATCCTGCATCTGGTTGGCGCTGACGGCGCGGGCTTGCTCCACGGCAGTGGCATCTTCGCCTAGGTCTGCAATGCTGGCTTGGTAGTCTTGCAGGGCTTGCTGAGTGGACGGTAAAACATTGGCGGCCTGGGCAAAGGTCAATTGGTTCTCTGAGTTCGTGACAAAGAGAGCAAATTTGAGGGCGCCATCAGGATTGTCCGTTCCTTTGGGAATGACAAGGTTCATGACCGCAACGTTCTTTTTGTCGGTATTGCCCGTGATTTGGCGGCTGGCCGCAGATGCCTCGGCGACTGCGGGAGCATTGGTCGCAACGCTGTTGAGGAATTCTGCTCCAGAGGACAGCACAGCCGTCTCGCCTGCTTGGTAAAGCTCCACGGCTCGACTATGGCCCTGGGTGAGTACTTCCTGGGGAAGCAGCTTGTTTTGGTACAAATCAACCCAATATTGAAACGCGGCTTTTCCCGCAGGGCTGTTAAACGCCGCTTTGCCATCCGTATCCACAAGCGTTACGCCCATTTGGACCATGGATTCCAAGACCTCGGCGGAATCTTCCGGTACAACCGTTGTGAAAAAGGCATACTTCCCGGTTTTTTCCTTCACCTTCTGGGCGACCTCTGCCAGTTCCTCATAGCTTTGTGGAGCCTGGCTTACCCCTGCCTGCTCTAGTAAATCCTGGTTGTAAATCGCAACGCGGGTGGTCAGATACCAGGGCAGACCAAAGCTGATGTCGTCGAGGGTGCTGGCTTGCCAAATTTTGGGTAGATATTCGGCTTTGGTTTCAGCGGGAACGACCTCGTTCAGATTGAGCCAGGCGTCTTTGCTGGCGAGCTGGGACGCGAAGTCTGGGTTGAGATTCACGACATCCGGGGCGGTATTCGCAGAGACCGCCGCCAAAATTTTGCTTTCCATCGCACTCCAGGGCACATCCACCCACTTGATGGTTAGCTCGGGATTCTCCTGTTCAAATTCTGCGATCAGGTCATTGAAATAATCGGTGAATTTGGGCTGGAGCTGCATGGTCCAGAATTCAATCTCGTTGGCGCTGCTGGAGCTGCTCCCACTGCCGCAGCTGCTGAGCCCTGTTCCCAGCAAGAGACCGATGAGGGCAAAGTTGAAGCATCGTCGTCCGACCCGACGCCCCAGAAATGAAACCGCCAATGAAAATGCCATGGGAATTCTTTCGATGTTGCGCATCTAGGGTAATACATCGCAAATGCATCGCAGAAACTCTGAGCTGCTTTGGTAGAGCCCTATATAACCTTGATGGAACTGGTTGATCGCACGGTGGGAGATGCATTGCGAAAGAGGCCATGCTGAGACTGCGTCAACTTGAGGGAAATTGAATGGTTCATGCAGTGGCGAGTGAGCCGAACCAGGAGCTTGGAGCCTGGGATAGTATCGTGGAGCCCGGTGAAACCTATATGGTGTTGGGCAACTCGGTGGGGCACTTGCTCTATAACCGCGATTACACCGTTATTTTGGGCCGCGCTGCCGATAGCTATGCGATGCCGAATGCCGCAGAGCAATGGCAGGTGGCCCAGGCGGCCATTTATAAGTTGTTGGGTGTCTGTGATGCGTTAGATAGCGATGGGATTACGCTGTATACGCCCCAGGTGGACGAAGCCACTGCGCATGCCGTGCCGCACTTCCAATGTCACGATGCTGTGACCAGTCAAACCGCCGCCGCTGTCTTGGATGCCCATCAACCTCCGGAACAGATTAATTTGGCGCTGAGCTTGCAAACGGCGCTGGCTGATTATTTCCGGCGTAAAGCGGAAGGCAAAACGAAGCCTAACGGTGAAGTGATTCTTGTTCTCTTTGATGGAGAGCCGCAGAATCGAATGGGAATTGTGCGCACCATTGTCGATGCGACGAAGCATGTGGATGGCACGGGGGAGTTGGGCATCGGCTTACTCCAAATCGGAGAAAGCCCGATCGCTGAGGGCTTTTTCGGGATGCTGGATCATGACCTCAAGCTAGCGGGAGCGGCTCACGATATTGTCAAGTCACGCAAAATCGAAGCCCTGGATGAGAACAGCTTGACGGAATTTTTGACCCAGGTCCTAACGGATTAACGGAGGAGCCTAGGGGCTAACGCTTCCAGTCTCAGGCGATGAAATGTGGGGCGCTGATGTCTGATTTGTCCCAGATGCTGCTTCCTGTTGCTGGGGAGCATTGTCTGGTGCTGAAGCTGGAGCGGTACTGGCAGCGTCCGTCTTCGTGCGTCGCTGTTTTCTGTGTTTACCCCGGGGACGGTTTTTCGTTTTCTTTTCTTTTGGCGTGGTTTGTAGATCTAGTAGGCCCGGTGGCGGAATCACTTCGATCTGCTGAGTTTCCAAATCAACCACGGGGACAATTTCATGGACAAAGGGAATGAGAACCTTGGGGCGCTTATCTGCGTCGGTTTTCCCTAAGGCCGCTTGGCCACCGTCTGAAAGAGTCGTTGCTGCAGTATTGGTTGCTGGCGGCTCGCCCAGGGCAACTTCTAGCAGATCGTTGCCTGCGGCTAGGACATCGATGACCGTGCCGAGGGGTTCTCCCGTGGTTTGGTTGATGGCTTGGAGACCGATCAGGTCAAGGACATGGAATTCTCCCTCTTCGAGAGGGGGGCGATCGCCCAGGGGGACCAGCAGTTCAGCCTGGCGTAATTCCTCGGCCTGGTCGCGGTAATCAATTCCCTTTAGGCGAATCACATACAAATTTTTCTTCAGTAGGTAACGCCCAGCCAGGAGTTCTACGCGTTCGGGTTCCTTGGCTTTGGATTTGCGCAGCCAGCGATCGCCCGGCACCACAAAGCGTTCTGGAAATTCACTTTCGGGATAGACTCGCAGCTCGCCGTCCAACCCTTGGGGAGAAACAATGCGCCCCACGGTCATCCATTGGGTGTTGGGGGGGCTGGGCTGGTTATTGCTTGGACTCTCGGTCTGATTCGTCACGTTTGGATCGCTCATGGCTAGGCCTTAATCATGGAACCAATGCCCATATCCGTGAGGATTTCTAGGAGCAAGGCATGGGGCACCCGACCATCGATGATGTGAGCAGCCCGTACCCCCTGGGCCAAGGACCGGACGCAACACTCGACCTTGGGAATCATGCCGCCTGCCACAATGCCCTCGTTGATCAGATTTCGCGCCTCACTGATCGAGAGTTCTGAAATCAGCGTGGACGGGTCCTTGTAATCTTTCAAAATACCGCTGGTGTCGGTCAGCAGAATCAATTTTTGAGCCCCGAGGGCTGCAGCAATTTCTCCTGCAACGGTGTCCGCATTGATGTTGTAGGCTTGGCCCGCATCGTCCGCAGCCACACTGGAGACCACGGGAATATAGTCCTGGGAAGATAAGGTATCGATGATGGCGGGACGGATCATATTGACTTCTCCCACAAAGCCAACGCCTTCCTTTTCAGAGGGACGGGCGGTGATTAATTTTCCGTCCTTGCCGCAAAGGCCCACGGCATTGCCCCCCGCTTGGTTGATCATGGCCACAATTTCTTTGTTGACCCGGCCCACCAAGACCATCTCCACCACATCCATGGTGGGGGCATCGGTCACGCGTAGGCCGTCTTTAAACTGGGGCTCAATCCCCAGTTTTCCCAGCCAGGTATTGATCTCTGGCCCACCACCATGGACCACGACGGGGCGAATGCCAATGCAGGCCAGGAGCACAATGTCACGCATGACGGTGTCTTTCAGAGTGCTGTCCTTCATGGCAGCGCCACCGTACTTAATCACCACGGTGCGGCCCGCAAACTCCTGAATGTAGGGCAGGGATTCACTCAGAATCTTGACCCGAGCGGTAGCATCCGGATGAATGTGGTCGAGGTGGGGAGTCATGGGGCGAAGAGAGTCCTGACGTCGTGGGGATGGGGGAAGCGGTCTTGCAAGAGAGGCTGGAGTCTGTCGAGCCTAAGCGCTTTGGGTGGAAAGCAAGGTGACTTCAACTTGCTTGGCCTCAGGTTGCTTGAGCTCGGCTTGGATGTTGGGTCCGAAGAAACGGGACATCTTGTCCTGTTTTTCTTGCCATTGGTCAAAGCCGATCATGGGGGACTCAAAGAGCATCACCAGGGCATATTGGCCGTCGTGGTTCTCTTCCCGTAGCGTTGTGAGCACCGGACGTTCTTCGTCTGTGGGGCTCAGGCCGAGATACTCGAGGGCTGTGGCAAGGTGTGCTTCTTCGCCATAGCGAAAGCGGGTCACATCTTTGCGGATCTGATTTTGCGTTTCGGTCGCCGTGGCTTCACGGCGGGCGATGACGTCATCGCTACTTTCTGGAACCATGGGGACTGGTTCTAGTTCTGCGGACTTGAGGGCTAAGCCGCCTAGGAGTAAGGGAATACCATAGAAAAAACCTGCGAGATTCAGGGTGGGGCGATCGGTTGCATAGGCCCAGAAACCAACGATGGTCAGGATCAGGCCGATGACGACGCCCACGTTGCCCAGGGAAATTTTACGAAACATAGTTGTTGCTTGAGCGGACAATGCTGCCCTGTCGGAGGTTAGGTGAGAGGATTAACCCTCTCTTAAGTCTACGGTGTTGTTGGAATGCGAAAAAGCCAGACGCAAAAAAGCCCCGGCAATTCTGCCGGGGCTAGTCTTGATTGGTTTTATCAGGGATCGGGAGCCATCCAAGGCCTGGAGAAAAATTCTAAACCTTCAGGATGTCTGTTTCCTTATCTCCAAAAATACTGTCAACTTTAGCGGTGTACTTATCCGTCAGCTTTTGGACTTTGTCCTGAAGATCGCGGGATTCGTCTTGGGAGACATCGCCGTTTTTCTCTTGCTTGCGCACCGTATCGACAGCATCTCGACGGACGTTGCGGATGGCAACTTTGCCCTCTTCCGCATATTTGGATGCGATTTTCACCAGCTCCTTACGGCGATCGCTCGTCAGTGGAGGGATGTTGAGACGGATGACGCTGCCGTCGTTGCTCGGCGTAATGCCGACATCCGACATCATGATTGCCTTTTCAATATTGCCCATACTGCCAGCATCGAAGGGTTGGATGGCGATGGTTGTGGCATCCGGGGTATTGATATTCGCCAGAGACTTGAGGGGCGTATCCGCACCGTAATATTCCACCGTGATGCGATCAAGAATGCTAGCGTTGGCGCGACCGGTCCGAATTGTGTTGAAAGAACGCTGGGTGGATTCCACCGCCTTCTGCATACTCTCTTCAGCTTCTTTTATGTTCATGCATCACCTCCAACAAGAGTTCCAATCGATTCCCCAGATGCAGCCCGCTGAATATTCCCCTCATCAAATAGGTTGAACACCATGATGGGGATGGAATTGTTCTTGCAGAGGGCGATCGCCGTGTTGTCCATGACTGCGAGTTCCTTGGTGAGAACTTCGCTGTAGCTCAGAGACTCAAAGCGTTTAGCATCGGGGTTCGTCTTCGGATCACAATCATACACCCCGTCTACTTTCGTCGCCTTGAAAACCACATCTGCGTTAATCTCAGCGGCGCGCAGGGCGGCGGTGGTGTCGGTGGTGAAGTAGGGATTGCCTGAGCCACCCCCAAAAATAACAACGCGCCCCTTTTCCAAGTGGCGCACGGCTCGACGGCGGATGTAGGGTTCGGCAAGCTCCTGCATGGCGATCGCCGTTTGAACCCGGGTGGGCATGTCTGCCCTTTCCAAAGCATCCTGGAGTGTCATGGCATTCATGACCGTGGCGATCATGCCAATGTAGTCGGCAGTGGAGCGATCCATGCCCGCTGCTGATCCCTTGAGACCCCGAAAGATATTGCCGCCACCCACCACAATGGCTAGCTCAATGCCACTACGGGCGACCCCGGCAATTTCCTTGGCAATGCGATCGACCACCTGAGGATCAATGCCGTAGGGCAAATCGCCCATGAGCGCTTCGCCGCTCAATTTCAAAAGAATGCGCTTATACGCCATGACTGACTCTATCAACCTCCGCTTGCGTGGAGCGTCCCAAGCGTGTTTTCCCAAATACAATAAGCCACTGTCCGCGTATTTGCATACGGGAGTCAGCGTGAGATCAAGCTCGCCCCGAGACGCCCAGGAACTTTCGCCCTTTTTCAGGGGGTCTCGGACAATATCGGGGCATTATGCGGCTGGGGGACAAGATTGATCGGCTGTAATGTCATCGTTCCGGCGAAATTAGCGCCATAGAATCGGAGATCCCGTGGCTTCTGTCTCTTGTACTTCAAGGGATTCGCCGTTTAATAGTTGCATCGCGGCATCGCGCAGATAGGTGGCCTTCACCTTTGTTGCATCCTCTGGGCAATCGTCAATCAGACCTCTGTAGCGAATGATGCCATTTGCATCGAGCAAAAACGCTCCGGGCGTCACCTTGGCCTGGAAGGTTTGGGCCACATCCTGGGTGACATCGCGAATGTAGGGAAAGGACAGCGCGTGCGCCTGGGCAAATTGCTTCATTTGCTCCAGGCTGTCGGCGGGAGATTTGACCGTGTCATTGGCATTAATGCCGATGAGGGTAAACCCTTGTCCAGCGAGTTCGTTTTGCAGCGCCAGGAGGCGAGAAATATATTGCTTGGCCTGGGGACAATCGTTTCCCAGAAAAACGATGCCGATGGCTTTGTGTCGCTCTAGATATCGAGCGAGGTGGTGAACTGCTTCATCTGTGCCAGGAAGTTCGAAGTCTGGGGCGTAAGTTCCGATCACCGCATTTTTGATGCTTTGCATCAGAGGAATCAACCAAGGTTCTAGGACTGCAAAGTAGATGTCCCTGTTGCAGGTCCTAATGTTGCTTTACAACAAAGCTTTATGGCAAAGCGCGTACAGCAAGGCCCGTTCTCTGAAATGCCCTGGGGACCACCGACGATTGACGGTGTCTTTACTAAGGGTAAACCTATCATTCCCGCTTCTGGGACCACATAAACGGGATTGAAAGAATGCTTTAAATCGTTCCTCAGATTGTTTTCAGTCTGGTCTGCGATGATTTGGGTACTCGTTTCATGGGGTCTGTGTTGCTTTTCTTGAGTCAATGGCTGTTCATTGCACTATGGCTGTTCTGAATGGCTGTTCAATTAGACCTCTTGCACGAACCTGACAGCCGCCCCCATCCCCCAACCCCTTGCCCCAAATTCTGGGGCAAGGGGAGTCAAAAAGCCCCTTTCCCAAGATTGGGAGAGGGGTTGGGGTGAGGGCCAGATGATTTATGCAAGCGGTCTATTGCCCTAGTGAATGGCTGTTCTGAATGGCTGTTCATTGCACTGCTGCCCCGCTTTTTCCTGATTGCCCATCATGTCTAGTTCCACCGTGCCGATTACTCAGGATGTTGTTCTGGTGGGAGGGGGCCATAGCCATGCCCTTGTCTTGCAAATGTGGGCGATGGATCCGTTGCCGGGGATACGGCTGACGCTGGTGAGCGATCGCACCCACACGCCCTACTCGGGCATGTTGCCAGGGCATGTGGCGGGTTTCTATGACTACGACGAATGCCATATTGATCTACGGCGATTGTGCGAGGCTGCTGGCGCACAATTTTTCCTGGATCGTGTCACAGGCATCGAGCCCGAACGCCAACACATCGTCTGTGCTGAGCATCCCCCTGTCTCCTTTGACTGGTTGTCCCTAGATATTGGCAGTACGCCTGCGGCGGTGGGGGTACCTGGGGCTGCAGACTATGCCATTCCAGCTAAGCCTGTGCCAGATTTTTTGCTGGCTTGGGCGTCTTTGCTAGAAGCGCTGAGGGTGCAACCGGCTCCGCAAGCGGGCGTTTCGTCGGGGAAGCGTTGGCCTGATTTTTCCTTGGGAATCGTGGGAGGGGGAGCCGGTGGGGTGGAGCTGGCGATTTCGATGCGATCGCGCCTCCAAGACTGTTTCTCCTCGACGTCCCTGGGCCTAGGGACGTCTATTCCCCAAATCCATCTCTTTCAACGCGGCCCGGAGCTGTTGCCGAACCACAGCCGAGCCAACCGCCGTAAGTTTCACCAAATTCTCTTGGAGCAGGGGATTCAGGTTCATCTCAATGCCAATGTTGAATCGATTGAACCCTTGGCTGACCCATTCATTGACCCAGTAATGGACCCTTTAACGGCGTCATTGGGCCATCACAGCGGGGATAACGCGGTTCTGGTGCGCCACAGTCAGGGGCAAACCCGTTGCGATCGCCTCTTCTGGGTCACCAATGCCAGTGCGCCTGCCTGGATTCATGATTCCGGTCTCACCACCGATGCTCAAGGGTTTGTCTTGGTCAGCGATACCTTGCAGTCGGTGTCCCACGCTCACATTTTGGCGGCGGGCGATATTGCCACGATGGTGAACCACCCTCGTCCGAAAGCAGGGGTCTTTGCCGTGCGCCAGGGCCAACCATTGTTTAACAATTTGCGGGCATTGGTCCAAGGGCGATCGCCCCAGCCTTTTACGCCGCAAAAGGATTTGCTGGGCTTGATTGGTACGGGGGATGGGCGAGCCGTGGCTTCGCGGGGACGCTGGAGCGTGGGTCCGTCGCAATGGCTGTGGCGTTGGAAAGATTCCATCGATCGCAAGTTTATGGAGCGGTTTAGCGAACTACCGGTGATGGCATCTCTGCCGTCGGGGGGCATGGCGAACTCTGCACCTCAGCTGGTCTCAACCTCAGCTCTCGCCAATAGGGTGGAGCCCCCCCCCATGTATTGCTCGGGCTGTGGTTCGAAGGTGGGGAAGACGATTCTGGATGCTGTACTCAATCGAATTCGTCAGGATTTTGCCACACCGCTATCCGAGGGCCAGGCAGGGGATGTCTCGGCTGCCGCGAGCCCTGCTGCCGCTGCTGTTGTGCTGGGGCTAGAGGCCCCCGATGATGCAGCGGTGCTCCAAATCCCGTCCGATCGGCTCTTGATTCAAACGCTGGACTACTTTCAGTCTCTGGTTTCTGACCCCTTTATCTTTGGCCAAATCACTGCGAACCACTGCCTCAACGATATCTTTGCCATGGGTGCCGTTCCCCATAGTGCCCTCGCGCTGGTCCAGGTCCCTCGGGGTCGTGATGCGGCAGTGGAAGCGACGCTCTATCAACTTTTATCGGGGGCGATGGCAGTGCTGTGTCAGACCGAGATGCAGCTCGTGGGTGGGCATACAACCGAGGGGGATTCCCTGGCCTTTGGCCTGAGCTGTAATGGATTGGGGGAGCCTGGGCAGCTTTGGCGCAAGGGAGGCATGCAGCCGGGCGATCGACTGATTTTGACCAAGCCTTTGGGGACGGGCACGTTATTTGCGGCGCAGATGCGGGGCCAGACTAAGGGCCGTTGGATTGATGGGGCGATCGCGTCCATGGTTCAGTCCCAGGCGATCGCGGTGGATATCCTACGACGCCACCGTGTTACGGCCTGCACTGATGTGACGGGGTTTGGACTCCTGGGCCATCTGGGCGAGATGGTGCAGGCTTCGGGACATCCTCTTCGTCTCAATCTTGCTGCGTTGCCTTGGCTAGACGGTGCCCAAGTCACCCTGGCGCAAGGCATTGTGAGTTCGATGCATCGACAAAATCTCAGGGCTGCCCGCTGGGTTGAAGATTGGCCGAACCAGCCCCATCCCCTCAGCGCTATTTTGTTTGACCCGCAGACCTCGGGCGGACTTTTGGCGACTGTGCCCCAGGATGCCGTGGAGGGCTGTGTGGCGGCATTGCGGGCGGCGGGCTTTGGGCAGTGTGAATGGGTGGGTGAGGTGGTTGCTGATACTGCGATGGTGCAGGACGGTGCTGCGATCGCCCTAGTGGGGGATTGGCCTCGTTGTTGCTAGGACGACTGCGCGATGATTGCCCGGTTAGCACCCCGGTTGGCACCCCGGTTAGCACCCCGGTTGGCACCGAAGGGTGAGGTTAATGGCCTTATTTCAAGTAAGGCTTACTTCAAGCCATCGATAGACGAGAAGCGAGAAAGTTCGGAGACCGCAGATAAAAGATTTATATCAGCCCTAAAACTCAACGTAATTGCACGGAAATCTCTAAAACCCTTCTACAGAGAGTTATTCACTATGAGGGGTAGGGCACCTTAGGGGTGTCAACCTCTTGTGAAAGATTAAGTCATAATCATGTCTCAACTTTCTGTCTCTGCTCAGTCTTTTGTTTCTATCGAAGCTCCCGTCAAAGAGCATCAGTGGCGCGGTTCTGAGCGCTAGGGTCAGATGCTGAGTCTGGAAGAGGCCGGAATTTTACCGGTGTCGTCTTCCAGTTTCCTGGCGTCTGATCTGCACGGCTCGGCACCATGCTAAGCCTTGAAATAGGTCCGATTAATTTGCAGGTTACATAACAGCACGACACCTGAATGGGATTCATTGTCCCTTCAAAAAAAAGGCGTTTTCCGGGGAGGGAAAACGCCTTTTTATTTTTGCCTTGATTGTTGAAGGTGGCCCAAGAAGCTACTGGATGATTTGTGGCATGTCCTTCGGAATATTATTCAAATTGTATTGAAAATCGGATGGACCCTCGTAAGCCGAAGCTTCTGCGAGTTCTTGGAGTTCCTGGGTGCCCGCATAAATCTGTCCATTGATTTCCCAGGACGGATAGCTTTGAACACCTGAGGCCTGGCAGACGTCGGGTTGTGCATCCAGGCCGTCGGGGGAGCATTCTACATACTTCATGGTTTTGGAGGCTTTCTTGCCAAAGAGCTGGCGCTGGTCAAAGCAGTGAGGACACCACCATGCGCCAAACTTCGTTGCGCCTATGGCAGCGAGGTGATCGGCCAGTGCTTGTTCGGAAGGGCCTGATGTTGTTGTGGCGACGGGGGCTGGATTGTTGCTGGCTTGGGCGACATAGGTACCTTCTGTGACGGCATTCACATCTCCGCTTCCATAGATGCCAGCGGTTGCGACCAAGGTGACAACGCCCACGATCAAGCCACGAAAGATCAGTTGACCAGAATCCTCCCAGTCCTTGCCGATCAGGCTGAGTACGAAAAGCGATGTGCTGAGCAATGCTGAGATCACGCAGTAGAGACAGAAGGATTTGAGTTCTGTCACCAGCAGATACATTAAGTAGCCGCTGAAAATCATCATGGCTGCCCCACCTAGGAATAAAAGATTCCAGGTGAAACTTTCCAGCTTTTGGCGCGTTTCAATTTGCGCTTCTGATTTGAGCAGCGTGGGACCTACAGCCATGACGATCATCGCGATGTAGGCCAGGCAGCCAAACAGGGCTAATGGCAAACCAAAGACTGTGGCATAGTCGCTCGCTAGGACTTGATCACAGCCTTTAATGGGGCAGGCGGCTTCGTTGCCACTCAGTTTTATCAGGGTCAGGTAGCCAGTTAACACTGCACCCGTCGTTGCCACGCCACCGATGAGGTAGCGAGACCAACGATGAATCCAGGAAGTCTTACGACGACGTTTCATGGGGCCTCTCGTCAAGCATCAACACACATATTAATCATTGACGAGCGTGATGGCAGTATGAGTTCTGCCTGAGAGCATGATGAGTTCTGTCTGAGAACAGGATGCTTCTGAGTTTTTAGAGCACAGTCATTCCTGCTGGGATTCGCGTGAAGAAGATTTGCGTCTTATGTCGGTTTGCCTGAATGGGCGGGCCTGCAAGATTTTGTGACAGACCTTCACGTTAAAACGAAGCCCGATAGACGGCTTCATGTTTGCTTGGTTGGCGAGCTGCGTTTGAATGACGTTTTCGATCGAGGTCGCGATCGCATTACCCGCACCCTAGGGCTTCGGTGGCGAGAGTCTCCCGATGAAAACTGACGAGTTTGGTGCACTTGCGCGTCTTTATCTGGATTGTTGAGCGACCTGCTCATGTCACCAAGAGCCGCTTGCACTTTCGCTTCGGAAACTTATTATTGCTGTCTCGACACAATTGTCGATGGTCTTTAAATCGTCCAACCTTGTCCTTATAAAGTGCAATCTATCGTTTTAGGTCTAGCTCTAAAGAAATGTTGAATACTTATCTTCACCCAGGCCGACATATTCTTTGATATTAGTGGCGGCCTACTTCTAAAAGGTGTTATCACCGTCTCGGCAGCGATCGAATATCGATAGAAAAACTCTCTCGATACCCCTGTCGATCCACTTGAGAAATATCCTTATGTCCCCCGCTCTACTCCGACGACTGTGGAAAATCATTGATGAATCACCATCAGAAACCCTTTTGCAATTGAGTGAGTCGGATTTAGCCAAACAATTGCTCATGAAAATTCAGGGTTATCAACCGCTGACACGAGATGAGCAAGAAGTCGTTCGTCACTATGTTCAATCCCATGCCCCGCTGATTCATGATTTGGTGCGTTCCCAGCGCTCCTGGATGGTTCAGCCCCTCGGGAGTCAAGCGGTCAGCATTTAATCGCCAGGGGAATTGTGGAAGCTCCCGCATGGTGGGAGCGATGACCGTGGGAGCGATGACCATGGAGTTGTCAGCCTGGAAATGCTCTCTGCAATCTGGTTTCGAGTACCTTATAGTGATCCGCCGCAAGCCTTTCCTGTCATTGCTTTGCCGAGATTTGGTGACGATGAATCGTGCGCGAAACAGACCCCTTGGTTCTTATGTTGGCCTTCGTCGCTGTGTGTATTTTTGTAATCTTACGTTTCTAAACCTTGCGATGCATTAGGACGTGTTACGTCTGTTGGGGTATGTTTATTGATGTCGGGGAAGTAATTCTCTGCGCCTTAAAAAACGCTGGCCAGCACTTAAATGCCTCTCTTCTGTTTGGGAGAAATTCCAACAGTTTTATAAAAGATAACCCTAGACTTTTAATTTAAAAGTCTAGGGTTTTTAACGTCGAT
>CALIJJ010000093.1 GCA_938017515.1 uncultured Pseudanabaenaceae cyanobacterium
GGCAGCCTAGTTGCACTGCCCTCCCTGGAACCCGTCCTAGGCAGTGGCAACGGTGATACGAACCAAAGCAATCCGGTTGAACTCAGCACCAGTGGTACCTACAGCTTTTGGTTGAGTGCTGCGGCCAATGCAGCCTCGGCAGGAGGCTCAGCCACTGACAATCACTACATCCTGGTGATCAATCCTCCGTCAGAGTCGAACTATCGCCAGCGCCGCATCAAAATCACTGTATCGGCCCAGAGCAATGCTCCCGGCAGCAACCGCTATAGCGTCAGCTACACCGCGATCGCCCTCGACGGTCAACCCCTAAACCGCACGGGAGAAACCCAGACCACCGTCTCCGATATCCCAGCCCTTGCCCCAGCTATCCTCTTCCCGCTGCAACTGGAGACGGTCCTCTGCAAGCCCGACCAAATCTCCATTGCCAAAACCGCCGATCGCGCCAGCGCTGAACCCGGCGACACGGTGATCTATCGCCTCGCCATTCGCAACCGCTCTGACATTTCCCTCAGTACGCTCACCCTTTTCGACCAGCTCCCTCGGGGCATGACACTGCTTGATGAGACGGTCCAGGCAGAGCTGGTCGGCCAACCGGTTGTTCTCACAACCCAAGAATCACGGGGTGGCAATCTGATCATTGGGATTGAGGGCACGATCGCCCCCGATGATGTCCTCACGCTCGTCTACGCCGCCCGAGTCACCCCCGATGCCGTGCGAGGCTCCGGTAAAAATCGCGCCAGCATCAGCGGCAAACGCATCGACAACGGCCTGCGAGTCACCGATGGACCCAGTGTGCACAAGCTCCGCATTCGCCCTGGCATCCTCTCGGACAGCGGTCTTTTGATGGGTCGGGTCTTCGATGACAAAAACTTTGACGGTGAGCAACAGCGGGGTGAGCCCGGCCTGCCCAATGCGGTGATTTACCTCCAGGACGGCAATCGCATCATCACCGACGAAAACGGCCTCTTTTCCGTCACCAACGTGTTGCCGGGGCATCACACGGGCGTGCTTGATCTCGCCAGCATTCCCGGCTATCACCCGATCAAAAATCCCAACCGTCGCGAGTTCAATACGGGATCTCGCCTCGTGCGGCTGGCACCGGGGGGCATGGCTCGGCTCAATTTTCCCGTAACGCCCCTGACTCAGGAGGGACGATAGATGCAACGTAATTTTGTGCAACCCAATGCCTGGAAACGGTTAACACAGTGTGGCTCGAACTGGAGCAATACGCCTTGGCTGTTGGCGGTGCTTCTACAGCTCACCGTGCCCATCCTTGCCCATAGTGTTCAGGCGCAAACCACACCACCCTCGACTCGCTTCCGCCGCTTGGTGCCTCCTCCCAAAACCAATCCTAGGGTTCGACCCCAAGCTCAAACTCAAGCCCCGGTTCGAACTCCGGCTCCTGCCCAAGCACCCAACCAGCCATCATTCCAGGCTCAGGCCCAAACCGTGCCTCTGCCGCGCAATGGCTACGCTCAGTTTCAAGAGCGCCAAAACCAGCAACGTCAAAATATTGCGGAACCCTGGCGGTTCTCTTCCGTAGAATCTCAAGCCAGCCCTCAAGCCAATCCCCAGACAAATTCGGGTGCTTGGGTCACGAAAGGTGCTGTCCAGCGGTTTAATTCTGCCACCAGTGCGATCCAGTTTTTGGCGTTACCCAGCGTTGTGCAAACGCCGAGCCTCAAAGCCCAGCTCCAGTTCCCCGTCAACAGTCCCCTCGAACTGCGTGTCAATGGCACCGTTGTTGGAGAAGATTTCCTGGGTGAGCGCAGCGTTGCAGGAGAAACAGTGACGCAGACCTGGTATGGCATTCCCCTAAAGCCTGGAAGCAATCGCCTCAGTGCCACCGTATGGGTGAATGACCAGCCCCAAACCGTTGAGCAAACCGTCATGCTGGCGGATAGCAGCAGTCAGTTGGTGATCAGTGCTCGCGAGGATCGCCTACCGGCAGATGGTCGGGCGATCGCCACCATCGAAGGCCAATTGCTCGACGCCGACCAAAACATCACCCAAGACGAAACCTTTGTCACCCTCGCCGCCAGTGCAGGCACCTGGCTGAGCGAAGATGCCTCCAGCAGCCAACCCGGTTTCCAGGTCAAACTAGAGCAGGGACAGTTTAGTACACAACTCCAGGCTCCCAGGAAAGCCGGAATCGTCCGCCTGCGCGCCAACACCTACCAGCTCGAAGCCTACAGCGAAATTCAGTTCGTCACGGAGCAACGTCCTGGCATCGTCAGCGGCGTCGCCGATATTCGTCTGGGTCGGCGCGGTCTCGACTACCACGATCGCTTTGAAGACTTTGATGTACAACGGGACAACAGCTACGGTGTCGAGTCCAGTGGCCAGATTTTTGCCACGGGCAGTCTGGGATCCTGGCTGTTTACGGGGGCTTACAGTAGCGATCGCCCCCTCAACAACGATGGCTCGCTCTACGATGCCCAGGACCAGTTCGACGACAACACCTATCCAGTTCGTGGTGACAGCTCCACCGTCGAAAAGCTCACTCCCTCGCAAGACCATTTCTACGTTCGACTGGAACGCACACCGGACATTGCCGGGGCCGAACCCGACTATCTCCTCTGGGGCGACTACGGCACACCGGAATGGTCACGCAGCTCCCAACAGTTCACCGCGATGACCCGGCAACTGCACGGGGCCAAGATCAACTACAACTTGGGCGATTTTCAGGTCAGCGGCCTCTTTGCCAACCAAATCGAAGGCTTTCAACGCGACGTCATTGCTCCCAACGGCACCACAGGCATCTATTTCTTGGCCAAGCGCCAGGTCTTGACCGGCAGTGAAGATGTCTTCCTGGAGCAGGAACCGCTGGAGCGACCTGGAACGGTCCGTCGCCGCACGCGCCTGCGGCGGGGACTGGATTACGAGATTGATTACGATCGCGGCACGCTGCGATTCCGTGAGCCGATCCTCCGCACAGAGGTCGATGATAACGGTGATGTGTTGGTACAACGTATCGTCTCCACCTATCAGTTTGAAGGCGGTGATGAGACCCACTTGTATGCAGCGAGGGCACAGTATCACCTCAATCGGGGGGCCAATCCCTCCTCCCCCGGCGGCGGTAGCTGGATTGGTGCCACGGCCATTCGTGAGAACAAGGGCGATCGTGACTTCCTGCTCTACGGTGCAGATGCCCAGATTCAACTGGGCGATCGCAGCCGCATCACCGCAGAATACGCCCGCTCCAGCAACGGCGGCTCAGCTTCGGGTGAAGCCACAGAAGGACAAGCCTATCGGGTTGAAGCCAGCAGCGAGGGCAATCGCTTCTCGGGACGCACCTATTTCCGCCGCACGGATAGTGGTTTCAGCAACCAATCCACCAATAGCTTTGTTGCGGGACAAACCCGCTATGGCGCAGAGGGCAGTGCCAAGGTTGGACGCAATACCCGGCTTACGGCGGGCTATGATCGCGAGACGACCAAGGGTTCAACGGTCAGCAGCGATGAGCTATTGCCAGAAATCCTCACCCCAACCAGGCCTCAGCAATCTCTCACCGATCAGGATTTGACCACGATTTCAGCCGGTGTGCAGCAGCAACTGGGTTCGGCCACAGTCAAGACGGAGTTTATTCAGCGCGAGCGCAAGGACCGCATTAATTCCAAGCGCTCCAGCCAATCCAGCCAGGTCCGCACCCAGGTCAAGGTTCCCATTGGCAACCGGGTCAGCCTCAAGGCAATCAACCAAACCACGCTCTCGAAAGAATCCGATGCGGTCTATGCCGATCGCAGCCAAATCGGTGTGGATTGGGAGGTCAGTCCCGGCATTAATTTGGGCGTCAATCAGCACTGGTTTCACAGCGGTGACCTCGCCGGAGATTCCTTCACGAGCGTGGACCTCAGCGGTGACTATGCCCTGGGCAGCAACACGCAGCTCACGGGTCGCTATGCTATTCTCAGCGGTATTAATGGCGTTATGGGTCAGGGTGCGGTGGGGATTCAGCACCGTTGGGAGGTAAGTCCGGGGCTTAATCTTGACGTCGCCTA
>CALIJJ010000094.1 GCA_938017515.1 uncultured Pseudanabaenaceae cyanobacterium
CAATCCCCAGACTGAAAGCAGATGCCGGTTAAAACCGGCTCACAGAAATCGTCGTAACTTTTCTCTAAGTAGGTGGCCTGAACTCAACGTAGCCTTCATCCTTGCTGGTTTCGGCTCCGCTCAACCAGCGAACCCCTGACATGACTAAGAGCCGAGGGCTGAGCGAAGTCGAAGCCCGGTTAGCGGGAGATTAATGTCTATCTACTTGGATGAATCTAGGTTTAGCCGTAAACAGATGATGGATCAAATTGATGAATTACGACAAAGGCTCGATGAATTGGAATAATATTCAGCAGCAGATTTTGGAAATGCGTGCTGAAACGGAGGCTTGGGCTGCTTGCAATGAAGAACTTAAGCGCACGAGAGAGTCCCGTAAAGTAGAAGCAGCTCAGTCTAGCCGTGGCGATTTGATGTATGCGTTGCAGTGGCTGATGGCAAAGATTTTGGCTTTGAAGATTTATCTGGTCTCAAAGTAAGCCAGGGAGCAGAAGCTTATTGAGATTTAACTATCGACGAATTTCAAATTGCGTTAAAGCCTCTGTAGACTTGCTTTCAGTTTGTACCGTATCGACGCGAGCGGCAGGTGGCCCCCCGTTGTGGAACCATTGGAGCAGGGTTTGGACAGTGTCACGATCGCCCTGCACCACAGCCTCAACTCGACCATCTGGTAGGTTACGCACCTAGCCCACGAGCCCTAGGGCTTGCGCCTGCTCGCGCGTGGCATAGCGATAGCCAACACCCTGGACTCGCCCAGTGATGAGCACCCGTTTTGCAATTGCCATTGATTCTCGTTGAAAATGAGCGTAAGCGTTGATCTTGTGAGCGCTCTGGTCGAGCCAACATTATTGCCTAGCAACACAAATGGGAATGAAAAGCTGAGACTGAGTTCAATGGGTGGGTTAGGTTCCCAGCAGACCAAAAAGCAGAGAAAGCGCTAATCCAACCAAGAACCAGAGACAAGAGGCTCGACAGAAGTTGACGATACTAGGCTTTCCCGTACCCAATACGTAGCAAATGAACACAATGATGTTCACAATGGGAATGGCAAAGATAAGTAAAGTCCAAAACCATTCCGAAACGCTGACGGATTCCATGGCACAAGAGCTCCATAAGAAGAAACTGAATTCTCTTGCTTATCTGCGGTTGTGCGGGGAATTATCAGCGTTTAAAACAGGAAGTAGCGTTGCGCCATCGGGAGCACCGTTGCAGGCTCACAGGTCAACAGCTCCCCATCTGCACGCACCTCATAGGTCTCCGGGTCCACCTCAATCTTTGGCATCAAATCATTCAGCTTTAGATCTCGTTTCGTAATCTCTCGCGTATTCGCCACTGCGACCGTCGGCTTGCTCAGGCCAATACCTGCACCCACACCAGCTTCCTGCGCTGCCTGTGAAACAAACGTGAGAGAGGTTGCTGCGATCGCCCCCCCAAACGCCCCAAACATCGGTTGCATATGCACAGGCTGCGGTGTCGGAATACTCGCATTGGCATCCCCCATCTGAGCCCAGGCAATAAAGCCCCCCTTCATCACAATCTCCGGCTTCACCCCGAACATCGCAGGCTTCCACAGGCAAATATCCGCGAGCTTACCCTCCTCAATCGACCCCACATGAGCTGACATACCGTGGGTAATGGCCGGGTTAATCGTGTACTTGGCCACATAGCGCTTGGCTCGGTGGTTATCATTGCGCCCACTCGAAGAAGCAGCATCCTCCGGCAACGGCCCCCGCTGCACCTTCATCTTGTGCGCAGTCTGCCAGGTCCGGATAATCACCTCACCCACACGGCCCATCGCCTGGGAATCCGACGCAATCATGCTAAACGCTCCCAAATCGTGGAGGATGTCCTCAGCGGCAATGGTCTCCCGCCGAATCCGTGATTCCGCAAAGGCCACATCTTCAGGAATGCTAGGATCCAGGTGATGGCAGACCATCAGCATATCCAAGTGCTCGTCCAGGGTATTAACGGTGTAGGGACGCGTTGGGTTCGTAGAAGAGGGCAATACATTAAGCTCGCCGCAGACCCGAATAATATCCGGGGCATGGCCACCGCCCGCGCCTTCGGTGTGATACGTGTGGATGGCACGGTTTTTGAAAGCTGCGATGGTTTGCTCAACAAAACCCGCTTCGTTGAGAGTATCCGTATGAATCGCCACTTGTACATCAAACTCATCGGCCACCCCCAGACAGCAGTCAATGGTTGCAGGGGTCGTCCCCCAATCCTCATGAAGCTTCAGCCCCAAGGCTCCGGCCTTGATCTGCTCAGCTAGCCCCTCTGGTTTGGCGCTGTTGCCCTTGCCCATAAAACCGAGATTCATCGGAAAAGCATCGGCGGATTGCAACATCCGGTGGATATTCCAGGCACCGGGCGTGCAGGTGGTGGCATTGGTGCCCGTGGCGGGTCCGGTGCCGCCGCCGAACATCGTGGTGATCCCCGAGGCGATCGCCGTCTGAATCTGCTGGGGGCAAATGAAGTGAATGTGGGAGTCGATGCCACCTGCAGTGACGATCATGCCCTCGCCTGCGATCGCCTCAGTTGCGGGGCCAATGATGATATCAACGTTGTCCTGAATGTAGGGATTGCCCGCTTTGCCAATCTTAGCGATGCGACCATCTTTGATGCCAATATCCGCTTTGACAATGCCCCAGTAATCCAAAATCAGCGCGTTGGTAATCACGGCATCCACCGCACCATCGGCTCGCGTAATCGGCGACTGGCCCATGCCGTCGCGGATGACTTTACCGCCGCCAAATTTCACCTCGTCACCGTAGGTGGTGTAGTCCTGTTCAACTTCAATAATCAGTTCAGTGTCAGCAAGGCGCACGCGATCGCCCACGGTGGGTCCGTAGGTCTCAGCATAGGCACGGCGATTCATCGGGTAAGGCATGAGTCGGAAGGGATGAGGGACGACAGCAGAAGAATGAAATGGTAGAGGCGCGCATCCCGCGCCCAAGGCAGAGAATCAAGGATTACTGCAAGAGCTTTAGTTGAGAATGAGACTGAAAATCAAACAGGACCTTCAATCTTTGCATTGAGACCATAGACCTCTCTGCTACCAGCTAAGGCAACGAGCGTCACCTCTCGTTCGTCACCCGGCTCAAAGCGAACGGCGGTTCCAGCTGGAATATCCAAACGCATGCCTTTGGCCACATCGCGATCGAACCGCAACGCTTCATTGACTTCAAAAAAGTGGAAATGGGAGCCGATTTGAATGGGGCGATCGCCCGTATTCGCAACGCTTAATCTTTGCGTTTCGCGACCCTTATTCAATTCAATCTCGCCGTCATCAATCAACAATTCACCAGGGATCATGATGGAAATACCTTTTGTAAGTACCTTTTGGGTAATCGCTTTAACGAATCGGGTTATGGACCGTCACCAATTTGGTGCCATCGGGAAATGTGGCTTCCACTTGGACTTCGTGGATCATCTCAGCAATGCCCTCCATTACCTCATCACGACCCAGTAGGGTGGTGCCATGGCTCATCAGTTCGGCGACGGTCATGCCATCCCGTGCCCCTTCCAAAATAGCGGCGGAAATGTAGGCAATAGATTCTGGATGATTGAGTTTCACGCCACGATCTTTGCGACGTTCTGCCACAAGGGCTGCGGTAAAAATGAGAAGTTTGTCTTTTTCCTGGGGAGTAAGCTGCATAGTCCTGGTGTCGGAAAGAATTCAGAGTGAAATGGAGTTAGGGACAAGACGTAGCGGCCAAACTACTGTTGCCAAACCCTGGGTCGTGGCGGCGATGTGCCCCAGTGATGGGCACGAATTAATTGCCAAACTTGAATAAACCAGCGCTGGGCAGCAGCACGGCTATGTCCGCGATAGCGACAAACCAAGCCTTTTTGGAGACGGGAGACCCCCGCCTGTGAGGTCTCTTGATTACCGCGATCGCAGGCTTCCCAGCATTGTCGTATCTGTTGAATCAGTTCAGGGTCAACGGCTACACCAACCCAAGCAAAGCTAGCAACGATAGGAGAATGATTTAAGCCGTGGCAACTGGCCCAAATTTCGGCACTCGCGGGTAGCCATTGGCGATCGATCCAGAGCGGTTTTCCGGCTTGCCAAACCTCTGTGCGCGATCGCCATTCTCCTGAAACCAAGGACTCACCATGGGCGGTGCGACCCAATCGATTGATGTCCCACCCCATCCATTGTCCGCCAGGGGCCAGTTCAATGCGTTGGGATTGGCGGTAGCGGGCTTGGTTAAAGACAATGGTTTCCTGGGGAAACCACTCCAGACAAGCCCCCGGTCCCACGCGCGCTTGAATCTGTTGTTGGACCTCAGGGCCATTGCTTCGATAGATTTTCGAGGCAGCAGCCGTGGTCAACAAAGCCCTGGCCCCCGCGTCTAGTTGTAGATCAACCTCAAGGCGATCGCCCCCCACCATACCGCCAGCAGTGTGAACTAAAACGGTTTGGCAGACCTCGGGACCTTCAGGATAAAACGGTCGCTGGAGACGAAGGGGAGCCTGGGTGTAGCTGTGCTGAATCTGGGTCCCCGTGGGGGTATGACCATAGTTCAGCCGGAGAATGCCATGCCAGCCTGTGGCTTCAGGGGGAGCTGTGGGAGAAGCGGGAGATGGGGAAACCCCGACGTCTGTGGTGCGATCGCTCAAGAGCATTGGGGAGTGCAATGAAGAGTCCGAGGGAAAATCAAACGGGAAGAGGACGATTTTAGAATCGTAGCTTAGAGTAGCTGGCCGTTTAGAATAACTGGCCGTTTAGAGTAACTGGTCGCTTAGAGTAACTTAAAGGACAAACTATCATCTGTGATTGCCCTAGCCAATCTCGACGTTTCAGAATCCAAACAAGCGTGGTAATTTGTATTATTTGGATGGATTTAGAGATAAAACGTTTGGCTTTTGTGTTGTCTTGTAAACCGCTTTTAAGCTTGTCCCTAAACAGTAATGGCGAGGGTAGAGCCCGCATCGGTCTTTGAGACTTCGATGCGGGCTTGAAAGGCTTCTTTAAATTGAGGCATATGGGTGATGGTCAGGATGCGAGCGAAGTCTGGCGCAATGGCATTGATGGCGGCAATGAGGCGATCGCAGCCCTCTGCATCCTGGGTGCCAAAGCCCTCATCCACAATCAGCAATTGCAACGCTGTTCCGGAACGCTGAGCCAGCAATCGTGCCAGTGCCAGCCGAATCGAAAAATTGACGCGGAAGGCTTCGCCGCCGGAGTAGGTCTCGTAGGGGCGGGTGCCCTTGGCATCGGCAATGCGAATATCAAGGGTGTCGATGAGGTGGTCAGCCCGAGAAGAACGTTTACGCTTGGCCTTTTGCGTAATGAACTGAACATGGAGTTGATGATTGCTCAGGCGCGACAGAATTTGATTGGTTTCTCGCTCTAGTTGAGGCAACACATTTTCAATCATCAGCGCCTGGATACCATTTTTGCCAAAAGCCTGAGCTAATTCCCGATGGACGCGTTGTTGATAGTGATACTGCTGGAGCTGCTGCTGTTGTTGGGCGTACTGCTGGTGCAAGGTATTCAGATGCTGCTGTTGTTGCTGCAGACGCCCCTGTTCCGCTAAGTAGCAGTCAAGACGTTGACGACGGTTTTGAATTTGAGTTTCGAGCGCTTGGAGTACATCGCTGGGGTCCGTGGATTGTTCAAGGCATTGGGCCAGGACTTGGAGCTGCTGCTGATTGTCGCTCTGGGCTTGGTGATGGGCCTTGCGGCGTTCTGCAAGTTCCGTGACGTGTTTCTCCAGCCGGGGGCGCTGTTCAAGGACCTGTTCAAGAGATTGATATTGGAGTTGCCAGGTTTGCGCTTGGGTCAGACTCCGGCGAAGGTCTTGGTGGGCATCGGGGTCATAGTCCAGTGCTTGCAAGGCTTGCTGATAGGCTTCCTGTTCTCGGTTTATCTGGGTCGTCAGCTGCTCAAGTTGGGTTTGCAGCGCTTGATATTGGTCTTGCAACTGAGGTCGCTGTTGATCAAGTTTGGCTCGCCGCTGCTGAGCCTGACGGAGTTCCGATTGCTTGATGTGAGCCCAGCGCCAACGTTCCACTTCTCCCCGAGCAATGGCGTGGTTACGATCGTCATAGTCTAATTCGGCCAAGGTTTGTTGGAGTTGCTGATACTCACGCTGAAGCTCTGGTTCATATTGCTGCTGGGTGAGCTGCGCCTGAAGTTTTTCAATTTCGGCCCCCATGGATTGTTGTTGCTGACCCATTTCAATGCTGGCAGCGAGCTGCTGCCGGAGCTGGCCTTTGCGCTGCAAAAATCCCGCATAGCCTTTCAGTTCGCGGCTAATGGCTCGATATTCTTGGCGCAGAACAGCAATTTCTTTTTTAGAGACGGAGATTTGATCGGCCACGACAGTGATTTGATCAATCATGTTCTGCCGTTCTTGCTCGTATTGGGCCAAGGCGAAGGCTCGGTGTTTCTCGTCCATGGGGCGATCGCACTGGGGACAACGGTGCAGGGAAGCAGAGTCTGAACCAGAAGAGCTAGAAGATTTGGACCTGGAAGATTTGGACCCAGAAGATTTGGACCTAGAAGATTTGGACCTAGAAGATTTGGGTGAGGAAGATTGAGGCGGGGAAGATGCGATCTGGGCCACCTTGCGCTCAATGGTCATGAGCTGTGCCTGATAATCCAGCAAATGAGCCTTCAGGCGATCCAAAAAGCTACGTCGTTCCAACCCCTTATCAAGCACTTGCTCTTGATACACCTGCCGCTGAGCCAAGTAATCAACTTGGCGTGTGGTGGATTCGTACTCGGCCTGGAAGTGAGGCAGCCAGCCCTGTTGGCTTTGCAAGGACTGTTGCTGCCCCTGCAAGGCTTCAAGACGGGTGGCCAGTTGGGTGTGGGTTTGCTTGAGTTGACTTTCGACGTCTTGGTGGCGCAGCAATAGCGGTGAGACAAGCGCTTCGAGCCGATCAAACTGGCGCAACTGCTCACGAGCCTGTTGGAGCTGCTCCAGGGCTTGAGAGATTTCTGTTTCCCGGGCCAGAATGGGTTTCAGTTCTTCTGCTTGATGCTCTAGGGTTTGCTGTTGGGTTGCAATGCGCTCTTGTTGGCGTTGTAGCTCAAACCGTTCTCGCTCTCGCTCCTGCTGTTGCGCTGCATACTGAGCTTTGAGCTGTTGATGCTGCTCAGCCACCTGGAGTAACTCAGCATCCATTGCTTGCAAATCCTGCCACTGACGGAAACCCGCTTCAATGGCCTCTCTCGCTCCAAGCAGTTTATTGTGTTCCACCTGCTGTTGTTCGAGGCTATTTTGTTCTTGCCCCAGGCGATCGCCCATGGCCTCAAGCCGCTGGTGCTCCTGTTGCTGCAGTTGCAGTTCCTGTTCCCAGCGATGGTGCTGCTGCTGCTGCTGTTGGAGTTGGCTGAGGCGATCGCGATCGTGCTGCTGTTCGGCTTGCAGGGCATCTAGGCTGGCATTGAGGCTGGCCAGCTCCGTTTCGACCCGGTCGCGCTGCTGGAGTTGGCTGAGGTTGTGACCGAGGCTTTGTTCGAGGGCAAGGGCCTGGGCACGGTAGGTGCGGGCTTGGTCTTTTGCTTTTTCTGCGAGGCCATCGTACTGGTCAAGTTTGAGTAAATCCGCCAACACCTGCTTACGCTCACTGGGTCGCTTGAGCATAAATTCATCGGCTCGCCCCTGGCGCAGATAGGCTGAACTGATAAAGGTCTCATAGTCCAGCTTGAGGGTTTGCACAATCAACTGCTGTGTCGCCCTAACGCCCTTGGCTGTGAGGCTGCGAAAGTCTAGTGTTGTCAGATCCAGGGCTTGGCTCACAGTTTGGTTCAGGGCCGGGGCCGAGGCTGGAGAAGGGCTCGGCACGGACAGTGTGATGCGATCGAGGGGCTGTCCAGAACGCGCCACCTGAAATTCCAGTTGGCTCGCTTGGTTCCGATGGCGACTGCGGAGGACACGATAGAGTTGCCCTTGGCTCCGAAAGATAAAATCAACCTGGACTTCAGATGCCCCCAAGTGGATGACATCATCCTCAACAGCCACACGACTTTGCCCCCACAGGGCCCAGGTCATGGCCTCCAGGAGTGACGATTTCCCAGCACCGTTGGCACCGCAAATACAGGCGGTGTGCAATCCTTGAAAATCGAGAACTGCCGCTTGATAGCTAAGAAAATTCTGAAGCCGTAGCCGGTAAGGAATCACAGTACATCTGCACTTACTTAGTACAAGCTTACCGGCTACGTTTCAATTTCGCATGCTTTATTGGGCTTAGGACCTGTTTTAGGTGATAAAGACAATCTCTTTAACGACCTTATTGTCCTTGACAATGCCGAGGTTCTTACCCTCACGGCTTTCTTCTTGAACCAGGCTATAAAGCTTGAGCCCAGTACGGAGTACATCTGCCATATTTTTGCCTGAGGTCTCTGCAAGACGTTGCAGTTCCTCATAGGCATCGGGCGTTAGGTCCAAATTAAGACGTTTTTTGTTATGTGCCATGTTCACTCCCCAACAACTGTCGTAAATACGATCGAACTCAAACCCACTGAAGGAAATCCCCTGACAGGATAGAAGAATCTGTTCCACACATCAGATTCTGGTGGTTTTGGACAGGTCCATTTCATAGAAATGTGGCTGCCAGCCGTATTGCGTAGAGTACACGATACAGCACAAACCTGGCTGAGTAGTGTATCAATAGACCAAACTAAGCATCAATCATATTTGAGGATTATTTACTCAATCCTCAAATATGATCAGAGCGTTATTAGGGACAAACCGCTAGCTAGAGGGCATCCCAGATACTGCCAACAAAAACAAGAAAGATCGCGACGGCTCCCATCGTCGTGCTCCACTGCAGCAGAGGAATCAAGCCATCATTGATAGCCCAAGCGGGGTAGAGCAGGGATGCTGCCCAGATGACAACGAGGGCAACGGGGGCCATCAGTAAGAGGATTTGAAAGATTAGACCAGCCAGCCTTAGGGCCAGGTTATAGTCCGGGTGAAGTCTCATGGAGCGCTCTCCCAAGGATAGAGATGGTACGGGTCATGTGGGTACCAAGGGTTTTTCAGCGGCTGCCGCTAAAATTATCTCAGTTGAGTTGATCGATATTGATATTCAATCTGAGAAAACCCATATCTCTAGGGTAAAAGATCTCCATTTTTTCAATGCTCCTTGACCTCGATCGTTGACCTTTCTGGTTTGCTTTCCAGCGAAATCACTCTGCAACGCTTCACCGCACTTCCCCTGCATCATGATCAAGCCAAAAACCTTTCGCAAGCTGCCGGAGTGCGACACCTGCCTGTTTTATACCGGAGATATGATGCTGCCCTGCAAAGTCCATCCTCGCGGAGTGACGACCTCTCACTGCTTGGACTACCGCGAAGATGTGGCGGCGGCGGTTAACTGGCAGCAATTTCTAGGCGAACCATCGCCTGACGATGATTTATTTTCAGACCCTGGTCCAGGACAATCCGGTGAAACACCGAATTCAGAATTTGACAGGGATTGAATCACTTGAAACAGCCCAAAATTAAGTATTTACAGACTCAATTTAGGCACTTTTTATACTTTAATTTCTGTTTTTAGGCCCCGTCATGGGTCATGGGCAAAGCTTCGGTCATGGGCAAAGCTTCAGGAAAGATTGCGAATACAGTGGATTAAGCCCCGGGTGACGCGTGTGAAGAAGTCAAGATCGAGGGTCTGGATGCGATCGCTGCCCCGGTGGTAATTCGGATTACGAAGATCCGCTGTATCCGTCACCATAAGGGCATTGTATCCCTCGTCCCAAAACGAAGCATGGTCACTGTCTCGGGTACGCGGCACGGGATGTCCTTGGTTCCAAATCGGCAGAATTTCACAGGGCACCCCGCCAGTGTTGAGGGTACGTCTCCAGCGCAGAAGATCCGGTAGGGTACGTAGATTGCCAACAAGGGCGATAAAGTTGCCGACGTCGGGATAAAGGCGATCGAGGGGGGCTGGATAGCTCTGGGAGTTAGGAGCATCGCTGCAATAGCCCAACATTTCGAGAGAAATCATCAGCCGCAGTGCTTCCCCATCCTGGGCGGCAAGCTGGGCACTGACCATACTGCCGATGCGGCCATATTCTTCAGCATCGAAGGCGACGAGGCGTAGGGGGCGAGGGGCAGGCTCAGCGGCAAAGACACGGGCGATTTCGAGGAGGGCAGCAACGCCGGTGGCGTTGTCGTCAGCGCCGGGGCTACCGTGCACTGCGTCGTAGTGGGCTCCGATGAGGATGGGGGCTTGTTCTGCCCCTTGTCCCCCTTGACCCGGCAAATCTAAATAGAGGTTGCAGTAAACGTGACCGGAATACTCAAACTCCTCTTGTTCGACGTCGCCCCATTGGCTCAGTTCGCCTTCGATATACGTTTGGACACTGAGATGCCCGAGGGGAGCAAAGAGGGGGTCGCGATCGCGTGCAACTTCCTGTAAATGCTTTTCTAAGTTCTGGCTGAGGCTATCGGTGAGATCGGTCTTGGGGCGATGGTCGGGGGCCGATGGCTGCTGCATTGATGCTTGACTGGCTCTGGGCTTGACTGGCTCTGGGCTTGATTGGCCCTGGGCTTGACTGGCTCTGGGCTTGACGCGGTCTCGGATGTTCTGGCATTGGGCCTGTGGGAGCAGACGATTCCCGGCCTGATCCGGGTCAGCCCTGGGACCGCTGGGGAAGGCGGTGTTGCCGCATTTGCAGCAGACCCAGCAGAAGCAATAGCCCTGAGAGGGTAAAGCCTGTGATGGCAATGATGGGAATGGTGAGGTGCTTGAGGGCGATCGCCACCAAGGCCCACACAATCACACCTAAAAATGCCACATCTCCAAACCGCACCAGCAGTCGCAGGGCCAAGAACGCCGCCACAGACATCATGATGGCGGTCCAAACGGGTGCCGAGAAAATACCACCGTCCCAGCCCCAGGCATGGAGCATGCTGGCAACATTGACGATGGTTGCAACGCTAATCCAGCCCATATAAAGACTAATGGGTCGATAGAGATACCAGCGCTCTGAGGCTGTAACTCGCTGAGTCGCCTTTGGGGTTCTCAGGCGCAGATAGAAGCCCATGAGAAAAACCAAAATCTCGCCCATGGCCAACACGGATAGGCCAAATTGACGCGTGAGAAACAGGTAGACCCACAGGCACTGGGCCAAGCTGGCCAAAACAAGGAAATAGGTTGTCGGATTCAGCTTGGGATCTCGGTGCTTCGCGGCCGGAAGCTGATAAAAGCTGAGGGCGATGAGGCCGATATAGATGAGTCCCCAGATAGCAAAAGCGTAGCTCTTGGGGATGATCAGAACCGGGGCAAAAAAGTTATTGGATAGGTCTGCAACGCTTTCGCCGTTGGGGGGATATTGATTGCTAACCGCGTTGATGATGATGGCACCCCAGACGGACAGGAGGGTGATCAGAGGTCTGAACCAGGACATGAAGAATAAACCTAAACAAAAGCCGGAGCCTCATTTGAGCGTACTCTGCTCGGCTCCGGCTGCAAAGCAATTTGTTGCTGCTGCTGCGGTAGTTATTGCGTTTGTTTTCGCGGGTTAGCGTTTCACCCATCGGGACAGGCGTAGGCTAGTCCTGATTCTTTTTGCCAAACAGTCCAGTGACGGACTTACCGAGCTGGGCAATGGTGTCCCCAAGGGCGCTGCCTTTGACCAGTCCAGGCTTCTTGGCGAGTTCGATTTCGTCGTCTTTCTCACCCTTGAGGCGATAGCCATAGTCGAGGGTGTCGCGGTATTTCTTCAGCAGGGGTGCCATGCGGAAGGCGGCTTCGAGGAGCTGCTCTTCGTTGGAGTAAATCGCTCGGCTGACGAGGTTGGAGCGGGGTACGGTGATGGCTCCCACGGGAACCCAGTTCGCTTTGCCTTGGATCCGCATGTAGACCTCGAACTCAGGCATGCCCTGGGCTTTCATTTTGTCCATGCGCTTCCCGGCCTTGGCGCGCTCCTGGGCCCGCTTGGAAACCTTGGGCTTTTCTTTGGGAGGACCGAAACCGCGTGAATTACCCATGGAAGTTCCCCGGAAGACTGTACAAAATGAGCGATACGTTCACATATCTTAATGCAATTTGGCGAGGGATGGGAACCGCGGCGGCAGTTCTGGGCTGAAATTATTTTTCCTTGCTCAGCCTTTATTGGGCCTTGATGAGAGTCGAAAATGCTTCCATGGGAGCATGCCATGGGTTGTATGAATCAGCCGGTGTATGACTCCATGACCAGGCGATCGCCCAGCAACAGAACAACCTTCGTCTTCAGGTATAAGGAATGCCGTAGGGGCGCGTATCCCGCACTCTCAGATGCCCTTGGTGCGTCTTATAGAGAACTGAAGGACAGATCTGAAGGATTGGATGCCGACCCCAACTGACTATCGGGATCGGCATCCAATCCTTGTTCCCTAGCGTCGGCTGAGGATTTGAGTGGCTTCGTGGCGACTGGGTAGGTGAACGCCATTCCAGGCCGAGCGCTCATCCCAAAGCCAACCGGCTCCGTCGGTGAGGGTCACTTGAGCCGCAATTTGCTCATAGGTGGGACGCTGTAATGCTCCTGCCTGAGCCTTTTCCCAGAGCTGACGATAGGTTTGGCACTGGTTTAAGTCCATGACCAGTTTGAGATTGACTGCCCCCGATGCGCCAAAGTTGTGGGCATCAAATCCAGAAAAGAGACCGTCCACATGGAGGAAAACGGCGTCTTTGCCTGCTCCATCCGGGGCATATTTATGGACGCCAAAATCTTGGGTGAGGGGATCGGTGCCGCCTTCGGGGCGATCGCTCAAAGCCGAGTAGTGCACATAGGCGGGACCATCGGGCCACAGGCGATCGGAATTGCCGATGGTGACAACGGTGAGATGTTGGCGCAACTGCTGTTCCGCGGCTTGCTGAGCCATGGCCTTGGATTGCTCGGGATGGCGGGCCAGGTAACGCGCCACGTAGTCAGCGATGTAGTAACGCAGTGCAGCACTGAATTCTCCGGTGGCACGGCTGTAGACCATCCATACCATGGGATATTGGTAGGTTTCGTTGAGCTGCAACAGGCGCACCGCATGGCGTTGGAAGAGGGGGCGGGCAAAGCCCTGTTGGGAGAGGAGGGCTTCGAGGCGATCGCGCTGGCGAGGATGAAAGCTGGCGGTCTTGGCTTGGAGTTGGGGCATTAAGCCAGCGGCTTCTAGGGCACCACGGTTTTGTTCGAGCAACTGCCGCAGGGAAGGGGAGATGGGAATAATGGCTGCGCCCTGATCCATATCTGTCCCCAGGTGCATCTGGCTCATGGGAGTTTGGAGAATACGAACGTAATGCGCGAGGCGTTGTGGCGTTGTCGTTTCGTTTTCCCAGCCTGATTTAATGGCATGGAGGGTATTGAGACCGGGGCCGAAGATGACCCATTCCTTTTGTTGGGAGTCGCCTTGGGGAGAAGGGCTGCTGGATTCGTGGGAGCCGAAGGTCAGGTGGGTTTGAATGAAGTCGAGGGGATTGTCTTGCTTGATGACCTGGGTAAAGTCAGCGGCAATGCCGTTTCCATTGGGGAGTGAGAAGTGACCGCAGTAGCCTTCATCGTAATTGGTGCGGAAGACCATGGGGCGCAGGGCTGGGTCTGAGACGGGGGCCGCTTGGTAGCTTATATCGGCCGGGAGTTGTGCACCAAACAATTCCCGCATGGTGAGGACCGTGGGAACGAGGTCGGGGGGGATGTCCTGGAGGTTGGGCTGACGGAAGGTGCGCAGGTCTGCGGCGGGGAGTGACTGGGAGCGGGTTGGTGTGGCGGTGTTGGTGTGCATGGGTCTTAGATGCTTAAGGCGGTTACTGGAGGGCTTTATTTGGTTGTAACCGGATGGAGCGATCGCACACATCACCCACGCGGGTGCTCTTTGGGGAGGGCGTTTGGCCGCGTTGGCGGACCAGTGGCAATGATGAGGGAAGAGATAATAAAATAAAGGTCCGTTCGGCATAATGCCCTGGTGTAGGATCTTATGCATGGTTTCAGTTGGCCTAACGTAACGGTTTGGGATGTTATGCCAATTCAGTTCTGCATAACACTCTAATTTGGGTGGATAGGCAGAATGAAAGTCGGCATAACGCCCTCGCTGGGGGAGATAGGCTGACATAATTCAGCCTAATTGGTAGTTAGGCATCCACTGTTTTCCAAAGGGTGTGTATTAATAGCAATATTTAATAAACAGAAGAAAGTGTATGAACTTAAGAAAAAGTGAACGTCTATCGACTGAGATTTCAGGAAATGTCAATAAATATGAGGCATATCGTGAAGCATGGTCACGCATTAAATCTGCTCAGGAAAACCACTTTTTTTTGGAGGCAATTGCAATTCAAGAAAGCATAATCTCTGATCGACTTATCAGATTGCTGTCGCACCCAGCAACATCAAATCCATTACCAATTGTTAACGGCGGTCGATATCCGAGCTTTTCTAGGCTTATTGACCGATGGCGCAAAGAGTTTCCAGCCGGAGTTCAGTCAGGCTTATATC
>CALIJJ010000095.1 GCA_938017515.1 uncultured Pseudanabaenaceae cyanobacterium
GAAGAACAGCGATTCGTAGAGGTTGCTGATGGGAAAATAGCCCGCTTCGATCCAGCGACAGGCCAGGAGTGCAGCGATGGTGAGATTGGCGATCGCCATCCCTGCCGTCCCCAAACTATTCAGAATCGACAGCTTCGGAAACGCCGCCCCCACCCAGTACACCAGCAGAGTGATGAACAGAATGGCAAAGGAGGTGTTATCGAGAAGATTCTCTAGGCCGACCAGATTCATGCCTGCAAAATCCATAGGGCGTTGGTGAGAAATTATCTGAGTTTATTATTCCTCTATGGTACTAGGCTGCTCCAGCAGATGCATTGGACAGGCGGTCAACCTCGCCAAACAAACCCACAGCCTTGGCCTCAGCAACATGACTGCAACATCACTGTGGGCACCAGACGATGGACACCAGTCAGCCCCATCGATCCAAAGAAAGAGGCCATTCTCTGCCGAATCCCCCCTGCGACCCAGGGAAATTTTGCAGAGGAAAACGTAATTTAGGGAATAGTGAAATCAAGTTTTGTTGTGCATTCTCCGGAGCCTATGTTCTCCTCCCAGCTCGCGACGAATTGGCGAAAGCATTCTAGTCGCTCTCTGGCTTTCCTCAGCCTTAGCATCGCCGTCTTGTCCATTGCGACCACGCCCATCCTAGTGCGCCTCAGCGAGACAGAGTTGGGAGCCAATGCCACCAGTTTCAATCGCCTGTTCCTGTTTGTGCTGATGTTTGGGCCCAGTCAGCTCATTGCCCAGGCCTTCTCCGCCGCTTCCAAGAATGAATCCACCGCCTCGCCAAAAGCCACGACCCTTCAGCAGTGGCTTCTCTTGGCGAGCCTCGGGGTGTTCGGCATTGGGGCCATGGTGCTCACGGCCATTTCGTTGCAGCACACAACGGTGGCCAAATGCATGCTGCTGGGCAACCTGACCCCCATTTTCACCAGTCTGGGCGGCTGGCTATTTTTGTCCAAGCGGTTTGACCACCGTTTCTTGATTGGCATGGGGATTGCCTTGGTCGGGGCGATCGCCCTAGGACTGGATGATTTGGGCGGGGAAGGGGGATTGCTGGTGGGGGATCTGTGCGCGATCGCCTCAGCGGCCTTTCGCGGTGCTTATTTTCTAGTGGTGGAACAACTCCGCAGCCGCTTTTCATCCAAAACAATTCTGCTCTGGCGCTGTGCCACAGGCAGTCTCATCTTGCTGCCTCTCGCGCTGCTCACCGAGGGACAACTCTTCCCAACCACAATCACGGCCCTGCTTGCGGTCATCGGCCTGGGATTGGTCAGCGAAGGTCTGGGACATCGCCTGCTCGCCAACAGCATGAAGCAGTTTTCCAGCAGCTTTGTCTCACTGTTTATGATGCTGGAACCCTTGGTTGGGGCATTGCTGGCTTGGCTGATTTTGACCGAGCCCCTGGGAATGAATACCTGGATGGGTTTTGCGGTGGTACTCACCGGGATTTATTGGGCTAAGTCAGGCAATGCGGCCCAGCAAACTGCATAGCAGCATCGCAGAAGACACACCGCAAAAGACACACCGCAAAAGACACATTGAGCCCGAGTTCGCTCAACCTCTATTCCACCTCAGGCGAGCCCCCCCGCCAACTCCAGGCTCGTTTCCCAGCCGCGCTGGCGACCCTTGGCACGCCGTTTTGGCACATACCCCTCGGGTAAACAAGCTCCTGTCAGATCGGCTTGGTCCAAGTTTGCTGCCTCCAAATTTGCCCCCGTCAAATCTGCTCCACACAAGACGGCTCCATGCAAATTTGCACCTCGTAAATCAGCGCCCTTCAACATTGCGTTGCGCAAATCCACTTTCTCCAGCACACATCCCTGTAAACAAGCATCCGTCAGATCGGCTTGGGTAAAAGAGGCACCGCTAAAATCTGCCCGTTGGGCCCAAATTCCCCAGAGATTGGCGCGATCGAAGCAGGCATCTCGCGCCACAACCTCTGATAAATTGCCCCCAAGCAATTTAGCCTGGGCACAATTGGCCTGGGTCAAATGGGCTGCCGTAAGATTGGCACAACTCCAATCGGCTCCCCTCAAGTCGGTTCCCGTCAGGACTGCCCAGAGTCCCTGATTCCAGATAGCAACACTGTCACGCAAATTGGCCTCTGCAAAGGTAGCACCACTCGTATCTGCCCAAATGAGACTGGCCTGGGATAGGCAAGCACCACGAAAGTCCAAACCACTTAAGTTAGCGTGGTTCAATTGAGCTTGTGGTAAGTACACTTGATGAAATCGACGCTGAGCCTTCGAGCGTCGTCGCCAAAACTCTTGGATTTTCATCACATTTCTCACTGGTCTATTGTTTTGTGAGGATTCGATATCAAGCCATGGTGATCACAATGGGTCAGCATAATCAGTATCGCGATTCTGATTCATGCGTGCCGTTTCCAAATAGTGACCAATGAATGCCTGACGGGTCAGGCCAAAGTCCGTAATTGCCACCATAAGGAACGGTGTTTCACCTGTATTTTTGACCTGGTGAGCAGCCCAGCGAGGGACAAAAACAATATCGCCCACTTCCACAGAAAATTGTTCTTGATCAATCCAAACCATCCCTTGCCCCTGCTTCACCAGGAATAAGGCTTCATGGGCATGGCGATGCCGCTCGTTCGTTTTATGAGGCGCAATGCAAACTAGCCTTGGATCGAGAACTTCAGACGGAATCTCTAGCCGTTCAACCCGGAAGTCAATATCTTGTAGACCTCGCTTGAGCTGATTTTCATAGAGGGGAGTCCCCGATTCATGCATGCCGTACTTGAGGGTTTGATGAGGTCCTTGCTGTTGATCGCTCGCAAGGGATTTCCGGGCTTGAATACGCTCAAGCTTCAGCTGAATGCGATGGACCTGAAGCTGCTGATAAAGCCCCTCGAAAAACTGTTCGCGTAAATCGAGCGCCATCGTTAACGCACGCTGGCATCGTACAAACCAGTCTGGTTCATCGGCGTGGGACAGCATCATCTGCTCCAGGGTAATGGCATGCTCATCATCACAAGCAATATGAAGCTGAAAAAATGTCAGGTGTTGCTCAGGAATTCCAGCAGATGTTAGCCCTTGCAGGAAAATTTCGTACATGCGAGGAACAAGACTTTCTGTTCCGAGGGACAGAAAAGCAGCCCCCTCACAGGCAGGCGATCGCGAACAAAATGACAGCACTTCATGGACAAAAACTTGAGTCACCGCCGCAGGGGAAAGTTCGTCTAATGCCAGCTGTAGCCCTTGCGTTAAAAAACGACGAAATAGCTCGGCATGACGCTGGCTCACCTCTGCGGCCCCACTTTCTTCCCATAGATTTTCTACGAGTTGTGCGCGATGCAAATCATTGTCAGTATTCGCCATTAGCGCTGCTAAGTAGCGGGTAAAATTCCGACAGTAGAAAGAGTATTGTCCAAAAATAAATTGCAGATCATCCGGGGTTAAATATCCCGATTGAAATGCTCGAAACAACGCATTGTTCCAGAAGCTGTGATGAGCTTGCAATTCCCGCAGGCATTCCAGTTCACGGGCTGTTTTCGTCGTTGTAGAGTCTGTTTCGGAAGAAGAAGGAGTGGCGTGGGGAACGGGTGGCCGTGCTTCAAACCACTGAGATGCGGTGGAAAAATCCCCTGGAGGTATCGTCTCCACCACATCCCATGCCGATAGATTTTCTCGAGGAATTGTCGCCATAATTGAGTGTCCCGTCTGTAAAAAAGACAATGGACTGAAAGCGTAAGCTGTCCTCAAATCCAAGGCTAACAGTCCACTTACTCTTCTTGGTACGGCTGATTGGGTCTATGCAGTTGGAGCCCCAAAATAGGCAAAGACAATTTCGATATCATCCCATGTAAAGCAATAGACCTCTTGCATCACTCTGCTGGCCCTCTCTCTAAATCCCTCTCCCAAGCGTGGGAGAGGGACTTTCAAGCTCCCCTTCCCCCAAAATTGGGGGCAAGGGGATGGGGGCGGCTTTAGATTTCGTGCAAGAGGCCCATTGCAAACAACGAATTGCAAACAACAAATTGACAGGTCTTTAAAACTGATAGCGGCGATCGCCCAACCACAGTCCCACCGGAATCGCCTTGCCAAAACGATCCACCTTGGCCTCTAACTTCACCTCGCCAATCTCACTGCTCTGCAACTCCTGCACCGTCTGATTAATCTCATCTCGCCGATCCTCAGGCATGTAATAGCGCTCTAGGTTATAGAGAATAGCGTTGCCGTTGCTGGTGGCGTGGAGGGCAATTTGGTTGTTGGGGAGAGTCTCTGGGCGATCGCGCGTCACTCCCACCGGCTTCCAAACCGGCGGCGAAACCGTCGTATCGAGCGTCGCAGCGGCATCTGACTCGGCCGAGGAAACCGGAGCCTCCATCAGCACATAAAAAG
This sequence comes from uncultured Pseudanabaenaceae cyanobacterium, assembly GCA_938017515.1. Taxonomy (GTDB): domain Bacteria; phylum Cyanobacteriota; class Cyanobacteriia; order PCC-9006; family JAAUQQ01; genus JAAUOP01. Next base: position 4,362 of record CALIJJ010000095.1, read on the forward strand.
ATTCATCTTCAGCCTCAGCCAGGGGCGCTTCAGGCGAACGTTCCAGCCGCTCGACAATCTCATAGCCCGGTAATGCCTCAAACACATCTGGATCCGTGATGGTGTAGGCCAGCGTCTGGGAATAGCCTCGAAAAATATCATAGGGATCCACCGCCATCGTTTCCAAGACAATGGTTTCTCCGGCAACTGCGACATAGGCATTGCGCAACGGCACCGGCAAAATCAATCCCAGTTGCAACATCATCGGCAGCCAAAATCGCCAGCCTGGCACCCGTTTCTTCCGAATCGGCGTAGGCGCAGGATCAGGCCGGGTCGGTCCCACAGGTACTGGCTCCAGGGGAACAGGATCCAGGCGAAGGTTTTCAGGAATCTCCTCCTCCGCAGCACGACGAGGCTGGCGTCCCGGTTCAACCAGCTCAGCATCAATCAATTCAGGCTCAATAAACTCTGCATCAATAACCGAGGGCATCGATGAAGCCTGGGAGGGATTTTGAGGAGAGTTCTTGGGCGGGCGGGGTTGGATAGGTTCAGAAGCAGAAGACATAGGCATTGTGGTTGGAGTGGCGTTGTGATTGGAATTGTGATTTTAGGAACTGTGATTCAAAACGGCTGTGGCTCAGAACAAAACATCAAAAACCTAGGACGCAGGGGCATCAGACAGCTTGCGCGCAGGTCTAGCCTGGGATTTTCGTTCGAACCAGATTCCCGCGATCAAGACACCAATCCCGCACAACGTGAAGGCCAACGCCTTCAGCATCAGCGCCGTATCGTACTCAAACATCCGGGTCAAAATATCGAGCACTAGCACCACCATGCCGCACCAGAAGAAGCTGCGCGAGCCCTCGGCCAAGCCATCGCGAATCAAACCAATCGCCAGCAATGCCAGCAAAATATTCAGCACGTAGGGCGCAACGATGGGCAACGGCTGCACCAGCTCGGCATAGCAATAGAGGCCCACGGGTACCGCGATCAAGAGCAACACCATGGCGCTGTTCAGCGCCCGCAACTGAATTTTTCTGAATCCGGGAAATTGCTTCAGCAACGCCATCCAGCCCAGCATGGCTCCCAGCAATAACAGCACCTCATCCGCAAGCATTGCCCAGGTCCAGGTATCAAAGGCAGCAAAGGTGCCATAGAAATCGTCCTGGGATGAGCCCTGCCAAACCGTGTGGAACGAAAAGGCATAGAGATTAAAACAGAGCAAGATGATGGCAATGACGCGGGCGATCGCCCGAAAATTCTGCTGCAAAGCCACGCTCCCTTTGGCGAGCTGGGCACGGCGCGATCGCCACACCCCCGACAACTGCCACATATCCCGATCAAAGGCCCAAAGCAGCGCCGGGCAAAGAAACACTAAGCTGCCCAACAGCCAACTCGGCCACAGCTCCCGCCAAAACCCATTGCTCCAGAACAGGTTGAGATTGAACGTGATCACAAAGGCGATCGCCCCCAGTCCAAAAATCACCTGGGACCGGCACCAGTAGGCCAAGGGCAGGAAGATTCCGACAATCACCAACGGCATGAAGTAGCTCACCCAGGACCACAGGCTCACATCCAAGCTCGGGCTTTCCAGCGCACCAAACCCACTGAAGTAGCCACTCATCAACAGCACCAGTGAGATGAATCCCAGAGATGTCAGCCGCAGCCCGTAGGCCATCAAGGCAACACAGGTCCCCCAAAGCAAAAATAGGACAGCAACAGGGCCACCCTGATGGAACATCTGGGGCAGCAATCCCAAATTCGCGCCCAGGATAAACACACCTAGAATCAGCAGCGCATGGCCCCAGCGGCGGCGATTGCCTGCGGCTCGACTGGCGCCAATGCTGCGCCAAAGATAGAAGCCCAGGGTATTGACCCCCACCAAGCCACTCAGCAAAACACTGACCTTAATGACCCGGCTCCAACCCTGCCAGTTGGCCGCAATAAACGTAATGGCCCCCAAGCCCAAAAGCACAGCTCCCAGCCCCAGCAAAATCCCTAAAAAGCGGTTGCTCGCTTCGCCTTCAAGACCGGCAAACTGGTAACGCTGGGACAGCGTTTCGTAGAGGGAAGCATCAATTATTTCTTCTTTCCACCACAGCTCGGCTTCCTGTCGGAGCTGACGGCGAAATTTTTCCGAAGCCATGCGTACCCCTGAGATCCTACAAGATCTAGATAAAATCCATATTGGCTAGGTCTACCTTGGCATAGCCTTCTGATGTGAATTACGTTCCGATAGACAGTTTTACAATTGCTCTGGCTGCTTGTAGCAACGTCTTCATCACGAGAACAAAAAATCAGGAGCAAAAAATCATGGACATTGGAAGTGGGTTGTTGGCCATTGCCACTCCAAATTTTTCGAAAATGGTGACGTTCTATCGTCAGTTGCTCCAACAAGAGCCTGAGCCTTTTCAGGCCGATCGCTATGCCGAGTTTCAGCTGCCCAATCTCTGCATTGCTTTGTTTCCCCCCAAGCCCGACCAGCAGCCAGAATTTTCCCAGGCCAAGCTTAGTCCCATGAGCATTTGTCTTAAGCTCACCGATTTGGACGCGGCGATCGCCCAGCTCAAAACCTGGCACTGTCCCATGGGAGAGGTCGCGATCGCCTCCCACGGCAAAGAGGTCTACGCCTATGATCCCCAGGGCAATCGCATCATCTTGTATCAACCCAATAAGCTTTCCTAAGTCACCCCAATCCCCCTGAAAATTCGCGCTGATAATAGGTTGCATGCCTAAGTCTTAGATTCAGACAGAGGCAAATAAGCAGACAAAATTCCTTCAGACTCATCCCTCAAAGTCGAGACCTAGGGCCATGACCTATCAGCGACCGTCACACACGCCATCCACTCGTCATCAGTCCCCGGGCTTGCCGGGCGCGATGCGCGATCGCCCTCGTCCCCAGACAGATAACCGCCAAACCACCGCCCCCAGAGAAACCCAACGATTTCGAGCAAACGATTTTCAGTCCAACACAACATTTTTTCCCCAGGACATTTTCAACCTGCCCGGTTTCCAGGAAATCGAAGCCCTGCGCCAGGTCCATGCCCTGGAGCATGCCACGGTCTGGCTCCTGAGTAACCATCCCGAAATCTCCACCGAATCCACACGCTATCCCCAGCTGCAAGACGATGGTCGCCTCAGTGGTCTTTCCACCCACTACGGCTTTTATCTGTACGGACCCGCCACCACGGCTCGAATCAAGTGGGCCGCCACCACAGCCCTCGATCGCCTCAAGGCAGGGGACAGCCACCTCGCCATTCATCCCCGCTGTGGCACCAATGCCGCAGCTCAGCTCCTCCTGACCAGCGGCATTGCCCTGGGCCTCTCCAGCCTGCTCCCCAAACGTCCCCTAGAACAAATCGCCGGACTCGGCCTCTCCGCCGCTGCGGCTCGGCTGCTTGCCCCCGACATAGGGACCTGGTGCCAGGAAAATCTCACCACTGCCATGCCCCACAATTTACAGTTGGTTCAGGTCACCCAGACGGTTGATTTTTGGGGTCGCTCCGCCCACTTTGTGCGCATCCATTGGGTAGACTCATCAAAGTAATCTGCCACTCCCTGCATCACCTTGCCAGAACTACCCGAAGTTGAGACCGTCCGCCTGGGACTCAATGCCACGACTCGCAATATCGAAATTGAAGCGGGCGAGGTTCTGCTCGATCGCACCGTTGCCTATCCCCCTGAGTCCCCCGAGTTCCTCCGGGGATTAACGGGTTGCGTCATCCACAATTGGGAACGCCGGGGCAAATATCTGCTGGCAGAACTACGCCGAACAGATGCCCCCGAAGAAGCAGCCTCCGGCGGTTGGTGGGGAGTGCATCTGCGCATGACCGGCCAATTGCTCTGGCTGTCACGGCAAGCGGACCTACAAAAACACACCCGGGTCAGAACATTTTTTGGCGGGGATCGCGAACTCCGCTTCGTCGATACACGCACCTTTGGCCAAATGTGGTGGGTTCCGCCAGCAACCCCCCGTGACTCTATTGTTACCGGGCTCCAACGTCTTGGCCCAGAGCCTTTCTCCGACGGTTTTTCAGTCACTTATTTCCGCGACAAACTCCAAAAGAGCCGCCGTCCGATCAAAAATGCCCTGCTCGACCAGCGCCTCATTGCAGGCGTGGGCAATATCTACGCTGATGAAGCTCTATTCATGAGTGGTCTGCGTCCCACCACACCCACCAACCGCATCAGTCAAGCCAAGGTTGCGTTGCTGCACCAATCCATCGTGCAGGTACTGCGGGAGAGCATCGGGGCTGGAGGCACCACGTTCAGTGACTTTCGCGATATTAAAGGCACCAACGGCAACTATGGTGAAGCGGCCTGGGTCTATAACCGCACGGGAGAACCCTGTCGCCGCTGTGGCACTGCCATCGAGCGCACAAAGTTAGCAGGACGCTCATCCCATTACTGTCCGCATTGCCAACAATAGGCAGTTATTAAAAAGCAGACATAAGAAAGGCAAACCTTAAAAAGCAGACATAAAAAAGCTGCTCCCCATTCAGGAAGCAGCTCCAATCGTAATCTCTAAAGAAATTGGGTCTGGCTGTCTGAGCCAGACCCACAAGCCTAAATCTACGCTGCGGGCGTCGGTAGTGCTGCCGTTTCCTGGGCACCATCACCGGATGCGCCAATGGCACGGACAACCTCAACGCCACTCTCTTCAAGAATGACCACCGGCTCAGACCCATTGGATTCGATGCGCTTGACCAGCACACGACCATTGGACAGACGCTGACCAACACTGACATAGCGACTTGTCGGCTCATCAGGTGCCTTGACGATCGCTTGGTAGCTAGAACCCACCTGGATAACACCAGTCACCTCAACCGCACGGGCCAAGGTCGGGTCAGGAATGGGCTCCCGAGGCGTCAGGTCAGGCAGATTGCTGGGACCCGCCGCAATTTGAGGTGCAGCGGAAGAGCCACCACCAGAGCTACCAGACGACGTCGCAGCACTGGAGCTACCAGAAGAAGTCGCGACACTCGGGGAAGAAGAGCCACCAGAAGAACCGCCACCGCGAGCCACGGTTGCACCACTACCACCGGAAGAACCACCAGAGGATCCCCCCCTGCGAGGCGTCGTCGTTGAAACGGGGGCCGAGGCGTTCCCGCCACGATCCGTTGTGCCACCGCCGCCACGCACCGCCCCACCACTCGGGTTCGCTGCGATAAAGGTACTGGCGGGAACCGACGCACCGTTTGGAACCGCAAAATTCGTATTTTCGATCACCTCGGGATCGGGCGGAAGCGGACGAACAAGAACAACCCGACCACTAAAGGGATCCTGGCGACCTTGTCCCACGGCCTTCACCCGCAGATTGGGGTCAGTGGAGGGAATCAGGCCAGGAATCTGAGTCTCAGCATCTGCCTGGGTGATGACAACTCCATCACCAGTGGTGAAAACCGAAGAAGAAGTTGATATCGCGTCTTCTTCCTTACCCGCTTCAGGCTCAACTGCAACGGTATTACCCTCTACCGCAGCGGGGTCAGGAGTGGCAGGATCGATAACGGGATCAACCGCGGTCTCGTCCGGAGTCTTATTGCAGCTTGCAAGCGTCAGAGCCGCAAGGCTGGCCAACGCGATCGCCTTAGATTTTTTCATCGTGGCTTCCCCACTATCTCCTCTGATCTCAAGAATAGCGCTTCCATACCATAACTGTGGCAATTCCAACATCGGCCGCCACAGGAGCATAAAGTCTAACAGGAATCGCGGGAGTTGAATGCCCCGTTACCGTTATTGATCTCCTGCAGCGCGAAGTGCCCTGCTGTGAAATGCTCGGTCGTGATTTGACGCGGTGATTGAGTCTATTTCCAAGAGGGTACCCAGGAAAATTCTGTGAGGACTCAAAAACCTCAGAGATCTAGAAAAATTTACACTCGTCACCTACAGTCTTCATCCTGCGGCGGTTCAGATCCTGATGTTTCTGAACCGCTCTGTTTCTAAAACGCGATTCGTGCAACATCGCGGTTCGTCCAAGCCTGTAGTCCATCCAAGCCAATTTCACGCTTGGAAATAGTCTTTCACCAACGCCGCAATGCGCTGGGTCGCTTTGCCATCTCCAAAGGGGTTCGTCGCTGTGGCCATGGCAGCATAGGCATCGGCATCGGTCATGAGCTTCACCGTCTCCGGCACCACTTGGGCCGGGTCCGTCCCCACGAGCTTGGCCGTTCCGGCCATGGCTGCCTCCGGTCGTTCCGTCGTCTCGCGCAACACCAGAACCGGTTTTCCCAGGCCAGGTGCCTCCTCCTGAATACCGCCGGAGTCCGTCAGCAGCATGGTGCAGCGCTGCATCGCCCCCACCAGGCTGGGATAGTCCAGAGGCTCGGTCAAAAACACGCGGGGATGCTCACCCAGGGCAGCCTTCAAGGGGTCTCGAACCACCGGATTGCGGTGGAGCGGCAGCAGCAGCGCAGCGTCGGGTACCTTATCTAGGATTTGCAGCATACTCGTCGTGATCTGCTGCAACGGTTCCCCCCAATTTTCGCGGCGATGCACGGTGGAGAGAATCACCCGGTGACGCTCCCAATCCAGACCGTCGATGGCACAGGGAGGGTTCTGGGCCGCAACCGTCAGCAAGGCATCAATGACCGTATTGCCCGTTTGGTGAATGTTGCCCGTCAGGCCCGATTTTTCTAGATTCTTCACCGACAACTCCGTCGGCGCGAAGTGCAGTTGAGCGATCTGAGACACGAGGCGTCGGTTCGCCTCTTCGGGAAAGGGATTCAATATATTGTCGGTACGCAGACCAGCTTCCACATGGCCAACGGGAATCTTCTGATAGAACGCGGCCAGGGCAGCGGCAAAGGCCGTGGAAGTGTCCCCCTGAACAATCACCATCTGGGGGGCAATCTCTTGAAAGAGTTTCTCCAGCCCCTGAAGACTTCGACAGGTAATATCCGTCAACGTTTGCCCCGGCTGCATGATCGCGAGGTCATGGGTTGCACTGAGCCCAAACCAATCCATCACTTGGGCCACCATCTCGCGGTGCTGCCCCGTCAGCACGACATAGGTTTCAAAGCCTGGATCCTGCTGAAAGTGCTGAATAACGGGTGCCAATTTGATCGCCTCCGGCCGAGTGCCGAGGGTGATGCAGACGCGAATGGGCTGGGAGGACATCACAAACCAACATAAATATTCTTACTCATGCTACTGTGCCCGATTTCACGTCTTGTTACATGGTTTGTCACATCAATTGGACAGTCGCTAACCAGCAATACATTGCGTTACATCTCTCTCAGAAATAAGGAATGCCCGTTTTTCCTTCGTAAACGCATCCTCCCTGCCCCAAAACTGGCTGCTAACGCCTTAAAACAAGAAAGGAGGTAGCGCATTGCTACCTCCTTGTAAGTGGAATCAATATTTCCAGTAAGAACTGTCGAAGCCTTAAGCGTTAACGAGCTTGCACAGAGGCAATTCGCAAATCAAAGCGAGACTTAGAGACTCGAATCAACTTCGCAGGTGAGGGGGCAAGATGCGTACACAGAAGCATTGCTTTCCGCTGCATCGCCATTCAGCCAGGTCAACCACTTGACGTCTTGGGGGTGAATCCCTTGGAACGTCAGCACCGCGGAGGCGAGCAAAACGCCCAGCAGGTGAATACCGGTAATCGCCGCAGTGACCACGAGAACAGCGCTCATGGGCAGGACGGACTGAAGCGTCACAGCCATAAGCGAGGTGACGGAGACCACCAGGATGAGCAGAGGGAAACCGATGACCACCATGCAAATGGTGAGGGCAAAGGCCCACATCAGAAAGCTCTTCAGCCAAAGAAACTGAAATGAATGATTGATAGACTGACTCTCGGTGTAAGCCACAGTAAGTTCCTCGCAGTTCTTAAGTTGTTTAGGGTTAATTTCATCCGCTTTGTGATGCAATCGCACCCCGAATCGATGGGGATCAAGGCGATCGCGAAGCAATCAAAGCGTATTGAGTGATTAGGTTCTCAGTATAGGTAACTGAGCTTTTAGATTCGCAAATCGTTTAATAAAATTAACGCGCGCAACATTGCGCAACATTTCGGTTCAAAAATCTGACGACGCAGAAGCATACTCGGCGCCGAGAGAAAAATAAAAGGAAAAAGACAAGGCGAAAAATCCCGCGTATCCATGATGATGTCGGATACGCGGGATTTTTTCGGGCTGCTCCGTTTTTAAGTCACGAATGCAATCACCCCCTGTCAAAGCACGCTAATCAAAGCACACGAATCAAAGCACGCTAAAGCGCGATGGTTTCGTCCGTTGCATCCACAGACTTCAGCCTCTGGGTTCCCCCCAATTCCGGTTCAGCCAGCTCTTGGGACAACGGTTCCCCAAGAGCCTGGGTCTCGTCATAATTTAGCGGCTCAGGCTCTAGCTGGGGGCTCCTGGCACGATGAGAACCAGCAAAATTCTCAACATCAACCTGTTCAGAAAAATCGTAGGCCGCGGTCACAGCCTCCGGTTCGTTCGATAGCTCGTCTCCACCAATCGTCTCCCCAACGAGATCGGGTCCCTCCAAGGTGTTAGACGCACTGGCAGAAGAAGCACTGGCAGAAGCATTCAAGGTGTCCGACACGCCGAACGTCGAGCCCGATTGGGTCGAAGACATGGGCGGGACGGGACGAGGGGAATGGCCTCCACCATGGGCAGGGGATTCAGATTGAAGTTTCGGGCGATCGCTCCCCTGCCGTCCATGCTCCAACGTCTCCTCGCCCTCGGAGAATTCCTTCATCTCCGCACGCACCAACGATTGATAGGCCTGATACTCCGTTACGGAGAAGAAAGCGCCGGAACGCTGGGCGATCGCACTCACCGAGGCATCCATATGGGCATGGGCCACACAGGCATTGGTCAAATTGACATGTTCCAAATGGGCCCCCGTCAGGTCCGCGTAGCGTAGATCAGCGCCTTGGAAGTTGGCATGAATCAGAAGACTATGACGCAGGTTCACCCGCTGCAAATTGCTGCCGGTCAAATCTGCCCCCGTGAGGTCGCTCCCCTCCAAATTGCTACCCATCAGGGAAGCTTCACGACAGGCCACCCCGCGTAAATCAGCCCCAACCAGCATGACCTGGTTGAGCCGCGCCTTGCTCAGGTGCAGACGACCCAACTGCCGACGGGCATAGACCCAAAATGCAAGCGGCGAAAGAATCGCGGTGCGTCCCATGAGCTGGAGCAGTCGGTTGGGGTTATAGGCCAATGTCGTCGGATTGCCGCAGGGCCAGAAGGGACGATCGGTCTCCCGGGCAAAGGCACAGAGCAGCGTGAACACGTTCAAGCCCACCGCCGCATCCACCTGGAGCATGCTGAAGGGATTATCTAGGGCTCGGAAGGTTTTGTAGGCCGCCTGGGGCAGACCCTCGTCGAGCCAGCGGCCCTGACAGTAGTAGCGGTAGAACTCGTAGAGGCGATCGCTCAAGACCTCAAAGGAGACCCCCGGCGACTCCCGCTGCTGTTCCCGCCGCAGCCGCTCCAGAACAAAGCTGACCAAGCGAGGGGACAGCGGCGCATGGCCCAGAAGCTGGTAGAGGTGCTGAGCCAGGGCCTCCGGGGTTTCCAGCACAAACATTTCGCCGTAGCCAGTCTGCACCCGTTGGGTCACCCGCTGGAGCGCATCGGCCATGGCCTCGGCGCAGTTATAGTCCCCTAGGCTGGGGCTGGAGAAAGTCAGCCGCTGTTTCTCCAGCCCCAATTCATTGCGGTCTCGATCCAGCGACTGGGCGCGGAAATAGAGACTGGGCAGGGGCAATTCTGCCGGGGCGTGATCAGTGTGGGTGATGAGCTGTCCTCGACCGCTCTGCAACACCCGAAAAGCAACCGTTTGAATGTGCTGGCGCACATCCCGAGGCGATCGCCCAGCCAGGAAATTTGCCACCACATCCGGTGAGCGGCAGGCGTGGGAAGGACCGCTACGGGAGCGATCAGCCATCATGCCCGGTTGGGGATAGGCATCGGTGGCGGCCCCCAGGAGCCAGGTATTGAGTCGCTCATAAATTTCAAATTGGAGCGATTCTGCCGACAGCTCAAAAATACGATCATCCAGAAAACCATCGCGGTGGAGCAGCGCCATCAACAGCAGCGTAAAGGGCCAGTGGGCCAACGCCGCCACAGCGGTTTGATCAGCGCGGGGCTTACTGCGAAAAGCACCGCCATTTTTGAGGAAATTGAAATAGGACTGGGCGATCGCCTTGTTCTGGAGCTGGGCCCAATTACGGAACCAACTCTTGAGACGCAGCTGATCCATGGGCAGCAGACGCAACCGACGATACTGTTGCTCCAGATTCAGCTCCGGATGAGCCTTTAGCAGCGTCTCAAACGTAGCAGGCTGACTGGTCAGCAAAATGCGGTGACGCGGACCTCGGGACGACGCAGCCCCCAATTCCAGCTCAAACAGGCTGGAATCACTGCGGTAGCGACGCTGAAACGCCTGGAGCTGGGCCAAAAACTGGGAGATTTGCCCCTCTCCATCCGGTCCCAGGGGCAACTCATCCAAACCATCCAAAATCAAGACGCAGGGAGGGTTTTGAGCGGACAGCCAACTCTCTCGCTCCATGAACAGACCCCGAGGCAGCGCCGGAGCCAACGTTTCCTCCAGCGTCGCCCCCAAAGGCAAGCCCCGCAGCGAAATCACAACGGGCATCCAGGTGGGATAGAGATCCTGGGCCAGCCGCACGGCAAATTGATGGCTAAAGCAGCTTTTTCCCTGTCCCGCCCCCGCTTCAATAATGGGAATCGTCTGGGGCTGAGACAGTTGGCTAATCGCCCAGGTGAGCGCATCCTCGGCGGTCGCAGGCTCACGGGGTCGCAACTGCGGAATCAGGGGACGGGGTTCCCCCATGAGGGGGACATAGAGATCTTGCAGGCCAAAGACCTGTCCGAGCAGCGGTTCACTCAATTGCTGGAGCAGTTGAGCCCGATACAGCTCTCGCTGGGGTTCAATGGTGGGCAGGGCACTACTGCGCTCTTCGACGATTTCATAGTCCTGTTCTGGATCCTCAGGACTATTCCAGGAGCCGAGGTGGCCCAGGCGAACAAATTTTTGTAGCTGGGCCAGGGGCGTAGCATTTTCGGCAATGGTGGCCAGCAAATGCCCTGCCAAGCCATGCTCCAGCCGCTGAATCAGCAGCTCCGCTTCTCGCTCCTCGGCTCCGTTAAACATCAGCCAGACCACCATCACCTGGCGAATTTGTTTCACCAAGGGAGACTGGGCGCCAGAGACCAGGGCCTGCTCAGCCTGGGCATCAGTCAGTCGCTGGGCCCGCAGATTTTCGATCAAAGACCCCAAAGAGGCATTTTCGAGCGCCTCCTGGGGAGAGAGGGTCTGGGCCGCCGTCAGGGGGATTTTGGCCGCATCCAGCCAAGGGCGAAAGAGATGAGCTTCCTGGTGCAGCAGCTCGTCCAACGCCCGCAGGTAGGCAATTTGAAAACTCAGCCAGGTCCCTTCATTGCGACGCAGGGGACGGCGGCGGCTGAGCTGGCGTAGCAATTGGGACGTCACCAGGGACAGGGGCTGAAGCATGCCCCAGGCCTGGGCAAAGGGTAACTCCAACACCTCTGCCAACACCGATACGTCAAAAATATGGCACTGGCTCAAAGCCATTTCCTGGGCAATGCGCGCAGCAATGCCCCGCAGCAATGTGACCTGCTCGGAGGCACGGCTTTGAGCTGAGATGCTTTGAGTGGGGAGGTTTTGGAGGGAGGGTGGTTTTGGTGTGTTCGATGCGTTGGCGAAATGCCCAGGTCCCTGCTGTGGCAACCCGAGGGGAAAGGCGTAGGTTTCTAGCCAGTGGCAAATGCTCAGGCCCATGATTTTTATCGGTGTGAAGAGTCGGTGTGGAGAGTTCCGTGTGAAGTTCCCATCTGGGTAGTTACTTCTACCGGCAGAAACACGGATCCGCCCGAATTCACAAATCAGTGCTGAAAATACCACTCAATATGAAAAAGGCGTGATATCTCTACGGAATTTTTAGCGCTCGAAGACAAAATTAACAGGTGTAAACGATTTCCTGGATTATCCCGATTCAATCAACACAAAGATGAAGTTTACTCAAAACTAAGTCACTTGCAGCCCACTCAAGCAGCGCCAGCTGATGCAGCGACCCATGCCCGACGTGCAAAGCATTCTGAAAAAGCTGGCATCAGGCCATGGGTCTCAGTCTCAGATTCAGTGGCTCAGATCAGTGGCTCGGACTCAATGGCTCAGATAAATGGAAAACGGCAGCAGTGCTGACATTTGTCAGGGCTTTCGTCGGCAAGCTTGCAAGGGCGCGGGCAATCTTTATGGTGGGAGGAGATGGGAATGAGCTATCGGCTAATGAATTGGCGTTCGGTGTCGCCAAAATGGATTTCTGGAGCACTCACTGGAACAGTATCTAAGGCGATCGCCCAGCCGTTCGGATCACAAGGTGAATCACAGGTTGCCGCTGAACCGGCTGCTGAACTGGCCGCTGGACTGGCCGCTGAACTGGACCCAGCGTCTGGTCCCGTAGCGATGACGGAAGCCACCAATCGAGCAGAATCAGCAGAAACCACTCCCTCTGAAGCGATCGACCTTCATTTAGAGGTCCTGCGAGACAGGGACTGGACCTGGCTAAAAGTCAGTCTTTTCCTGCTAGCAATACCAGCCACTGCCGGAACCTTTGCCTATAACTGGCTCGCAGCGGTGCCAGAATCCACCAACTGCCAAGCGCCCAACTGGTCCCAGGCTGATTTTGAGCGCTTGCAGTGTATCCATCAACAAATGCAGTCCGGCGAAACGCGCCAGGTTCTAGCGGGTATTCGCCAGCTCAAAGCTTGGCCTGAACAGAGCTCCGTCTACACCATCTCTCAACGGTTGCTAGAGGACTGGAGCGTTGTGGTCTGGAGTCAGGCCCAGGTGGAGTTTGAAGCTGGGGAATGGGAGCAATCGGCCAAGCTGATTGCCGAAATTCCAGAGCAAATTGATCTGTGGAACCAGGCCCAACAGCGATCGAGCCTCTGGCAAGAAGTCCGCGAACAGGGAGAAACCCTCTATGAGCGGGCACAGACGGCGATCCAGGCCCAGAACTGGCAACAGGCCATGGAGCATGCCCAAGCGCTGGCCAGTCTAGACAATGATTATTGGCGCAAGCAGGGTCTGCGCGAGCTGCCTTTACTGATCGAAGCTGAGCAGGCCTCTTTACCGACCACAAACACCGATGGCCCCGTTGCCTCTCGACCCATGCCAGGGGCTGAAGCAGTTGATCATGCCTCTCGTCCGAGACAATCTCAGCCGGTCCGTCCTCACCACAGAGCGATCGCACCGGTCATGGTTAGCCTCTCCCGTCCCGTGGTCGCGGAGCCGGGCATGGTTCAGCCGGAGTTCTCAGCAGCTTAAAAACGGCGAATTAAAAACGGCGGCTTAGAAACGGATGGGCGCTTTGGCAAAATGCTAATGTGTGGGGAGCAAAATTCTTCCCCTAGATTTCCCGCAGATGGGACCCATGGCCGATCGCCCGCTCAATCTGGTTCTCATCGACAGTGACTCTATTTTCCGACTTGGACTCCAGGCTGCCCTGCAGGCTCAATCGGTGGTGGAGTCAGTCTGGGTACAGCCAGATTTGGCCATTGCCCTGGAGCAGTTGATCGACAGCCCCGGCAAACCCGGTGCCCAGCGGCCCGATCTGGTCTTGCTTAACCTAGGCAGCCTGGCCCGCGACGAAGGACTGGGCAAATTGGAGCGATCGCTACGGCAGTTTCGCCGCACCTTACCCGACATTCCTGTCATGGGTCTGGAGTACAACCAGCCCGCCAGCCTGGACCTCTGGTCCCAGCGCATGAATCTCAATGGCTACTGGGCCAGGGGACGCTCCATGGCGGAGTTAGTCCTGGCGATACAACAGGTGTTGCGAGGCCAACAGGTCTGGACCTTAGGTTCCAACGCGGAACAAGCCATCACCCAGTCCAGCGCGACTCCTCTCAGTAGCAACAACCATCGCCCTGGTCCCTGGAACCGCACGATCAGTTCTGGCATCCAGCAGGTGGAAATACGACTGCGCACCCTAGAGAGACAGCGCCAATCTCCCACCAGTGGTTGGCTGGACCAGGCATGGCTGGCCGGTTGCCAACGGGAGCTGCGCACCACGCGCTGGCTGCTGAATCGTCTCGGGGGCGTGCCCAAAAATAATTCCGTCCCGGACACCTGGGAGCTGGAGAATAGTTCTTCGGTTCCGCTCACCCCCACTGTCCCCAGCCTTTCTGTCGGGACTGCCCCTCGCCCCTCAAACCCAGGCGTGCTAGCGACATCTGAGGCGATCGCCCTCCAAACCACCGACAATCCCCTTTCCGGTGCCAGCACCCGAGAGTTGCAAAACATCCTGTTCGAACGCATTGCCCAGCGCATTCCCCCCGCCCTACTCAACGGCACCGACGAACCGCTGGAAATCGACATCCTCAACAGCGCCAAGCGTCAGGAGCTAATCAGTACGGTACTGCGCTGTTTTGGTGAGCTGTTGTTGGACCTGCGCCTCTCCAATCCAGACATGGACTTTGTGAGGGAAAAGCGTCAGGAGTTGCTGCTGGATCTGTGGCAGGCATCCCTTAGCGATTTTCTGGGTCGTTATTCCAGTTTGAATCTGAACGGAGAAACGGTTGAGCTTTTGCCGATTCTCTTGCAAGAGCAACAAAACATCGCCAAAACGATTCTCACGGCGATTCCCCAGTCCGAGACAATTTTGGGCGCACTGTTGCTCGAACACCCCGTTTCCATTGACGGGGTGGATTATCGTCCGGCATCTCCCGAGGCGTTGGATCGTCTGGTTTGGCTCACGGAGAATCTGATCATTACTCTGGCCAATGCGGTGGTGCAGCCTCTGCTCAACCATGTGGCCGAGGTGGAGGCAATCCGCCAAAGCTTCTATGACAAGCGGTTACTGTCCACGCGGGAGATTGAGAAGTTTCGCAATAATCTCTCCTGGAAATATCGGGTGGCACATCTGTTTCGCGAGGCCCAGGATATCTATGAGAGTCGCCATTGGTTGCTGGGGTTTGGCGATCGCGGCATCGAGAAAATCTC